>DEVX01000046.1 GCA_002363515.1 Candidatus Saccharibacteria bacterium UBA3225 | reverse complement strand
GTTTAAAAATTCAAGATTCCTATCTGCAAACTCATAATTAATCTAACGCCAAAAACAGACCTATTTAATATTTAAATATTCAACTTTAAAGCCCATAATATACATAAGAAATAATAAACGGGTTTAATCACATGAGCACACAAAATCAAATCACAAATGATCATACTACACAACTAGAATCATCCAAATCAAATAAATGCAATCATCTGCCTATAATATATACATTGTTAGTCCTACTAATCGGCAGCTATATACTTTTTGGCTTTGGACTACACCAGTTAATCGGTAGTAATAATCGGCCAAGTCAAACAAAATGCCCTACAGAAGAAGTCGCCAAAACGAACACTATCGTCACGGGGAACGCCTCATTTAATGTTCCTAACCCCACACGTAACGAGGGGAACCTTGACGGGACAGTCAAATTTGAATATGGCGTATTTAACAATGTATTATCTACATATTCTATTAGTTATTACAAAGTACCAACCGGCGGCACCACAAGCAAAGTTGTATCTAACAACATTGATTTAACTACCAGCGAAAAACTCGATAATAAGGCCGTCCTGGACAAATTCGGCTTTACCGTGGAAGAGATATATCGCAAAATACTCGAAAACATATCCGAAACCGTAACCGTAGATTCATTCCTGTTAAACAGGGGTGGCAATATTCTCGACGAGACAATATCCGTCGACGCGTTTAAAAGTAACACCGACAAATACATAGAAACATTAAAAACAGACTATGATCTTTTCTATATTTTCTTAAAAGACTCTACTGTTACCATTTCATATCAACAACATGATATTTTAGAAAAACTCGGCATGTCGTCACATATGGACACTGGACTCGTTAGCGGCTATGCTGAAATTAAAATATAATATGGAGCTACAATATGACATCGACAAACCATTCAGCCTTGCGGCAATCCGCCGAAGTACAACAGAAAAATAACGCCACTTCTGCAAAATGTAAACATATGCCAATCATAATCACCTTGGCAGTACTCGCCGTTAGTGGTCTATGCTTTGGAGGAATTGAACTTTGGCAAAACACTCAAAAAAATAACGAAATAAAGAGCCTTCAAACACGTATAAAAAGCTCTAATTCATTAAAAGAAAACGACCCCACCGTCGAAGCCACCACCAAAAACGAGGACATCCAATATCCAACGGATGGAAACAAAACGAACAAACCGGAGTATCTATATATTGGCGATTGGAATGTAAAGATAAAAATTCCAAATGAACTATATATTTACAGCTACGAAGTCAAATCTGCCGAAACTACCGACTTTACTTGGTACAATAACGCATCAAACATCGTAGTGTCAGGCTTCACAAAGCAACTTACAACTTCATCCCCAAAAATCCCAGCAGAATGCTATCAACTCTTAATTGCGAGAGTAAAAGGAAAACAAGATCACAGCCTAGCATATTATGATGGATACTCCTATGTAGTCGGCACCGATGTTCCCTGCGTTGCTGAAGCTGGATACTCAAAAGAAGCAATCGATTTAGGTGGTAAACAACTAATCAAAGAAATGTTCTCAGACATTAACAATTACTCTAAGATTTAAAACAGCATCAACTACACTTCTATACCAATCTGATATATTCTTAAAAAGATGAAACAAATTATTTTTGTACGCCACGGCGAAACTGACCAAAACATAACCGAACTTTCTCTCAGAAAAGCCAATATCCACCATATGCCAGGCTTCAAAGAAGAAAACGCCCCACTAAATTCAACTGGAATCGAGCAAGCCAAAAGAACCGCCCAAGAGCTCAAGGATACTCGCATAGACGTTATATTCTGTTCCTCGCTCCAACGCGCAAGACAAACTGCCGATATTATAAACAAGTTTCATAATGTACCCATTTTCGAAAAGGATAATCTCCAGGAACGAAATAGCGGCGATTATGTCGGTGCAGCTTTTCATGAGTTATTTGATTTCGACAAAAACATCAAAAACGATAATATTGAATCCATCAAAGAATTTACGGATAGAATATACTCCGCCATGGAAGAAATTATTAATACCGATTACAACAATATCGCAATCGTCGCACACGGTGGAGTCCACCACGCCATCAGAACCTATTGTCTAAAGTTGCCGCTGAAAGGCAACATTCGTGTCGACAAAGTTCCTAACGGCGGCATCCGTTTTTACACTGCTTAATTCAGCCAGCCTACTCTTCGGTCAATGAAAGAGTAAAAATATCGCCCGCATCCATCGTAGGAGTCGTAAGCCTTAGCGACTCCCCAGCCTCTATTACAAAATCTCGCTTGGTATTTCCAAAACCGTTTCCGTTATAAGAAAAATCCTGAAAGGTATGTATACTAATCTTATCGTCATCGACGCTTCTAATTTCAAACGAAAGAATTTCTTCATCCCACTCCCTACCAGACGTATCCGAATAATGACTAGTTTTCACTACGCATTTTTCGTACAATTTAATTTCACAAAATGATTCCTTTTCTACCGGCTTATAATCCTTACTCCAACCACTCCAACTTGAACTAACAACTCTAATCCTCGTCGGCTTGCCATTAGTTGCCACGGACGCCTTCTTTTCAAGTTCTCTTATCTTGTTTTGTAAACTCTGTATCTGATCGTCTTTCTTAGAATTATCAATAAACTCATAAGCACTCAATCCAGCCCCAGCAAAAGCCACCAAAGAAATAATGATAATAGCAATAACTAACCCAATTTCCCTGCTTTTCCTTTCCATAATGTCCACATTCGCCTCCGTATTTGTATTATTTTTCATAAAACCCTTTTGCTTATTACTACATTATACAACGCTTAACATAAAAAAGCCCCCCAAAGGGGGGCTTGCAAGGTCAGTATAATGGCTTTTTATCTCAGACGTTCCGATTCTTGAACGTCTGTCGAGACAACAGTGCCATCGGCCAGATAAGAAGTAACTGTTATAGTACAGCTGATTTTTTCATCGCTGTAGCGATATGTATAAATCGCTTCTATTCTGGCGACCGATGTGTCGGGATTCTTCACCTGCTCACGACTGCTATTTGCAGAAAGAACTATTCTTTCGCTATCATAGGCACGAATTGTCGTCTCGGCAATCGCATCGCCATTATCGCTATAATAACGATATTTGGTGTTTTTGCGAATCTCCGTCACGACACCCTCGTCATCGACGGCCTCCACGAAGATATATTCATCGTTCGTTCCGTCAAAATTAGGATTCACAACGAGACGCTCTTCGGGCAGAATTAGCGGCTGCTCATCCTGCACTTCATCGGCCGGGCGAGAAAGCTGCTCTACCCATTTGGTCACGACACCTGGACCATGATAGTCAGCAATCAGATAGATCGCGACCCCAACAACAATAAATGCCAGCACTGCAGCAGCCGTCACCCAGTCGATTTTCTTCTTCATCGCTTACTCCTTGTTATCACCATTCTGCTGCGACGCAGCACCGGTTCCATCGACGCCAGACATCTTGAGCATCGCATTGAAAAGCGGGTCGTTATAGTATTTCCCATCCCAGCCTTTCGTAAACTGGTCAAACATCTGCATCCGGGCGATCTGCTCAGAAGTAAAGTACTTCGACATCACTTCCCACTTAGCAGCCTCTTTCTCTGCCTCCAGCTTAGCGACCTCCGCCTCTGTTTTAGCTCTCACGCGATCAACTTCTGCTTTCGCCTTGACTTTTGCCAGTTCGACTTCAGCGTCAGTCGATGCTTTTTCTTGATCGAGTTGTGCCTGTTTCTTGTCGTTCTCAGCCTTTTTTGCAAGAATCTGAGATCGCGACAGTTCCTTGTCATATTCTTCCTGAGGTGACAGATTTCCAATCGCCACAGAATTAACCGTGACTAAGGAAGTATCGCCCTTCCCTTCGTTGTATCCAAAGTGTTCGTCCAGTCTTTCCTGGAGAATCCTTTTAAACAACGGTTCGACGTAGATTCGTTTTGTGACATTTTTCGCTTCCACTTCAAGAAGCGCATCTTTCAGCGCACTCTCTACGATCGGGTTCGGAATAATATCCTTCCAGTTTCCACTATCGGGAATAGACACGTTGCGGACCAGCCATACTGATTTCGAGCCGGCCCCGATCCTGAAGCTTACAGCATACGATGACGCATTGACGATTATATCGTCTTTACTCTGCGCCTCACAGCCGGGGAAATCGTCCTTTGTAAGGATTTTGTTATCGACAATTACGAGCTTTTTATGCTCTTTGTCGTTATTCTCAAATCTTCCCCCTTCCACGTACTTATCCTGCACAACACCATCGACCATAATGACTCCAGTCGAGCCAGTAGGTACAGTATCGTATCCACACCCGACACAGACCAGCATCATGACCACAAATATTGCAGCCGCTAACAACAGTTTCTTGACTTTACTCATGTTTGTTACCAACCTTTCTATAAAAGTGCACGCCATGCAAGCAAAAAAATTTACCGACCGGCGTAAGTCAGTAATCTGAATTTTACAATACTTAACAATATTTGTCAATACATCTTCTTCATTTGGGCAAGCGCATCTAGCTAAAACGCCATGCTTTACAAATCAAGCATTTTGCGCTATAACTAGTACTGTTGCTCACAAAGAACATTGCCAAGCTTTAGAAGGAGGTAAGCTCTTGTCACGATTATTACCGATATGTTTATTGCTCCTATTGCTGTCAGTCTTTATCTGGTCATTATTCCGACGCCGCGCCTATCGGCTGGAGCCGAAGTCGAGAACAGAGGTTGACATCATGCGCGATGAGCTCATAGCTTACATGGGCCAAGATTCTCACAATAGAATTGATGCCGCATTCGGCCAAGATCCACAAAAAACGCTGGCCGTCATTGAAGCCATCACATCCACCGCCCTCGAAAATATCGATATTGTTAATGGCATGTCCGACGATCAAGTCAAACAGTTATACTACGAAACTTTCAATCGTTGGCACCCTCTCATCTAACTGTCAACCCCTCGGCCAACCAGCCGAGGCTTTTTGTTTTAACTAAAATACAATAAATACACTTTCTGTTAAAATCAACATATGCTATGTTAATTCCTCTTATTTTAG
>DEVX01000031.1:10464-18992 GCA_002363515.1 Candidatus Saccharibacteria bacterium UBA3225 | reverse complement strand
GTAGACTTAACTAGTAACTGGTGTTCAAGCACCACGTCAATTAAAATTTCATTGCATCTTACATCGAGATAAGATACTAAAACAGAACCATTGGATTTGCGGTTCGCCCTTAGTGTCTTTTCTCGGTGTCCATAGCGCCAGGGAAATACCTGTTCCCATTCCGAACACAGAAGTCAAGCCTGGTAGCGGCGATTATACTGCTTTGCGGGAAACTAGCAAGATGCCGAATTATACAAACAAGCCACCCCAACGGGTGGCTTTTTGTCGTTTACGACAAAAAGAAGCAAGGAACTTGCTTCTTGTTTGTATAACGACCGGGCGCTTCAGCCCCGGGAGCATTATACGATGATGATTGCCACCCCAACGGGTGGCTTTTTGTCGTTTACGACAAAAAGAAGCAAGGAACTTGCTTCTTGTTTGTATAACGACCGGGCGCTTCAGCCCCGGGAGCATTCTTGGCATGATATGGGAGAAATACATGAATATGATAGCCTAGAAGCTCTCCTGAGCGACGTAAAGGTAAAATTTATAGATAGTAGAAAAAATGAAATTGGCTTATTATTAGGTTACAGCACTTATATATAAAAATATGATAGACCGAAATATCATATAAGCTACGATAAATTCTATAATTTCATAAAAACTCAAGAAAGGATCGGCGCCTAGCACAGGTCACTACTAAACTATGAAAATACATCTTCACCCAGAAATATTTAATCAAGTGGCAAGCGGCATTAAGACCGTCGAGGCGCGCGTCAATGATGAAAAACGCCAACGACTAAGAATTGGCGATATCGTCACTATTCTAAAACGACCAGACGAGATCGAGACATTGCAAGTAAAAGTTACCAATCTGCATACTTTTAGTAATTTTACGGAATTAGTTAATCACTATACCATTAAGCAGCTATATTCGCCCAATTGTACCAAAGAGCAATATCTGGCTCTTTTATCTCAGTTCTATAGCGATAAAGAGATTGCAAAATATGGTACCGTAGCGATTGAATTTGAATTAGTAAAATAACTCTATTTTTTACGTTTTGAATCCGTCGAATTGATACGCGTTATTTTTGTGACCGGCGCTGTTGTCGCGAGCCAAGCAATAGTAATAGATCCGATAAAGTTTCCAAGAGCGCACAATAAAATCGTCCAACTCCAACTAACTGCCGCGCCGGCCGTAATAACATTAGCAATACTGTGCTGGAAGCCGGCCAGGATAAACAGTGGCACACCAATAAAGACTCCCCAAATTGAGCCCATTTTGTAACATTTTACCGCAATATACATAATCATACCGCAGAAGATGCTTCGCAAGAAAAAGCCGAGCGACAAATCCCATGAATTAAACTTTATTACTGCTGCATCGTGTATGGCTGGATCGGCCATGCTAAAAGCCCAACCTATCATCCAGCCTGCCACCATATTGACTAGAAGAATAATCCCTAGATCAATCCATTTTTTATTCTCGAGTATAAATCCACATTTTCCGGTAAATAGATTAGCGCCCAATAAACACACGCCGTATAGGCCCAGTGCAAACAAAAACGCCCCCAGCGGCGCGCCAACTTTGAGCAATACGTAATCGCCTAGTCCTATCAATATGCTTGCCAAGACGGCACCTTTGATTAACTGTTTCATTTATTCTCCTCCTTAAAAATAGTCTACTACAAGTAGAGATATATTCTATTGCTTATGATAAAATAAGATTATGGCCACAAGCAGGGAAAAAGATGCGATTGCTTTCCAGAAGGCGAATTCTACTAAGATTATATCAGAACGGAAAAGTACATTATTTTTTGCTTGGCTAAGTATGTTTATTTCCTTTTGTGGCAACGCGATTGGTGTTGGCATTTTTATGCTATTTTCGATTAATTATAAAGCAAGTGGCCGTAGTTTAGCGGATATCAGAAACCTCTTTTCGTCACTATTCTATTCAACGCTTGTACCGATAGTGCCCTTTGTTGTGGCGACATTGTTCGGAATTTATTCAATTCATCGCGCCGTGGACGAGCGCACGGGGCATATTGACGCAATTATTGACCTATTAAATGTCTCAAATACATTCATGGTTATGATGATACTATTTCCCTTTATGGCGATATTTAGGCTAGCGCTATTGTATGTGCTATTATTGTTTCTTTATACATTATTGTGTTGGTTCGAGGTATTTCCGAAGCTGAAGATTCGTCGCAAATATGACGAGGAGTATGACGAAAAAAGAGCCCATAAGGTCGGCATTCATATGAATGTATCATTATTAATATTAATAACGATGTGTATAATTGGCATTTAGGACGCCAATCGTATTATATCGCCACGGCGGATTTGGCCGCGTTCAATCCCCTCCAGAAGTAACCCTACATTTTCGCCTACTTCAGCCACGTCTAACTTTTTGCGGAATGCTTCAATACCTATAATTTTCGATTTTAGCTGAGTGCCATCTTGGCAAACAATTACTATGGAATCGTTCAGATGAACTGCCTGAGTTAATCTCCCCGTCGCAACGGTGCCGCGTCCTACGATTGAGAAGACATCGCTAATTACCATAATTCCATCTCCAGTATTCGGTGTTTGCGTGGAAATATTTTTATTCATTTGTTGAGTGGACGGATTAACCATAATATTATCGTCTCGTCCTAGTAGTCTACTTAGAAAACCCATGTATTATATCCTTATTTTCTTTATAACTTTACTCTTTGGAATTTGAATCCATACGTAGTCAATGACTTTCGTCATCCAGCGCAATATTACGATTGAGAATAGTGCCAATGTACCACAAACCACCCAGCTTTGCAGCGTCATCCTTGTCATGCCGAAGAAAGTTGGAATAGCGGCATAGCATAGTGCTAGGCCAGCAATACAAGCACCGATTACGATACGTTTGTATCGATCTAGCGGCCTCGATGCGCGCGCGACCATCATGATGCCAACGAACATTAGCAATAGTGTGCAGCAGGTAGAAGTGTCCACCTGTGAAAGACTGAATATTCTGCCTGCAATTACCATTAGTACCACTGCTATCATATCCGTCAATCCTCCTGGCGCGGCGCGTTTTAGAATATTACTCACAAAGCTTCCTCGGATTAAATCGTGGTTCGGTGCCTGTGAGAGCAAGAAGCCAGGAATGCCGATTGTAAATGCACTAATTAATGAGATTTGTGCAGGAATTAGAGGATAGGCAATGGCGAAAATTATCGCAATAACGCTAGTCATGAACGAAAAGATATTTTTTACTAAAAATAGACTTCCTGAACGTTCGAGGTTGTTTACTACGCGTCGTCCCTCGGCTACCACTTCGGGCATGCGCGAAAAATCGGATTCTAATAATACTACTTGTGCAGCCTGAACAGCCGCATCGCTACCGCTCGCCATTGCGACTGAACAGTCGGCATCTCTTAGTGCTAGGACATCATTGACGCCATCTCCGGTCATGGCAACAGTCTTACCGTCGGCCTGCATAGATTTGACGAATTTGCATTTTTGGTCAGGCGTTACGCGTCCGAAAACAGTATATTTTCGCATCGCCTCGTCGATTAAGGCGTCCGTATCTAATGTCGATGCATCAATATAGTTTTCGGCACCTTTAATCCCAGCCTTTCGGGCGACTTCGGATACTGTGCGCGGATTATCTCCAGAAATAACTTTGATGTCGACGCCTTGCGCGGCAAAAAACTTAAATGTTTCAGTTGCGCTTTCGCGAATTGGATTCGTAATCAAAACAAGAGCTAATGGCATAATCTTGTCAGTCAATTCTCGCCCATCGGCGGATCCGTCATATTTACTAAACAGCAGCACTCGATAGCCTTTCCCGCCATAATCTTCGATTTGTTTTTGGTACTTTTTGTAATTATCACGCAAGACAAATTCCGGAGCACCCAATACGAATGATTCATCATTAAAATTTACGCCGCTGTATTTAAATTCGCTAGAAAAACCCGAAATGCTGGCTACTTCTCGGCCACTTGGTTTATCGAAATACGCTTTCATCGCTTTCATTGTGATATTGTCCGCAGCTTGCGCTGTTGCAAAATCGCTCAATAACGTAAAGATAGCTTTTTGATCATAATCATTGCATAGCAATACGGTGTCGTCTACAACCATGGTATTATCTGTAATTGTCCCAGTTTTATCGACGCAGAGCACATTGACGCGTGCGAGTGTTTCAATACTCTTCATGTCATGTAGAAGCACTTTCTTTTGGGCTAACTTGGTTGCGCTTACGGCCAGCGCGATGCTAGAAAGTAGGAAAAGGCCTTCCGGTATCATGCCGATAACTGAGGCGACGGCGGATTGGACACTACGCTGGAGATTTAGCTCGTTGATAAAGAAATTTTGGCAAAAAATGGCAGCACCGATTGGTATAATGGCGACACCGGCGATTGTTACAATTTTATTGAGCGAGCGAATAATTTCTGACTGTTCTTTGGTTTTTATCTTTTTTGCTTGCAATGTTAGTTGGGAAATATACGATTCGGCGCCCACTTTTGTAAGCTGAGCGTAGCATTCTCCGGACACAATGAAGCTCCCACTCATTAATTCATCGCCTTCGGATTTTAGAATCTCATCAGCTTCACCAGTCAGCAATGATTCATTAACCTTCGCCTCGCCATGGATAACTACCGCATCGGCAGGGATTTGGTTGCCAGCCCTAAATACAACCACGTCGTTTAAGACAAGTCTTTCTGCATCGATAGTTTTCTCGCGACCATTGCGAATAACTGTTGCTGTTGGCGCATTAAGCATCGTGAGGCGGTCGAGAACAGTTTTAGCGCGCATTTCCTGAAAAATACCGATTAGTGCGTTTGCAATAATGATTGGCATAAAAGTAATGTCGCGGTATGATTTTACGGCTATCAGTAGAATTGCAATAATCAAAAAGACAAAATTAAAATACGTAAAAACGTTGCCAACCACAATTTCTTTTACGGTCTTACTGGGTGGTCTGACGGCGACATTAGAAAACCCCGCACGGCGCATTGCGTGGACTTGCTTTTTTGTTAACCCCCTAGCGTAGCTGACCTTAATTTTTGTCTTCACTATATAATTATATATTAAAAATTAAGGATGTATAATAATAAGCGTAATGGCTAATTATTATGAAAAGGACGTCAAAGATATTGAAACAGAACTCAAAACCAGTAACTCTGGTTTAAGTTCAGCTGAAGCTTCGGCTCGTCGGCGAAAATACGGACCGAACATTTTACCTAAAAAGAAAAAAGATGGTATTGTAAAGATATTTCTTCGCGAATTCATCGATCCAATCGTACTATTATTAATCGTCGCCATTGTCGTTTCGTTTGTTGTGGGCGAAATGATTGATGCATTCGCAATTATGCTGATTGTCTTAGTGGACGCCATAATCGGTACTTATCAAGAAAATAAGGCCAACAATACGGCCGACGCTTTGTCGAAGCTCGTAAAAGACGAAGCTCACGTAATTCGTGACGGTAAGGAATGCTCTATTTCTGTAGAACAACTAACAATCGGCGATTTAGTCTTACTTGAATCTGGTAATAAAATCGGTGCCGATATGCGCATCATTGAAGCCCATAACTTTACGGTTGACGAATCGATTTTGACGGGCGAGAGCGTGCAAGTCTCAAAAATAACCAATCCAATAGCTAAAAAGAATGTGTCTATTTCCGACCAGACGAATATGGCTTTTTCTGGCACGACTGTCGTTACTGGACGCGCAAAAGCCTATGTGACCGAAATTGGGCTTGATACGGAGCTGGGCAAAATAGCCGACAGCCTCGCGACGACTGAAGACGAAAAATCTCCACTAACTATTCGTGTCGAGAAGTTTAGTAAACAAATTAGCATCATGGTTCTCATGGTGGCTATTGCGATTGCGATTCTTCTGATAGCGAAGCATACCCCTGGCCATGAAATATTATTGACCGTCATTGCTTTTGCGGTTTCCGCAATGCCAGAAGGACTACCGCTCGCATTGACGATGGCGCTAACAATTGCAGCCAATAAAATGTCTAAGAAAAATGTGATCGTGCGCAAGCTAAATGCCGCCGAATCGCTCGGTAGTTGTACTGTAATCGCCTCAGATAAGACTGGCACGCTTACCGTAAATCAACAGACGGCAAAATGTATCCTATTGCCAAACGGTGAAGAATATCAGATTTCCGGTACTGGCTATGAACGTAAAGGCAAGGTGACCGGCAATGTTATGCATTATGCTGAAGAAATCGGTCTATATGGCGCACTAAATAATGAGGCTGACATTTCCGGAAAAACTCCAATCGGCGATTCAATCGATATTGCATTCTTAGTTATGGCCGAAAAACTCGGCGTTAAAACTCATGGCATAAAAATACTCGAGCAGATACCGTACGAATCCGAAAATAAGTATTCCGCCGTATTTTATAAAAAGGACGGCAAAACATACTGTACCGCAAAGGGCTCGTTGGAAGTTATTCAGAAGTTTTGCAGTAAAATAAATTTCGCAAACAGCAAGCATTCAATTAAACTTGAGCATCAAAATGAATCGCTAGCAAAAAATGGCTATCGCGTAATTGCTATTGCGAATGGAGAAGTTCAAAAGAAGGAAAAATACGGCATAAATGATGTTAAAAACTTAACCTTCATGGGTTTAGTTGGCTTTATTGACCCTATCCGCAAAGAAGCGGTCGCGTCCATCAATGAATGTCGCGAGGCGGGTATTAAGGTATTAATGGTCACCGGCGACCATCCTCTAACAGCATTTTCGATTGCTAGGGATTTAAAATTAGCCGATGATTTTTCGCAAGTCGCCACGGGTGATGAAGTGGCCGATGCTCTGCGCGGCACAAAACGCAGTTTTGATGATTATATTGCAGGAAAGACGGTATTCGCACGCGTTGCGCCGTTGCAAAAACTAAAAATCATCGAATCGCTCAAACGCCAAGGCGAATTTGTGGCAGTTACCGGCGATGGCGTTAATGATGCGCCAGCTCTAAAAGCCGCAAACATTGGCATTGCTATGGGGTCGGGCACGGATATTGCACGCGAGACTGCTGACATGATTA
The DNA here is from genome assembly GCA_002363515.1 of Candidatus Saccharibacteria bacterium UBA3225. Lineage (GTDB taxonomy): Bacteria > Patescibacteriota > Saccharimonadia > Saccharimonadales > Saccharimonadaceae > UBA2834. The sequence goes on along the minus strand of DEVX01000031.1, from coordinate 11,973 downwards.
TTATTGACGACAATTTTAAATCGATTGTTGCAGGAGTGAAAGAAGGAAGGGTGGCCTTTGCGAATATTCGCAAGATTATATACTTTTTGATATCTTGTGGCCTTGCCGAAGCGGCGTTCTTTTGTCTTGCTATCGCGTGCGATATGCCGATGCCGCTGGTGGCCGTACAACTATTGTGGCTGAATGTCGTGACGGATGGCATACAAGACCTAGCGCTTAGCTTTGAAACCGCCGAACCGAGCATTTTGAAAGAGAAGCCTCGCGACCCTAAGCAGTCAATCTTCGACAAGCGCCTCGTACGAGAAATCGCCGTTTCCGGCGTAATTATAACTGCGGTCGTATTTGCCTTTTATTGGTTCTTGATTAATCGGCTAAATATGGAAATTACTTCTGCGCGTGGGTATGTCATGTGCCTAATGGTCTTCATTCAGAATATTCACGTATTCAATTGTCGCAGCGAAAGCCACTCTGCTTTTACTGTCCCACTAAAAAGCAACTGGTTCATTGTTGTGGGCATCTTCTGCACTTTGTTGTTGCAGATTCTCGTTATGGAAGTCCCAATCTTCTCGACTTTCTTGCAAACCGTATCTATCCCAGCTTGGGCGATTTGCTGGATTTTCATCATTGCAAGTTCTATTCTAATTCTAATGGAGCTATATAAGAATATTATTTCCCGTTTTGATAAGAAATGAAAAAAGGCCTTCACCCAGGAAGGCCAAAGAGGTTACAGGAGCAATAACTTATAGAATAATACTGCTATCACGATCCCGACGACGAACGTCACGGATATGATAATGTAGTGGGCTTCATAAGGCGCATCGAACGCCTTTGCGACGGTCATTGCTAAGAACGCGATAAAGAAGCACCCTGCGGCCGCTACGCCGTAAGCGAAGGCAATCTTGCCTATGGCGGAGAGCGCTAAAATCGGAGGCCACATCTGACCAAAGATTGCTCCCAGGAGCCACAAGCCCCCTCCGATAATGCCGAAGCCAATAAGTGTGCAAGTAACAAGCACGGAAGCTACTTCTGTAGGGTCTTTCTCAAATTTGTCGATGAGGCCATAAAAAAAGTCCCTCATATTTTTCACCTCTCTTTTTGGGATTAATGTGCACAACAACTGCTTTTATTATTATACCACAGAATACGCAAAAAATCAAATATAAGTTAAAATATATAGAAACATGGAGAATATATGGCAGAACTAAAATGTCCACATTGTGGTAAAACCTTTAAAGTTGACGATACGAGCTATGCTGATATTTTGAGCCAAGTTCGCAATAGAGAATTCGAAGAAGAGCTACATGCGCGTTTGAAAGATGTCGAAAAGCAGGCGCATGCTGACAAAGACTTGGCACTTGCCAAGCAAGAAGCGACGCAGGCGAAAAAGATTGCTGAGCTTGAAGCAAAGCTAAAACAGGCCGATACGGATAGGGAACTTGCAGTTGCGCGAGCGCTGGCTCCAGTCGAAAGAGAACTAGAATCGACCAAGTCTGACCTCAGGACGAAGGC
>DEVX01000031.1:0-10317 GCA_002363515.1 Candidatus Saccharibacteria bacterium UBA3225 | reverse complement strand
GCTCAAAGATGAAGAAATTGACCGTCTCAAAGATCTCAAATCCAAGCTAAGCACAAAAATGGTCGGCGAATCGCTTGAACAGCATTGTCAAACAGAGTTTAACCGTTTGCGCGCGACCGCATTTCAGAATGCATATTTTGAAAAAGACAACGATGCGCGCACTGGTAGTAAGGGTGACTACATTTATCGCGAAAATGACGGGCAGGGCAACGAGATAGTCTCAATTATGTTTGAGATGAAGAACGAGAATGAAACTACTGCCACGAAGCACAAAAACGAAGACTTTTTTAAAGAACTCGACAAGGATCGCAAAGAAAAGAATTGCGAATATGCAGTTTTAGTTACCTTACTAGAGGCTGATTCTGAACTTTATAACACTGGCATTGTTGATGTGAGCTATAGATATGACAAGATGTATGTAATTCGCCCACAATTCTTTATTCCGATGATTACACTTCTGCGCAATGCGGCACTCAACTCCTTAAAATACAAGCAAGAACTAGCCGTAGTACGCAATCAAAATATCGATATTACGCATTTTGAGGAAAATATGGAGAACTTCAAGCAGGCTTTTGCGCGTAATTATGAGCTTGCCAGTAAAAAATTTAGTACTGCGATTGAGGAAATCGACAAGACCATTGCCCATCTTCAAAAGACTAAAGAGGCGCTCCTAAGTTCTGAGAATAATCTTCGTCTGGCCAATAATAAGGCTGAAGACCTGACAATTAAGCGACTCACGCGCGGTAATCCGACTATGGCGGAGAAGTTTGCTGAATTAAAAAACTAAGGTTGCCACCTTGTATGAAAAGCATAAGCAGTGCTAAAATTTAGCTAAAATGTATAGCAATGATAAAACATCAAAGGGCGTTAATAAGGTTCTCCATACATTCTTTATTCTGTTTATTATCGTGATGATTGGTATTCTGGCCTCGACCATATTAAAGCGCGTAGACGGCGACACTTTAACCGTTACGTCTGGCGAAGAAACACAAGAAGAATGTGGGGATGCGCAAGCACAACGCGCCATGAATCAGGCAGGCATAAAAGCGCCGATTAAGTGCGGCAAAAAGGGTCGCAACTAAAAAAGAAGCCCTACGGGGCTTCTTTTTTTGGCAAATTCTATTCTTCAGCAGATTCGTCTTCGCTCTCTTCGACTGCAGATAGCAAGGAATCTTCGACGTTTTTCTTTTTCTTTTTCTCTGGCGCCTTGGCGATTTCGACGTCGATCTCGTATCCAGTCAATTTAGAGGCGAGGCGAACGTTTTGTCCAACGCGACCAATTGCAATTGATTGCTGATCTTTAGATACATAAACGGTAGCATGGTCGACCATTTCGCCCTTTTTGTTCTCGATTTTATCGGTCTCGACTTTTTGAATTTCGGCTGGGCTGAGAGCTTCGCGGATATATTCAGAAATATTATCGCTCCAGTTAACGATGTCAATCTTTTCGCGATCGCCGATTTCATTCATGACGGCCTGTACGCGTACGCCGCGTCCGCCAACGAAGGTACCAACTGGGTCGATGCCAGGCATAGTAGCAGCAACGGCAATCTTGGTGCGACGGCCAGCTTCGCGCGCAATAGCCTTGATTTCGACTGAACCATTCTCGATTTCTGGAACTTCTTGGCGGAAGAGATACTCGATGAATTCTGCGCAGCCACGGCTTAGGATTAATTGTGCACCACGTTCATTGCGCTCGATTTCTTTGATATATACCTTCACGCGTGAGCCAACTGCGTAATATTCTCCTTCAATTTGTTCACTTTTTGGCATGATGCCGGTGGCTTTGCCTAGGTCAATGCGAACTAATTTTGGTTCTACGCGTACAATTGTGCCATTCACGACACTGCCAATTTTGTCTTCATACATCGTTAATACGGCATCACGTTCCGCTTCGCGTAGACGCTGAATGACGACCTGCTTCGCGGTTTGTGATGCGACGCGGCCAAAGCTCTCGACTTTGTGCTTTTCTTCAACATGGTCGCCAATCTCTTTACCATTGGCCTCGGATTGTGGGATTTCGGTAGCTGGATTATAGGCTACGTCGTCTTCGATAACTTCGCGAATAATAAAAATATCAGCCTCGCCGGTATTTAGATTGAGTTCGCAACGAACATCCATATCCTTGTCGCCGTTATCTTTGCGCCACGCTGCCGCAATTGCCTGCTGGATCACGTCAATCACAGTCTCTTTTGGTAGATTCTTTTCTTCAGCAATAATGTCGACCATTGCGACCATCTGCTTTAAGTCTAGATCCATATTTTCCTTTCGTTGATTAATTACACTAATAAAACCGCCTCTTTTCGAGCCGGTCTTCATCTGTATGTCAACAGTATACCAGATATTGATTTAATTGTCAAAATGTGTTATACTAGACCAATCGTTGATGATGTTTTTGGCGAAGTATTTTAGGAGGTGAGGAATGAGTAAACGCAAAACGAGTCCCGATTACAAGAGAGACGGCAAGAAACGCGCAAGAAAGGGGGATTATATCCCTCACGGTACCGCGCGTCACAATGATCCGATTCCGCCCGACGTCTACTCGAGCGTAGGTGCCACTAGGCGCACGCGCGCTATGGCAAAGGGCATTCTGATTGCTGTAACAATCATCGTAATCTTTTGTATCGGGGTAGCTTTCGCCATGTCCGCCGAAAAGCGACAGGTTGGTCTGGTTGAGGACGGATTCTATATCCGTGGCGACCATATCAATCTGGATGGCTTTCTTAGATCGAAGAAGTTCTTCCCCTGCGGGCTGAGCGGTGCTGATGTCCGATATCGAAAGAATAATGGGGTGGAAATTGAGATCATCGATTACGGCGAGTCTATGGTTGTGAAGGGTACCAACATTGGAACCAATACCTACGATCCGAGGCGCGGTAATCTTAAAGAATGCCATGTTTGTTGGATTCTTCCGAGAGATAATCCGAATGACCCTGGGGCTGGGGATATCCTTCTCCCCGTGGAGGCGGTCGCGACTATTCTTGAATCCGAAGGAGAGGGGGTGCGAGTAATAAGATGACAAGTTCGAAAAAGGTCGGTTTAGTAATTCTCGTGGCGGTCTCAAGCTTAATCATCGCATTATCGGTACTCTACGGTAACCGCGCAGACAACTGGTCTGACGATCGAGCCATCAAAGAGCTTGATTACAACTGGTTCGAGGGCGGCGTCGATCTTGATGGGTATCTCGGGGGCAAAGGTTTTATGCCCATCAGTGAGGATGAGGACTGCTACGTCTATCAGGACGTAGAGAAGATTGTCTCCATTCAGGTCTATGAGGATGAGGGCTACGTGCGCATCGGCAACGGCGAAGGCACGTCTCAACAATATGGACTAAGTTCAGGTCAACTCTACGAGTGCTACCTCACGAGGCACAGTGATAATGTCGACTTAGACGACTATGAAACCTATTGTGTTGTCTTGCCGAAAGCAGCTCTGGCCGAGGTGGTCCGTTGGGCTAATCGTTAACCTCCGCCTCCCCCTATGGGGGAGGTTTTTTATTTGACGGCAATAATTATCTTTGGTAAAATATAAACACTAAGTTATTTACTTTTAGCACAATCAGTTCTGAATTATGTCAATCGGTAGAAAATTGTGCCTTAAGTGTGGGAAATCAATAATAGAATTTAATAAAAAGGGGACGAATGGAGAATAAAAAACAGGCCGAGGCGGCACGCCGAGCAAAATTGCTCAAAATGCGCGCCGAACGCCTACCAGACATCAAAAAACAATTCGAAGAAAATCAAAAACGCAACTTTAATGCGAATTTTGCGCCCGGTGGCAAAGACGAAAAACTCGTACGCGGCAAGAGAAAGGCTGTTAGCAAAGCTACTAAGTCTGTAGCAAAAAAGCCTTTAAAGAAGAGTAATACTAAAGCTACAAAGGCTACAAAGGCCGCCCCGACCGCTACTGATAAAAAACGTGAGGTTAATTTGCTCGTTAGCACGCGCAAAGGCGAGATGGTTCATCATCAGCGCATGTTGAGCCAGGATGTTAACGCGCAGGCCACACAGCACATCATCGGTATTCCAGTCAATAAATCTCGCTACAATGGGTATAATGGTCGGCAAGTTACGATGGCGCAGATTAAGTCAGCTCGCCAACATCGTGATGCGGTTCGTATAATTCCAATTGGTGGCCTCGGCGAGTTTGGTATCGGCAAGAATATGACTGCCATTGAGTACCAAGGGGAAATTATTCTCATCGATATGGGCACGCTATTTGCGAGCGAGGATTATCCGGGCGTAAATTATATGGTGCCAGACGCAAAGTGGCTAGAAGATAACCGCGACAATGTAAAAGCGATTCTCTTTACTCATGCTCATCTAGATCATATTGGCGCCTGTAAGCATCTTTTGCCGTATTTTGGCCCGCTTGTACCAATTTATGCAACAAGCTTTACGATTGGCATGATTAAAAAGCAGATGTCCGAGTTATCTGATGTGCCAGATATGAATTATCACGAAGTCGATCCGTTCAAGCACGAAAGCATAAAATTGTCCGAGCATCTTTCGGCAGAATTTGTTCATATCTTGCATTCTATTCCTGGCAATACGTCCATTGTTGTGCGTACGCCAAACGGTAACATCTTATTGTCTGGCGACTGGCGCTTCGAAGCTAACCCAATGGGTACGCCGGCCGATTATGACCGCCTCCTAGAGATTCGCGATAAAGAAGGGTATGCCTTACTTCTCAATGAGTCTACGAACATTGATACTCCAGGCACGCATCCGCATTCAGAATATGACGTGGGTGAAAATATGGGCCGCGTCATGGATCACTACGCGAATGGTCGTGTTATTATTTCCTGTTTCTCCTCTCAGGTTAAGCGTATCGAACTAGTCCTAAAAGAGGCGGCTGCACGTGGACGTAAAGTTGCCTTTGCGGGATATTCGATGATCAATAACGTAGAAGTAGCTCTGCGCGCCAAAGCTATCAAGATTCCAAAAGATACCATTATGAAGATGGAAGATATTATTAAGCTTCCAGATGAGAAAGTTACGATTGTCTGTACGGGTTCGCAGGGCGAAATGAATGCAGTTCTAAACCGCATGGTCTCTGGTTCGCATCGCTATATTAAGATTAAGGCTACCGATACAATTGTTTTCAGTTCTAATCCAATTCCAGGCAACGAGCCGAAGGTTGTGTCTACTGTTGGTGGTCTCTTGCGTGAAGGGGCGCAAGTAATTCAGAATGGTAAAACCCATTTGACGAATATTGGCCCATTACATTTATCTGGCCATGCCTACTATGAGGATCACGTTAAATTCGTCACCGATATGCAGCCGAAGAATTATATGCCTTATCATGGCGAGTTTTATATGCTACAGCATAATGCCGAGATGGCTGAGAATGTTGTGGGTATTCCGAAAGACAACATTATTGTGGCGGACGATGGCGATATTGTTGAATTGATGCCGGATCGGACGATTCATAAAAATGGTCGCATTCATGTCGGTAATAAGCTTTACGATGACGCCGATCGCCAGGTCAACGAAGCTGTCGTAAAAGATCGTATTCATATTTCTCGCGAGGGCATCTTCGTGGTTATTCTCACGCTCAGTAAAAAGACTGGACGTCTCATTAAGACCCCAGATATCGTTTCGCGCGCGTTTATTTACCTGGACAATTCAGAAGAGTTAATCGGCAAGATTCGACATTATCTTCGCGCAAAGACCGACCGCAGTATTGCATCTGACGATGATATTAAGACTATGAAAGAAGAAATCAAAGAAGATGTAACACATATCCTCTTTGACGCCACCGGTCATACGCCAATCGTAATACCAGTTATAAACAAAGTTTAATCTTAAAAAATGCCGCCATATGGCGGTGTTTTTTAGTTGTGATATAATTTAACATAAGCAATATAGGAGAATTATGCGCAATGAATAAGAAAGATAAAAACAAGTCGGAACAGTATGGTCAGTTTTGTAGTATTCTGCCGATTTGCGTTCTCGTAAGTATTTTGACTGCAGTGCTAGTAACACTAGTGTTCTCGGTAGCCTTCGTGCGTTCGTTTAAGCTTGAAACTAAAACGCCGCTTGATGTTTCTGGTACATTTAAGGAGGCTCTCGAAAATAAAGAAAAAGACGCCAACGGCATTACGCTAGTTAGCGGCGAGGCTGTGGTAGATTTTTTCACTTCTGGAAAAACCGGCTTCATTTTTGCTTCAGATGAGGAATGTAGTAGTTGCGTGGATTTTGGCGCTCGTCTAGCAAGCGTCGCGACGACGGCTGAAATATCCGATATTTACCACTACGAACATATTGCCGAAGGCGCAGGCAATGCGGAGATAACGGCCCGCAATGTAACCATTGGCAAAGAGGATTCTCCTGTCCTTGTCTACGTGCGCGAAGGTGTAGTCTATGATCGCTTAGATGATATTAATAGCGACTCGGACCTCTCAACCTTCTTGGCAAAATATAAATAATCTATCTACAAAAAAGAATTGGCCGTCCCAATAGAGGCGGCCCTTTTTGTTTATGAGGCCCTTTTCTAATCTTATTGTTCTAATGTTTGTAGACTATTCTTCAGCCGGACCCGACTCTTCGACTGCCTGCTGATGTTTATAGCTGTCCAAAACACTGCGTACCCATTCTGGCGGAGTCAGTTCTTCTTCTTTCTCGGAACTGCTCATAATGTCGATTTGCTCTGCTATTTGAATGGGGGCTTCGACTTTATCTAGTCTGCTAGACGCTCTAGTCATGCTAGGCCCCCTCGCAATCTCCTCCCATTTAGCTCTTTGTTTTTCGGGGTGGTTTGGCTCTCTTTCCATAATCTTAGTATAACAAACATCTGTTGATATAATATAGCTATGGAACAGATTATATTTGTCGATAAGCCGTCCGGCATGAGTAGTTTTGGTGCCGTTGCGCGCGTGCGCCGAATACTATCTGAGCGAATGGGTCATAAGGTGAAAGTTGGTCATACTGGCACGCTTGATCCATTTGCAACGGGGCTATTAATACTATTGGCTGGCAAGGCTACGAAAAAAGCCCCCGAACTTACGAAGCTTGATAAAGAATATGAAGCAACTATCCGCCTTGGCGCAAAGTCTAGTACTGGCGATCCGGAGGGTGAAATAACTATCACTGACGACGGAATTAATATTTCGCGTGCACAAATTGAGAAGACACTCGTGCAATTTGTAGGAGAAATCGAGCAAAGACCGCCGATTTTTTCTGCTATCAAAGTCAACGGTCAGCGCGCCTACAAGCTCGCGCGGGCGGGAAAGGAAGTTGAAATTCCGACCCGAAAAGTCCAAATATATTCTATCGACATCATAGATTACGCACCGCCATTTTTAAAAATACGCACCCATGTGGGCAGCGGAACCTATATTCGTACTCTTGCAGAGGATATTGGAAAAGCGCTCGGCTGCGATGCGTATACGACGGAACTTCGGCGCACCAAAATTGCCGATTATGATATAAATAAATTGCCCCTTTTCGAGGTGCCCGAATAAGAAAAACTAAATCAAGACTATAGATTAAGTTATAATTAATTACATGTTTGACCTTCAGAAACGACTAGACGCTCTTACGGCAGAGTTTGAAACAACTTGGCAAAAACTCAACATCGACCAGAAGCTCTCCGATATGCAAAAGATAGAGGAAGAGGTGGCGGTTCCGGAAATATGGAACAATCCAGATAATGCTCGTGAAAAAACTACTCAACTGTCTAATCTTCATGATGAGCTAGATCCATGGCAACTATTAAAGACGCAAATTAAAGATATTTCAGATTTAATGTCGCTCGGTGATGATTCTTTGGCAGAAGAGTTTGCGGGGCAGCTCGACGCCATGGAGGAAAACCTCACCAAGCTACGTCAAGCACTACGCTTCACTGGCAAGTATGACCATAATGACGCAATTTTGCGCATTACGGCTGGTGCGGGCGGTACCGAGGCGATGGACTGGTCTAGTATGCTTGAGCGTATGTATCTTCGTTGGGCGGAGCGCAATAATATTAAAGTCCAGATTCTCGACCGCGTTGCCGGGGAGGAAGCTGGGATTAAGACTTGCGTAATGGAGCTATCTGGCCCGAATATGTATGGCAGGCTAAAATCTGAACATGGCACACATCGGCTAGTTCGCCTTAGTCCGTTCAATGCTGACCATCTTCGCCAGACATCTTTTGCACTCGTGGAAGTGCTGCCAGTTATAAGAGACGATTCTGAGGTGCAAATCGACCCCAAAGACCTGCGCATCGATGTTTATCACTCGGGCGGGCATGGTGGGCAATCGGTTAATACGACTAATTCTGCGGTGCGTATTACGCATATTCCAACCAATACAGTAGTCGCAATTCAGAATGAACGTAGCCAGTTACAGAACAAGGAAAAGGCCATGGAGATTCTTCGCGGTAAACTACAGCAGATGATGCAGGATCAGAATGCCGAATCCGTCGACAAGCTGCGCGCTGGCGAATCGGCGAGTTGGGGACAGCAAATTCGAAATTATGTTCTCCATCCGTATAAGCTTGTCAAAGATACGCGCACAAAGTACGAAGAAAACGATGCCGATGCTGTCCTTGATGGTAAAATCGACAATTTTATCGAAGCATTTTTGGACAATTAATAGTGCTTATGTTACGATAGAAACATGATATTACTCGATGACGTTGTCAAGTATTATCCAGGCGATAAAGAGCCTGCTCTGGACCACGTTTCTTTGTCGATAGAACCAAAGGAATTTGTCTTTTTGGTAGGTAAGTCCGGTGCGGGGAAATCGACGATAATCAAAATGCTTACGCGCGAAGAAAAGCCAACTTCTGGCAAAATCATGGTCGGTGGCATAGATTACGATTATCTAAAAAAGCGCCATATTCCGCATCTTCGACGTCGTCTTGGTGTAGTGTTTCAAGATTTTAAACTATTGCCGAACCGTACGGTTTATGAAAATGTTGCATTCGCTCTTGAGATCGTAGGTGTCTCGAATGCCGAAATTCGTCGAACCGTGCCAAAAGTTCTTGAATTAGTTGGTCTTGCAGATAAAGGACATAAATTCCCGTCCGAGCTATCTGGCGGTGAGCGCCAGCGCGTAGCAATTGCGCGCTCAATGGCGCGTCAACCAAAAATTCTTATTGCCGATGAGCCTACGGGCAACCTCGACCCAGAAACATCTTGGGGAATTGTCCGGCTCCTTGAGGAGATTAATAATTTCGGTACAACGATTCTTATTACTACGCATGATGAGCAAATCGTTAATCAGTTACGTAAGCGTGTGATTACGATTCGAAATGGCAAGATGATTGGTGATCAAAAGAATGATGGTCATTACGACCTCGACGCCGTACGTACGCGCATCGTCAAGCGTCCGTTAGCTGCTACTCGCCGTGTCGCGCCGACCGCAGAAGAAATACGCCGTGCCACTAATTCTCGTCCAGTATCTACCACGCAAGAGCATACTCGCACTACTAGACAGACTAACGCTGCAATGCCAAGAAGGAAATTTATTCAATAATGACAAAGAAAAAAACACCAGAAGAAAAAGAAGAGCTCAAAAAGACCGCTGCGGTAAGCAAGGAACGCCTTAACCGCATTACGAAGACTCGTAAGCATCATTTGCGTACAAATCATCGCGTGATTAAATATGGCGCCAAGAGCTTTATCCGCAATACTTGGCTAAGCGTTGCTGCCATAGCGATTATGGTCGTCACATTGGTCGTGCTGTCGGCTACTCTCATCGCCGCCGATGCGATGCGTACGGCGATTCGTCAAGTCGAGCATCAGATTGATATCTCAATTTATTTTAAGCAAGGCGCTACTCAAGATCAAATCGATGAAGTCGTCAAGAAAATCAAGGCGCTCGATAGTGTTGCGGAAGTTAAAGTCCTCTCTCCAGAGGAAGCCAATAGGCGAACTAATGAAAAAATTATTTCCGAGTTTAATATCACCGACCAAGATTTAATTCGTACGATGCGTGAAGCACCGAATAAGATTTCTTGGACGCTAAACGTCAAGATGGAGAGCCTAGACAATACAGGTGAGCTAGAAGATTTCGTTAATAGAGATGACGCAATTCAAAATCTCCTCGACGAAACCAAAAAGCCGAGCTTCGCCTCCAGTCACCGCGCAACTATCGACAATATTGCTAAGATAATGAACGAAATTCAAATTGTCGGGCTTGCGGCAGCTGGCGTTTTTGCAATCATTGCTATCCTAGTCGTCTTTAATACAATTCGAATGGCTATCTTTAACCGCAAAGAAGAAATCTACATGATGAAGCTGGTGGGTGCAAGCCGTTGGTTTATCGTAGGGCCGTTTGTGGTCGAGGCGAGTATTTATGGCATAATCGCCGCAATCGTATCGTGTGC
>DEVX01000056.1 GCA_002363515.1 Candidatus Saccharibacteria bacterium UBA3225 | reverse complement strand
CGTGACGAAAAACGCCGCAAAATGTACGAAAAATACGCTGAAAAGCGCGCAGAGCTTAAGGCTGCTGGCGACCTCGAAGGTCTACAAAAGTTGCCACGTAACTCCAGCCCAACTCGCCTTAAGAATCGCGATATGCTAGACGGCCGCCCACGTGGCTACATGCGCCGTTTCGGCCTTAGCCGTATTAATTTCCGCGAAAAAGCAAGCAAGGGTGAAATCCCTGGCGTAACAAAGAGTAGTTGGTAGGAAAGGAGAAGATATGTCTATTCAAACAACTGATCCTGTAGCTGACTTGCTTACCCGTATCCGTAACGCAATCGCAGTCGGCAAGACCGAAATTCGTGTCCCTACCAGCAAACTCAAATTTGCTGTTGCCGACAAGCTGCAGAAGATTAATTATCTCGAAAAAGTCGAAATCGAAGAAGCTCAACCGCGCGGCATCCTCCATATCGTTATCAATAACGAAGGCGAAAACGCTCGCATCAATGAGATTTCGAAGGTTTCTACTCCAGGTCGCCGTATCTATACTGGCGTGAACGAGATTCCAAAAGTCAAATCTGGTCGTGGTACCGTTTTGATTTCAACCAGCAAGGGTATTATGACCGGCCAAGAAGCCGTCAAGAATAAACTTGGTGGAGAGATACTTGTCCGAGTTTGGTAATATCGCAATCTGAATACAAAAATATCCTCTACGGGGGATATTTTTGTTATGAAAAACTTGTTCAAATATATACACCTTCATGTAATCTTATGGTAAAATCATGTAAGAAAGGAGGTCAAAAATAACGATGCTATCATTTTGTGATAGCTTAGAGGTATAAAAATATTACATCATGAACAACGTTATAGCTGGAATAAAAGATAGCGAGCTTAATGATCTTAGCCTTGAAGTGATAAAGTATCGTGATAGAATTTCCGATTTGTTCGAGAAAGTTGATGCTTGCATGGAGAGACTGCAGTCGTGCTACGTAGGCGAGCCAAGCAGAAGAATCGCCGACTATGCTGAAAACTTGCATATTTCTTTTTCAACGGCTAAAGATAATATTAAGTCATACGCAGACGATTTCACTACTTTGATTAGTAAAATGCACGAGAATGACCAATATTTATCAAGTTTGTTCTTAGAATCCACAGAAGAACAACAAACTAAAAATGATAATAACGATTTTTCAGTATAAAAAATAGGAGAATTTATCAATATGGCACTAGATATAGAAGGCGCAACGACCGGATATGATTCGGCCGGAATCGCATCTCTACTAAAGGTTATTCATGCTGATGTAATTCAGTCAGCGTCCGATAAACTAACATCCGACAAAGCTAACTTGGATACAGCTCTTGATGCTATCTGGCAAGGTAAATCCGAACTTATATTCAAGAGCAATCTAGAAGAGGACGTTAAGAAAATTTGCAAAGGTCTAGAGGATGCATACAAGACCTTAGAGTCGGAAGTAACCCAGACTGGCCAGCAAATGGGAAAAGTAGACGAAAATTTAGTGGAAAAGAAATAGGAAAGGATAAATAATTATGAGCATTAATGATGCTACTGGCGTAATCCAACACGATGTACCAGATGCTTTCGAGAATATAGAAACCGCAAGTGCCGCCGTACAAGCTCAAGTTGGCGATCCGGCAGGCAATTTCATTACGGGAACTGCTTCATATGGCGCAGACTTTGCAGGTATAGCTTCTGATAAGCTTGATGATTTTAATAAAGCTGTCGATACTTATAGAGATGCAGCAATCGAAATTCTCGACGGCTTCGATACGCAGAAGGCAAATATCGAAAAAGCGTTCAAAGGATCGACTGCAGAATCACTACAAAAGTTCTTCACATCAATTAAGAATCTATGTAACGCGTATGTTACCGCAATAAATACGGAAAAAGCATACCTACTAGAAGTCAACCAGAACTGGATAAACACCACTGCGCAAATATCCTCAGATATTGAGACTGACGCTGGTGTAGTCGACGCCCAAAAAGATACAATTAATCTACAGTAAGGGGAACTTGGAATATGGCTTCAATTGGAGAATATCGAAACGATATAAAAAGATATCGCGCACTAAAAGAAAAGATAGCGTATATTATCGGCGAGTTAAACTCGGGTTCCGAAAATGCAAATAAGCTTAGCAATGAAGTTGCGAGTAGTTTTAAAATTAACAACATTCCAGCTAAGGTTACCGGTCGTATCGATATTCTCAATCGGAGCATGGCAGAAACAGCAAACTACTTAAAAGACACTATATTGCCGAGCTTAGATAGGGCTATTGATGATGCTCATGATGATATTGAAAGGCTTGAGGAGGAAGACTAAAATGAAAGCAATTTCATATGCGGAAACATCAGAAATCGAAAGCATATCGGACGAACTCCTTGTTCTAGCTAATGATATTAATTTAGAATTTAATTCTCTGTTTGAACGTCTTGCGGAAGTACCAAGGGGAACACAAGAATGGATTGGCGGACAAGCCGACATATACTTCCGCATTATAGCAACCGAAAGAGCTCAATACATCGATTTAACAAATGTTATAAGAAATATCAGCAAAGAACTAAAGATCGAATCGACAGAATTAGATAACGCTATAGATAGAAACAATAAGGATTAATAAAATGAGCAAAATAAACTACCCCGAAAAAGGTCTTATGACCACCACCAAATCGCTGATTGAAGAATGTTCCAATTCTATCTCAAATGCAAGATCCCAAGCTGATTTAGATGTTCCGCATCGTTACTCAAGAAGAGATTATTTGAAAGATTTAGATAATAAAATTGATGATTTTAAAAAACAGCTAGTTGATATTCAGCGCGAAATAGAACAAGCAGACCGAGATTTTGGCGAGGTGTGTGAAAATGCTGTAAAAAGAATCGCAAAGATGAATGCGTCAAATATAATAAAACGTATTAGGCGAGTAGTATAGAGGCTAAATGGATAATACTGAAATATACCTGCGACACGATGATGGCGAAAGCGATAAGGCAGAACAAGAAGAACCGTCTACTACTAGCGGAAATTCAGAAAATGATGACGAATCTACCGCAGATAATGCCGAAACGGCGCAAGACGAGAATGCCAGACTAGTAGAGGCTGCCGATGAAACATTTAGGGTTAACCACGAAGAACTTGAGCCGGAAGAAATCGATGCAGTGTCGACAGAAGTCGCAGAAGAAAAATCACTAGAAATGATTGGAGGCGATGCGAGTTATCCACTTCCAACGCCGGAAATTGGAGATATGTCCCCTCCAGCGCCACCAAAACACAATAATGACGACGGAAACATAGAAAAATCCCCAGCCTGACGGCTGGGGATGAGTGGTTTTCAGGAAAAAATACCCCTTAATTACTAGCTTACTGGGCGTATACGGTATACGTACCGTACTCACAGTCGTACTGGCCAACCTCTTCGGCTGTCCTCATGGCGTCTTTCGCCATGGACCAAGTGTTTGTCTTGGCAGGCATTACATATACCTTTGCCCCGCTCCAGGATAACTCGAAGTCTGTTGCGGTCTTGCCCTCGCAGTAAAAAACAGGGCCATCGGACGTAGGGATTGCCGATCCTTTGAGCGCAGCGTCGAGACCGCGGCACCAACTGGAGTCATCTCCGATGTTCTGGCTTACCCATTCAGCATCTTCGGAAACGAATGCGTATCCGATACCATTCGTCTCCATGAAGACTACATAGCCCTTAAGGGTGTAGTCTGCATTGGTGGCAGAAGCTTCAGTTGAGCCTTCCCGCCCGTCGTCAACGAGGGGATCGGGAGTTTCTGTCCGATCTACCTCGGCGTTGGTGCGATTATCGACAGCTTCGGGCGCAGTAGCTTCTGCACGATCTGTCTCCGCGTCAGCGGACTGCTCGACATCCTCGGAGGCAGGAGCCTCAACTTCTGTCTCGTTTACCTGCGTAGTTGCGGGCTCGGCCTGAGTCTGGGCATGACGACTGCCGAAACTTACTCCTGCATACATAATAGCTGCGCCGATAACAACGCATACAATTGCTGCAACAAAAATTTTTACTTTTTCCATAATGACCTCCTGATAATGAGCTTATGTGTTTTACAACAAATACAATATGATTATAGCACGTCTGCGCGAAATTGTCAAGCATAAATTTGAAGTATAATAATAGCTCATTGCTACAATAACTAAAAAATAATATAATAATCTTAATACTTATGTTTAAAGGTGGGCCAGTGCGCAACAACATCTGCCTATTTCCAATAAAAGATGATCATACATATATTCAATAACAGAGTAAACTATACGCGTAAAATATCATCTACGGCAAGTGGTATGTATCCTCTTAATGTTGGCAACAAAATCTTAGGCAACATCATTTCAAATTATGACAGCTGGACTATTCAGCTCACCGATGAGTTTCATAGCCCCGAAGCAATTGGAGATTCCTTTAACCTCAAGCTATATCAAACTCACACCATAGTGTCGAAAAGAACTCGCGAAACATATTATGTAGTAGGCACTGAAAGCTATTACAAAGAACGAACGGTTCTTAAAGCGCCAAGAGATTTCCTAGTCGGAAGCAGTGAAATATGCGACATATACTGTCGTCAAGAGCATAGCAACAAGGAAACATTAAAGCTTAGCCTAACCATGTATGGCTGGATTGCAGAGACTAAATCGTCAAACTTCTTTGCCTCTAGAGAACGAATAGTCGGCAAGAAGAAATTGTCCTGCGGTGATTATATCTTTTATTTTGGGCTAAAAATAATCTTACTTAATAACGCTATTATTATTAATAGCCCTACCGATAAAATTAAGATAGGCCCCAAGTTATCTCCAACAAAAATTGACTATGCTAGTGCCGGAGAGACTAAAGATGCCGGCAGAAAAGATCAAGACATTGATCAAGACTTGCCATTCTTCTCAGAAGACGATTATTACTACAAATCGCCAAGATTTAACTACTTAATTGACACAACCAAGGTTACAATCGACGAACCGCCGGCACCGAATAGAAATGAAGATATGCCTGCAATTTTAGCAATAGGTCCACAACTTACAATGGGCATAGCCTCCGGCTTATCTGTAGTATCAATGATAATGATGCTGGGGCAGGGCTCAATTAACCCAGTTCGAATTAGGCTATCGATTGCTACTATGTGTATTTCGATGATTGGCACGATAATGTGGCCAGCCATATCGCGTGCTATTAATAAGAAGCGCTTAAAGAAACGAGAAGAAAAAAGGCAAAAAAAATACCGCGAGTATCTATCCAAGAAACAAGAGCAAATTAAACAAATCAAAGAAATACAGTACAAAACCCTTCTTGACAATAACCCACCTATAGACCAATGCGCTCGGATAATCGATACAAAAAACAGCAGATTGTGGCAGCGAAATATTGAGCACAAGGATTTTCTATGTGTTCGCGTTGGAACGGGCAACGTGGAAACGAAGATTGATATAGAAAAACCAGAAGATCATTTTAGCATCGATGATGAGGACCAGTTATTTGTAGAGCTCAAAAAAGTCGTAAACGATGCGCTACTTATTGAAGATGCGCCACTAACCTATAATTTTACGAACCAAATAATCGATGCCATAATGGGGTCTTCAAGTTTAGTGAAGCCATTTATGGACAGCGTATTTCTTCAAATGCTTACATTCTACTCATATACCGACTTAAAAATTGTAGTGTTTACTACCGAGCCGGAAAAATGGGATTATTTAAAAAACGCACCCCATTGCTGGAATAATGAGCGCACAACTCGCTATTTCGCGACATCTATCGAAAAGCTGACGACCATCTCGGGTGACTTGGAGAAGGTATTTAATGCGCGCAAGGCGAATGACGAAGAAGAAAAGCTAGAAGATAATGGTGAAAAACGCGCAGAAAGTGCGGTGAATTTTAGGGATTTTCGTCCTTATTATCTTCTGTTTATCGACGACATGTCAGCGGTAAGGAATGTGCCGTTAATCAGTAAAATACTTCATTACAAAAGAAATCTAGGCTTTTCCATTATTGCATTGGCGCAAAGCGTATCGATGCTTCCAAGTGAGACAGCCGATTTTATTAGCATTACGAAAGATTACGCGGCCATCTTAACTACGGGCGAAAATGAGAAACAGATTTATTTTAAAGCTGACATGAATAATGAAATAGTCGACATGAGAACCTGTACGAGAAAACTAGCAAACATACCCGTCAAGGCTGAAAAAGGAAAATTTGAATTGCCAAAATCGCTACCTTTTCTCGAAATGTACGAATGCGGACGCGTCGAGCAGCTCAACAGTCTGGCAAGATGGAAAAGCAACGATCCGACGTCTAGTCTATCTGTGCCAATAGGGGTGGATCAAAACAATGAGTGTTTTAATATGGATACGCACGAGAAAGCGTATGGCCCGCACGGCCTAATAGCGGGAACAACAGGCTCTGGTAAATCTGAGTGGATTGTAACCTTTATTCTATCGCTAGCCGTGAACTTTAGCCCAGAAGAAGTTCAATTTGTTTTGATAGACTACAAAGGTGGCGGTTTAGCAAAGAGCTTCGAGAATGCAGAATTGGGGATTAGACTCCCGCACTTAGCGGGAACAATCACGAACCTAGATAAATCCGAAATATTCCGCTCCATCTCGGCTATCGAATCCGAGCTCAGGCGACGACAGTCCATGTTTAATAACGCTCGAGAAAAGCTCAAAGAAGCGTCAATGGATATCTACAAGTACCAACAGTGCTATAGAAAAGGACAGGTCAGTGAGCCTATGTCTCATTTGTTTATTATTTGCGACGAGTTTGCTGAGCTAAAATCCCAACAGCCAGATTTCATGGATCAGCTCATCTCGACATCACGTATTGGCCGCTCGCTAGGGGTCCACTTAATTTTAGCAACACAGAAACCTAGCGGCGTCGTAAACGAACAAATCTGGTCCAACTCTAAATTTAAAATTGCGTTAAAAGTACAGAATAGAAGTGATTCAAATGAAGTGATTAAGAAACCAGACGCAGCATACCTAAAACAGGTCGGGTCGTTCTATCTTCAGGTGGGAAATGATGAATATTATAACCTAGGGCAAGTCGCCTGGGCTGGCGCGAAATATTACCCATCAAATTCTATAAAGAAAGAGATTGACGGTGCTGTTTTGTTAATCGACGATATTGGGAATGTCACCAATACTATCGAAGACGACGTAAAAGCAGAAAGCCAAGGCGAGCAGTTATTGAATGTGGTCGGATACCTATCGGATATTAGTAAAAAAGTACAACTCCATACCCGACAGATGTGGCTGGAAAACATAAAATCAAAAATACTACTTTCGGACCTTCGCGAAAAGTATCACGTTCAACCAAGCGCAAAATATACCTATAATACCGTAATTGGCGAATATGACGAGCCGCGCCTTCAGAAAC
>DEVX01000023.1 GCA_002363515.1 Candidatus Saccharibacteria bacterium UBA3225 | reverse complement strand
ATGCCCCCAACCATATTCTGATAGAGGGAGACAACCTTGAGGCACTTACTGCACTCAGTTATACCCATGAAGGAAAGATAGATGTTATCTATATCGATCCGCCATACAATACCGGCAATAAAGATTTTATTTACAATGATGACTATGTAGATTCCGAAGATGAATTCCGCCATAGTAAGTGGCTCAGCTTTATGGAGCCAAGGCTAAAGTTAGCAAAGAATATACTCAAAGAAGACGGCATCATTTATATCTCCATAGATGACATAGAACTATCGGCGCTCAAATTATTATGCGATGAGGTGTTTGGCGAATCGAATTATGTTTCCACTATCGTTAATCAATCGGCTAGTAGCGTATTCGGAACAAAAGCTGCGCATAAAGATAAATCGTATATAAAAGTAAAAGATTATGTATTGGTATATAAGAACAATAGGGATATAACTCTGCAACCGCTATACTGCAAATCGAGAAATTATTTATATGATAGTCACGAATTTGTACTTGATGGCGGTAAAAGGTATTCCACGGTAGAGTGGTTCAAAGCAAAATATTTAGATGTATTTAAAAAGTATAACCTATCAATCAGTAAAAAAACGATAGAACAGTTACTAACCTTCAATGATGCATTTAGAAAACGTATTATTTCCGAATTAGCAGACAAACAATTTTCTACATCACCATATTCAAAGGATGACTTAACTAATGATGAACTAGATAGGCTAGTAAAAGGACAAATAGTCTATCATAATGGGTTAGGATTAGTTCAAGAAGGAGGCAGCGGCGGTCTGATTCGTTTCATGAGGTCTTTAGGCGATTCTTGCCAAGAGATAGATGGCGAATATATAAAGAGCGATATCTTAGGTGACATATGGGATACTTCCGCCGGATACGGAAACATAAATGCAGAAGGGGGAGTAAAGTTTCCGAGCGGGAAGAAGCCATTATTGTTACTAGAAAAAATACTGGTTTCGGCCAAAAAGAAAGATGCCATTATTCTGGACTTCTTTGCTGGCTCGGGATCTATGGGTCACGCTGTATTGGATCAAAACTTCAAAGATGGCGGTGAGCGGCAATTCATCCTCTGTACGAATAATGGAGACAAAAAAGGTGGGGCAAAAATCGCAGAAGAAATTACATACAAACGTATAAAAAATGTGATAAAAGGCTACGGGAAGGTTCCGAGAATTCCAGCTAATCTACGCTATTACAAAATTAATCATCGTGAGAAAAAAACAAGTATTGATGCGAACCGTCAGGATATTGTTGTCTACATGGAAAATGTCATCCAAGTCAAAGAAAACGCATTTAAACAGCTCGACGTGAACGAGGATTATGCATTATATGAATCGGCAGAAAAGTATGTAGGCATGGTGTTTGAGCCATTTTCGCTCGAAGAAATTATAAAAAATATTAAAGAAAAGAATACCGACAATAAGCCAGTTAAACTATATGTATTTTCCTATAGTCGCGACGCTTTCGAGGACAATTATGATACAGATTTCGAAATTGAATTTGTTGCCATGCCTGAGGGCTTGCTAAAAACATATGCTCACATTATTGAAGAGCAGAAAAAGGAGGATTTATGATTCTCAAAGATTTTCAAAACGATGCAATTAATGAGACCGCAGAATACATTCGCGATTTCTTAATTAAAAAAGAGCAGGGTAAATCTCCAGATAAAGTCTCGCAAGTTGTACTTAAGAGTCCTACTGGTTCTGGCAAGACTATTATGGCGGCTGAAATTCTGCGGAATCTTTCAGACTTCTTTGAAACTCATCCGTATGCCATCATTTGGGCTGCGCCAAATAAACTGCATGAGCAATCACTAAAGAAGCTTTCGAATCGCCTCGCAGAGACCGAATATCAACTCGTAAACGTCGAATCTATGAGCTCTGGCGTGCTTACGAGAAATACTGTCTTATTTACGAACTGGGAAAAGCTATTCAAAAAAGATAAAGAAGGCGATTGGGCGAATAAGGCTGTACGCCAGGGCGAAGACGGCAAGAATCTCCAAGATGTTTTAGATGCTACCCGTGCGGCGGGAATAGGTATTATATTAATCGTCGACGAAAGTCATCAAACATTCTACGGTCCGAACTCTCAGGCGTTGGTTCACGAGGTCATTAAGCCGGAATTAGTTTTTGAAATTTCCGCTACACCTAAAGCTGTAACATTGGGTGGCGATTATCATAAGACGGAGGTCGAATTTGCTGACGTAGTCGATAGCGAACTAATTAAAAAAGAAGTTGATCTTAATAATGAAATCGCAAAGAATATTACGGACGCGACAAATTCCATCGAAGCCGTCATTAATGCGGCGCTCGACAAGAGAGATGAGCTTGCGAAGAAATATCAAGACTTAGGTATAAATGTAAATCCGCTTCTCTTGATTCAATTACCGAACACTTCCAAAGAAACTATGTCTGAGCTTGATTTGAAGGATAAAGATATTATCGAAGACATCCTCACAAAACGCGGTTTACGTTATGCGAACGGAGAACTTGCGATTTGGCTTTCTGACGATAAAAAGAATCTTGAAAATATTGAAAAGCCAAACAATCAAGTTAAGGTCTTAATCTTTAAACAGGCTATCGCATTGGGCTGGGATTGTCCGCGCGCACAAGTCATGGCAATGCTTCGCGATACGAAATCTGAAACTTTCCGCATCCAAACCGTTGGTCGCATTTTACGCATGCCAGAAGCTAAACATTATGCGAAAGATGTGCTAAATAAGGCTTACGTCTATACGGACCTTTCTGATATTACTATTGATGCGGATGATACCGATGCGAAGAATCTTCTCAAGATGCAAGTCGCACATCGTCGCGAGAATATCTCGAATATTTCTTTACCTAGTGTCTTTATTCATCGTACCGATTATGGAGATTTGCGTGCAGATTTCAAACCTATATTAGATAACATTCTCGATCAAACATTTGGCACCGACAACGGCATGATTGTCGGCGAAGATCGCTACAACTTAATTGACGAAAAACTTGAGTTATATGATTCCGAATTAACATCGCCAATTATTGCTGACGCTATAATTAAAAATCTGGACAGTTATGAGGTCTCTGAATATGAAACCCTCAAAGTCAATATGGATGCAGCAAATATTGAGCGCATCTTTAATACAATCCTGAAAGGTTTTACTGGTCAATTTAAGAACTGGGCTCGTACTAAATCTGTCGTTTGCGGTACGTTATATGGCTGGTTCCATAAGGCGAATATAGATATTGAACAAGTGCAAAAACTAATCGCATGTTCGAGAGTAAATCAGGAAATATTTGCACAGATTTTCGATAAGGCACTCGATGCGTATGAAGATGTTTATCGTGAAGAAATGAAGAAACGTCGCGCGCGCGAGCTCGAGGAGCTAACCTTCCGCATTCCAGAAGTTGATCAGTTCAATGAAAACTACATTATCACAAAGTCTCCGAATAACGCCATGGAGCAGTACTACCGTAAAAAGAATGCTCCTGGCACTGAAAATAAATTTGAAGACATGCTTGACGCGAGCTCTCAAATTGAATGGTGGTATAAGAATGGCGAAAAAATGGAACGCTACTTTGCTATTCCGTACTTCGAACTAAATGAACGTCAGCGTAGTATTCGCCGCGCATTTTATCCTGATTACATTATTAAATATAAGGATGGTTCGATTGGCATCTATGATACGAAAGCTGGTTTTACCGCCGACAACGAGCATGTTCGTCAAAAAGCCAATGCGTTGCAAGCGTTCATTCAAGAACATGCAGACCTAAATCTCAAGGGCGGAATTATAAATG
The DNA here is from genome assembly GCA_002363515.1 of Candidatus Saccharibacteria bacterium UBA3225. Classification (GTDB taxonomy): domain Bacteria; phylum Patescibacteriota; class Saccharimonadia; order Saccharimonadales; family Saccharimonadaceae; genus UBA2834. The sequence continues at coordinate 5,859 of DEVX01000023.1, read as the reverse complement.
TAAAGAATAATTATTTCTACCTCCAAGATTCACCAGACTATGACGAGAACGGAGAATGGAAGGCTTTTGCAATTTAAAAGGAGAGATGGACATATGGCAGCTTATGAAGAATTAGAGCAGCTTATCGGAAAAGAAGATATTATAAAAGCCCACAAAGACCTTGTAATTCGCGGTGGTAATTTTGCTAGCGGGAAACTCTGTGAGTATATGGACTTAAGCGCAAGGTCGAATAGATCTAAAACCGTATTTATCTTCGATGACGAAGAGGAAGAAGATGCAGTAGAACCTAGCCGTATCGGTAAGCTGTTCATGAGAAAACTAGAAACCAAAACTCAAGATTTCGGTTTCGTTTTTAATAAAACTGGAACAGAAAAATTGATGCGCAATATTGCGACTGGTAGCCCGATTAAAATATACGAGGATCTCCGCGATGATTTTAGTTTTATGGACGACGGCAAGGCTGAGCTATGGCGCAAAGCTTCAGATTACGCGAAGCGAAATTTAATCGCCAAAGATATTATGTCTATGAATAACAAGACGCGCATTCAATATCGTACCCATGGTGACAGGCTGCATTATCTCGTTATTGGAAAAGTAGTAATAATGCGCCAAGTGGGTGAAAAATTTGAGCGCGAAGTTTATCCGCTCTCCTTATTCAGTGTTCAAAAATCTGATCCAAAAACCCAACGTCTCGAAATTGAATCGGCTGGTTTTTATAATTTTTACTTGGACGAAAATATTCTTGACGGCGAGCTAACCAGACTTCTAAAAACTAATGAGATTAGTATAGATAGCAGTATTGGTTCAACGCTAACCAAGATTCAGCTAAGACTTTCTAGTATTAATTTGCCGTACATTCAGTCGATAAAATTTGATCCTACATTTAGTCTAATTGGCGTCATAACGGGCTTTGGCGCCGAGTATCTGGATAAAGCCTGGGCGGAGATACTAAAATAATGCAAACAACAATTAACTCATTGGATCCATCGCAAAAATCTGCTCTAGAGTCAATCTTGAATGGAGATTCAAATAATACAGTTATATATGGTCCTCCTGGAACTGGAAAATCGCATTTAATTGTCAGCTTACTATTTGAGCTTGCGGCCAAAGGTAAACAAGTCTTATTCGTTAGTCAAAACTCGGAGGCCCTCAATGTAATTGTAAGGAAGTATAAAGAGCTACATGAAGAATTGGGTCTCGGTGAGCAGGATTTATCATTCTTGGATTTTTGCTGGCGTCTTAATTCGCCCGAGCAGAAGAGGCTAAAATACCTTAAGAATAGCTTTAATAATCGTACCGGTAAAACCACTCAAAATGCCGCCATTCTTGATTACGGTGTTCGTGATGGTGTGTCTGATAATTCGGCGCCGTACAACTTAACTTATAACGAGCTTGATATTGTTAAAAATTCCAATGTTCGACCGGAAGCAATTGGTGTTGATGAGCTGGCGACCGCGAACATAAAATATTTAGCCAAGGAAAAGAATACTCCGGCTATATTGCACAATGTCGACAAAATCGATACTAGATATATCTTGAAATTGCTTAATAATTTTAAAGATCCGAACCATAACTTCTCAAGCTACAATAATCCGACCAATCAGCTTAAATTTTTCTCTAAAAGTAATAGGGAACTTACATTAGGTATCATTAGGTCTTATGCGGATTCTATTTGTAGTGTTGATGACATAGTAAAGAATAATACAACCTATACAGTAGCGTCCGATAATATTACTATTCAAAAATACCTAGAGCATCTACGCCAAATCGCAACAGCATCATCTTATGTAAATATCGATGTTATAAAGAAGAAGCCAACCATTCTCGACGAGATTGTGCAAAATCTCAGGAGTGCGATTAGTATCAATAATAAGCAATATGCAGTAGAAAAAATCTCTCTTCCAGAAGGAATGAATGGCGATTTTGCTATTAAATACCAGAGTGAATTATCGACGATTAGCGATATGAAAGAGCTCGCCGGCGTCGTTAAGAATAGGGAATCATTAGTTCGCAAATTACAAGCTTTAAACAAAAAATACCAGTTTGACGTGGACGCTAGCTTAGATAATCTTTTAGCTTATTGTGTTAAGACAATAGACTTTAAGTATAGGAGCCTGTTTATTAAGGGAGACACTAAAATCTTCTTCGATATGAACGAAAGCGATTTGAGGAGGTTAGTGTCTGATATAAACGAATATAATAAGAAAGGTAAGCTATCTAAGGTTTTCTCATCTTTCCCAGAATCTGTCCGCCAATTCAAAGAAACGATGGGTGACGACATAGTTAAAAATGCCGATTATATTAATACATTTGCTGACGTAATAAAAGATACAAAGTACATCGTTCAGAATATATACGACTTGTCGCGCGCGAAAACTGAAGGTATGAATTTTAACCCATTGGAAAAGATTGATTTATCGCTTGATGATTTGGTTGAACTCACAAACTATCTGATAAAGATCAAAGAGAGCACGCCAATTAATCTTATTACGGAAAAATCTATAAAAGAAACAATCGAGAGTTGTGTCGACTTCAATGAAAACGCTAAGATTATCACCGAAATCATAGAGTCAAATAAAATTAAAGCCGACAACATTTGGTTGGCAGTTGAAAAAATAAACCAAAATGCACTGAATAATCAATATATTGCTCAAATTGATCAAATTTATAATAATATATCGCCTATACTCATTAAACGAAATCGATCAACATTCATTCAGGATGCCGAAGATATTATTAGTTATGTTTCTACAAATAAAGAAGCGATATTGAATTCTCTCAACAATATTTCTGATATACCAGCCGAAACGGCAATAAATGTCGAGAAGATACTAGAGCTAGAAAAAGTACTTAACGACTCATTAGATTCGGATATATTCTCACACGACTTCTATTGGATTAAGAATGGCGAGAATGTAAAGATATGGCAAAAGCGCGTAGATACTATTTTAAACTATAACAATATCGATGAATTTGAAGAATATACCTCGCAAATGGTATTCCTTGATAATTTAAAAGAAGCGCTTACGCCAGCAAATTTAAAAATTATCATTGATTTATTGTCGGAGGAAAGAGTAGACTACGAAACGTTTGCTAGCTACTTAACTAACGACATAGTCTCGTCTGCCTTATATAACATGTCAAAAGGTAATAATCCTAAGATGTCGAATGATTACTTTGAGGTCTATGGGAAGAGGGTATCGGAACAGAAGAGATTAAGATATTTGAGAGAGCTTAGGGGTATGCGTGCTGACTGCGCAAAAGAAGCGCAATTCTTATCGTATGCGTCGAATTGGTTCGGCAATTCCGTAATGGAAAAAATCCGCAATAATACAGTTCATATTATTAAGGCATTTCCAGTCGTAATTGCTACTCCAAGCGATGTATCTAAATATATTGCGGCATTTAAAGGCGTATTTAACTATGTGATTTTCGACGAGGCTTCGCAACTTCTCCCGGGCCAAGCTCTACCGTCGATCTATAGGGCGGAAAAATCTGTAATTGTAGGTGACCCGCACCAGATGCCGCCGACGGCAGTTTCGATGCTTGGGGGAATGGCTACGGCTACGTTTGAAGAAGAAGATGACGAAATTGGCGCAAGTATTTTAGATATTGCAGTTAACCTGCCGGATCTAGAGTCGCATCACTTAAAAATACACTATCGTTCAGAATCCAATAAGCTTTTCGAGCCATCGCTTACAGCTATATATAGTCAGGACGGTATCAGACCGATATTCGAAGCAAAGAGCGGTAATCTTCCGATTTATATTGAGGATAATATTGGCGAAGATGATGACCGTGGCTTTGGTGTAATTATTAAACGAATAGAACATTACTTAAACATTAATCCGAACGCAAGCTTTTGTGTATTATTTTCTAGGGGGAGCGGTAAAGGCAGTTTGTATGAATTTAAGAAATATCTCGAATCGCATCCGGAGAATACAGAAAAAATTATGGAGATGTTTGAAAGTGAAAAACTTCTTCTATCTACCGTAACCAACTGCCAGGGCATCCAGGGGCACCATACTATCATTTATCTGCCTACATACAACGTTATAAGTAGAATGTGGTTCTTCAACGAGAAAGCAGGGGCATACAAACGCTTAAACGTGTCGATAACTCGCCAGAGAAAAACACTCGACGTTATTATGGGTGACGCTCGGAATAAATGGATCAACGCCTGTCAAGCATATATACAATCCGATAATACTCCACCTAACACTTTATTGAGCGCCAATCTGTTGAACTCGCTACTCACTAATGCTGGTCAAGTTATTGACGAGGAATACTTACGTCGCACGCTTGACGGTAATATATCCGCAATCGATTCGCCACTGACTAGAGAATTGTATGAAAAATTAGTAGAACATTACGGGGACGATATTGGTAAAACTATTAACATATGGTGCGAAGTAGGCTGGAATATACTAGTCTCCGATCCGAATGATTACGACATTGAAAGAAAAAATGTTGGATATAGGGTAGACATAGGCATTTACTCCGTCGCTCGTAAACGCTTCATTTTAGGCATCGAAATGGATGGATCTGTCTATCATAAAGGTTTTAATAAAGAATTTTCTGACCTACAACGTCAAGATACGTTAAGCCGCAAGGGGTGGAGAATGTATAGAATTTGGTCCACGAATTGGCTGCGCGATACGAGAACAGAATTCGACAAATTGGTGAGTATAATTGATGACGAACTTACGAAAGAAGAGCCGCTAGAAGATATTAATACCCCCGATGACGATTATAATATCGAAGACATAGATGAAAATGAAGAAGATGAATCCGCAATCGTTGTCGATGAGCCTAGTGTTGTTAATATAAATATCCCAAACCCCGCTGAGCCGGATAAACCAGTAAAAGTAATATCGAGAGAAGATATCGGTCAAATCATGTTCGAGTTGAATTTAACTAAAATCGTCGATCAGCGTCTTCGTATTGGAGCGCCACTCACTATAACTCTTGCTGACGGCCATGAAACTAGAAAGATATATCTGAAGAAAAAAGAGAGCGACGGTTTTCTAGGCGCAGAAGAAATCAATGGGGCAGTACGGAAATATAAATATGGCATGATTGAGAGTTATCAGGAGTAGGCATGCCTTATTCTGACGACCCTTGTTGTATGCAAAGGCATTCGCCGAGTAATTATAGGGGTCGAGAAAAAATAGTTTTTATTACGAAAAACCTCCGCGGCTTTCTCTCCCTTTCCGAATTACGCGAAGCTCTCGTTGCCTTAGCGCAGAACCATTATTTGTCATATCAATATATTATGAGCAACTTTGGCGCCAATGATCATGACGCGCTGCAGGAAGTTTTTAATGCGGAATCAAAAGGCATTTTTCAGAAATCTAACCCAAACGATGCTACGGCTAAATTGTTTTGGCATTTAAATCCGAATCTTAGTGAGAAAGATATTCATGATTATATTTACCCTAAAATTGCCAAAAATCAGAAACCGAAAGTTCAGAAGTATTCCGAGGCTATTCGCCCTGTTAAATATTTTTCGCCAAAAACGCACCGCAAAACATATAACCCCGACCCTCGCGGAGAAAGTAACCGAATCGCCAATAAACACGAGCGTAGACGCTATGATTCTATCGTAGGCGACGTGTCGCCCGATCGCAAGCCAGACGCCGACAACTATCATTGGAGCGATAAAACATCTAAGCAATTTAATCGCAAACTGCGTTCTGGCGAAATTAGGCCCGACGATTAACGCTGACTATTTTTTGTATTTAATTCCTATATGCCTTAAAATATATCTAATATGCCAACGTTAAAACTGCGGCGCGAAAAAGCAAGCGAAGCTGCGCCAAAAGTCGAAACCAAGAAAGTTGAAACCGAGCAGCGTGA
>DEVX01000022.1 GCA_002363515.1 Candidatus Saccharibacteria bacterium UBA3225 | reverse complement strand
TCCTTAAATTTAAAGACGATTATCTCAAAAATTATCAATATCTCGATGAATCATACTTCGGTAGTGCCGAGCATGCACGGGTGATACAACAGATTCCGTAATGCTCGACTAATCTGTTAAATAATGTTATGATATGAGTTATGGCAACTCTTAAAGATTTTCGCGATGAAAGAATTCGCAAACTAAATGAACTCCGAGCGGAGGGTATTGATCCGTATCCAGCACATTCCAACCGTAATACTAAAATCGGAGATATTCTTAAGAGTTATGATAAGTATGCCGACAAGGACGTTTGTGTTGCCGGCCGAATTGCCAGCATACGAAGCTTTGGTAAGTTGGCTTTTGTGGTAATTGCTGACGATTCTGGTCAAATCCAAATCTTTCTGAAAGATGCGGCCGCCAAATTTACGAAAAAACTTGACACGGGTGATTTTTTAGAGGCTTCTGGCAAAGTTGGTAAGACGAAGACTGAAGAAATATCGGTTTTCTGCGATATGCCACGCATTTTGACTAAAGCGCTACGTCCACTTCCTGGACGTGATGGCTTTACGAATAAGGAAGAGCGCTTACGCCGTCGCTATGTCGATATGGCAGTAAACCCAGAAGTTCGCGAACGTTTTATACGCCGTTCCAAATTCTGGACTGCGACTCGTCAGTTTTTGAACGGCCACGGTTTCGTCGAAATAAATATTCCAGTGCTCGAAGTCACTACGGGCGGTGCCGATGCGAACCCATTCGTGACTCATATGGATGCACTCAATCAGGATTTCTATCTTCGTATTTCGCATGAGCTCCCTCTCAAACGCCTAATCGGCGGTGGCTACGAGCGCGTTTACGATATTGGGCCGCGTTTTCGTAATGAAGGCATGGACGAAGAGCATCTTCCAGAACATGTTGCGATGGAATCATATGCGGCATATCAAGATTATGAAGAGGGTATGGCTTTCTACGAAGAAATGATTAAATATGTCTGCAAAGAAACTTGGGGTACACTTCAATTCGAGCACGAAGGTATGAAAGTGGATCTCGATTGCGAATGGCCAAAGATTACTTTTGCCGACATAATCAAAGATAATTTCGATATTGACGTATTTAATCCAGATATTAAGAAGATACATGAGATTTTGCGCAAGAATGGCGTAAAATTTGACGAAAAAGCTGAAGCTTCGCGCCTGCTTGATTATCTATGGAAGATTATTCGTAAAAAATCTGCTGGGCCATTCTGGTTAATTCATGAACCCGTTGAATTGTCGCCGCTAGCAAAGAAACATGCGGAGGATCCGCGCGTTACTGAACGTTTTCATCCCGTTATTTTTGGCACGGAAATGGGCAACGGATTCTCGGAGCTAAATGATCCAATCGACCAGCTAGAGCGCTTCCAGCGTCAGCAGGCTATGCGCGATGCGGGAGATGACGAGGCGCAAATGCTCGATATGGACTTCGTAGAGATGCTTGAGTATGGTATGCCACCAACTTGTGGTTGGGGCAACTCCGAACGCAACTTCTGGCTCTTCGAGGGCGTGTCGGCTCGTGAAGGCGTACCGTTTCCACCAATGCGTCGCGATGAATAATATTACGTTCATGCTTTCTTGAAATAAACGATAATTATACATTAATTGTATGAATTATCAGGAATGTAATTTTAACGAAAAATTAATATCACCACTTTTACTCATTTCGGATCCGCCAGCCCGATTATGATATCGTGGGACTATTCCAGAGCCAGTTTTTGATGGCGGCGTGGTGGCTATAGTTGGTAGCCGCAGGGCTACTAAATATGGCGAGCAAATAGCCTACAAGCTAGCTTATGATTTAGCTAAGATGGGCATAATCGTAGTTAGCGGGTTGGCGTACGGAATAGACGCTTGCGCTCATCGTGGTTGTCTTGACGCCGGCGGAGTGACGGTAGCGGTGTTGGGCACTCCTATCGATCAAATATACCCTCGCAGTAATAGCAGTCTGGCGGAGCGAATTTTGGAAAAAGGAGCTATCATTTCCGAATATCCCGTCGGCCACGAAACACGCGCTTATCATTTTTTGGAACGAAACCGAATAGTTACTGGCCTTGCGAAAGCCGTTGTAGTAGTAGAGGCGTCAGCACGCTCTGGCACTATGACGACCGCTTCTTATGCTAACGAGCAAGGCAGAGAACTCTATGTTGTTCCTGGCGATATCAATCGGCCAATGTCGCGAGGCTGTAATAATATGCTTCAATATGCGCACGCTTATGTCGACTTCGATAGCTTCATTAGAGACGTTTTTGGAATTAAGGTGCAGACATGTGCCATTGCGAAATTATCTACAGAACAGTCTGAAATAGTCAGATTAATTCGCGAAGGGTCTCGCGATGGTGAGGAGATTGCTCGTACTCTTGGCATGGACACTGCTAGCTTCAACCGCAATATGACCACCCTTGAATTAAAAGGCGTCGTTCGGTCCCTTGGCGCCAACCAATGGACGTTTATTTAATAAACTGTTTATGCTAATATAAATATATAAGTCAAAAAGGGCATCAAAACAAATGGCAAATAAAGTAATGATCGTTGGTACCGGTAATGTGGGCATGAGCTTCGGCTATGCTTTGGTACATCAACGCACAAATGTGAACGAGCTTGTTCTCGTAGATATTAACGCGGAAGACGCTGAGGGCGAAGCAATTGACTTGCGCGACACTTTAGCGGTATCGCCAAGCTATCTAAAAATCCTAAGTGGCACGTATGCTGATGCTGGCGACTGTGACATGGTCGTAATCACTGCGGGAGTCCCACAGAAGCCTGGCGAAACCCGTATGGACTTGTTGAAGAAAAACGCTGCAATTTTTAAGGATATGATTGGCCAAATTATGGCATCTGGCTTTGACGGTATCTTCTTGGTAGTTAGCAATCCTATGGATGTTCTTACGTATCTTACTTGGCGCTACTCCGGTCTTCCGGCCGAACGCGTAATCGGTTCTGGCACCGTGTTAGACTCTGCCCGCCTACGCTTCCGCCTTAGCCAGCGTCTGCATGTTCATCCAAAGAATGTTCACGCTTATCAAGTTGGCGAACATGGTGATACTGAATTTGCGATCTGGAGCAGTGCAAACGTGGGTTGTCAGCCAATCATGGATCTACTAAGCAAAGAAGAGCTCAACGATATTGAAGATTATGCGCGTAAAGAGGCATATACGATAATTGAAAAGAAGGGCGCGACCTATTATGGTATTGGCAGCTGTATGGCTTCGATCACGAATTGTATTCTAAACGATGAGCAGCGTATTTTACCAGTCAGCAGCTATGATGAAATGAGCAATACTTATAACGGTTTTCCTGCAGTAGTGGGGCGTCAGGGTATAGTACGTCGCATTGGCATCAAGCTCGACCATGAAGAGCAGGAAAAGTTCAATAAGAGCATCAAAGCGCTTCAAGAAGCAATCAAGGAAGTTGAGAGCTAATATAGACTATAAAAAACACCCTCACCCGGGGGTGTTTTTTGTGCGTACTTGAAATAATCTACAAAAATTATATAATAACAACCGTATGGACTTATTTATTGTTATTTTACTATTTATAATTCTTGCAGAAACTACCGCGATTGCGGCAAAAGAATTTTTTAGCAAGAATGCGCGTATCGGTGGCGTGGAGAGGCGAAAAGTATTTGTTGATACGTCAACCTTAATGGATGGACGTATTCTGTCTGTCGCAAAGGCAGGCTTTTTGGGGGATAATGTCTTAATCCCGCGCTCAGTAATTCGTGAATTGCAACTATTAGCCGACGGTTCTGATGCCGAAAAACGTGCTCGTGCGCGCTTCGGCATGGATGTTGCGAATGAGCTTGAGCGCATAGAGCTGTCGCACGTAGAAATATATGCCGACGAAGATAGCAGGGTTAAGGTTGACGAGCGGTTAATTGAACTAGCTAAAGAACACCATGGTATTATTTTGACCAATGATTTCAATTTGGCTAAGGTTGCCGCTACAGAGAAAGTCGATGCGATTAATATTAACGACCTCGCACAAGGCCTACGCAGTGAATACTTACCTGGCGACAAACTTCATGTCAAGATAATTAGCGCTGGTAGCAATGCGCATCAAGGGGTGGCATATCTACCAGACGGCACGATGGTTGTTGTCGATAACGCGGAACGCTATGCTGGCAAAAATCAGAGCATTGAAATTGAGTTTGTGCGCTATCTGCAGACTAATGCGGGCAAGATGATGTTTGCAAAAATTACGGAAGCGCAACCAGCCAAGAAGAGAAAACAAATCAGAAAACAATCGCTTGGTCGAAGATCAAAAACAGCCAAGAAATAGCAAAAATCCCCCGATAAGGGGGATTTTTTTGTGCGAGGTTTTATTCCGCTGCGCCAGTTGCAGTTGTCGTGTAGCCGGCTCGGTCTGTCACCTTGAAGCTGATGCTGGTCGGTTTTGTCGTCGTTATATATTCTGTAGTACCGCCAGAGGCTCCCAATCCGCCACTCTTGACGGTCTGGCCGTTCACGACAAGAGTGTAACTGTCTAGTTCAAAGGTACCAAAGTTCGCTGTTGCGGAGATGGTCCAGCTTGCTGACTCGTCGTCCTCGCTGCCAGAGCTCGTTACGCTGATTGACGCCGTCGGGCGCTTGTCGTCGCAACTGTGAACGTCA
>DEVX01000063.1 GCA_002363515.1 Candidatus Saccharibacteria bacterium UBA3225 | reverse complement strand
CAAGCGTTAAAGCGCCTCAAAAAACCAAAGAACCTCCCCAGACAGTGGGGAGGTTTTTTGTATCTAAAGACTTGAACAAATAACCATAAATATAATAAAATATAGCTAATATGAGGGTCAAAGAATGGTTTGTTAAGAACATCCGCACTATTGCGATGTTCTTAGGGATATTATTAGCAATATCAATCATAGGAGTAGTAGCCTTAAGGTTTTTTCGTAACGCAAAGCTAGTAGTAATAGCAACTCCTCTAGATGCAACTATCAAAATAAATGGCGCAGAATATCATAATGGCAATCATAAATTCTTCGCCGGCAAGGTAACAGTAGAAATTAGCAGGGACGGTTTTGATACCCAAAAATACGAAGTAGAGCTAAAATCGAGGCAAACCGCCACCGTATATGCCGCGCTGTCCCAAAGCGGCGACTACGGATGGTACACAAAACATCCAGAAGACTACGAAGCGCTAAAACTTATCGGCACGAATGAATCAAAAGACTACATCCAAGAAATCGAAAGCTCCAAACAAATCGTTTCAGTTTTGCCACTGCATCAAGTCACGATGCTTACGAATGGCAATAACGCACCTGATGGGAAACCATTCTACGAAACCGTTGTTACTAACGGCACATCAGATAAGAACTGTAGAGCAGTTTTTTGTCTCAAACTAAAAGACAATACTGGCAACGATAGTGTTGCTAGAAAACTAGTAGAAGACGCAGGGTTTAAGTACGAGAACTACGGGATTATCTATGAATAAAAAGATATTATTAGCACTATTCCTTATAATAACACTGTCAATAGTCGGAAATAATGCCCACGCAAATACTAGCGAGTATATCGACCAATTCGCTCAAAACAGAATCAGATTCTATAAGCCAGATGACTACTGCGGAACTGGCGATATTACTGGTGAATGTGGCGGCGAAATTACGGGTACGGACGTAGAAGCCCGCCTCCGCGAAGTGACAGAGAAATACGGCATCCTTTCCATGAAACTACAGGAAGAAACGGGCGTACCGTGGGAATTAGTATTTGCACAAATGGTGCATGAGTCAACTTTGGGCCTCTGCACCGACTGCGTCGCTTCGCACGTAGAAGAGTTAGGAGGTTTTAACTGGCTCGGTTTATCCTATACGAGTAGCGGTTTCTATAATAAACCAGAACCATACGACGCTGGAAGCAGAAAATGGTCGATCTATTCATCAATCGAAAATATGATGGCCGGATACGCCATCGACTTCTTGCGCAACGGGATCTACTCCGACGCCTTTCAATATTCATCAGCAAGCAACTTTGACTTAAAACAGTTCTTTTATGCCGAAATTGCACATTACTGTCCAGCGTCAGATGGCTGCAACCACGATGTCTATTGGGATGCTATGAAATGGGCAATCGACATCTCGGATGAGGTTGCAAAACAAAAAGGATGGCCAAATTCTGAAGAGCTCGCAAAACAAAAAAATATCCAAGTCGGCGGCAAATACTCAGACGTCAACTCAGACATTCATAGCATCCCAGAGTTTTCAAGTACCGAACCACACTCACTTAATATGGAATGCGCTAGTAATAACACTAGTAGTGGTGGAGTAAATGAAGATACCGGCGTAACTGCCGACGGCAATAAAGTTACCTTGGTAGGAGATTCCATCTCCGTACATGCAAAGAAGGAGCTGCAAGAAGCAATGCCAGGCATCGATATTGACGCCATCAGCGGCTCAATGTGGTCGGGAACATATAGTACAGATAAGCCAGATGGTTTAACCCGCTTAAAAGGTAAAGGCGACAAAATACGCAATACAGTCGTCTTTGCATTGGGCACAAACGACGAAGATGTAACCGAGCAAGATTTCAAAGATCTTATGGAAATCGTTGGCACAAAAAGAAAAGTAGTCCTTATGAATTTTTACAACAGAACGAACAGTGGCAAAAACTCGGCCAAGTTTAATGAAAAAAACGAGCATCTTAAGAAATACGCAGCGCGCTACAGCAACATTGTTATTGCCGACTGGCTTGGCCCTGCATCAAAAGACCCAAAGAAGTACATGATGGACCAACTTCATCCAACTGACAACATCGGGTGCAAACTATTTGCTAAAATTATCGCTCAAGCCGTCAACAACACAACCGGCAAACAGTCAGTTAGCGCTACTTGGTCAAATGGCTGGCTCACAAGCGGAATTGAAGGATACCAACGCGAAGAGGTAATTGGCAATTATACGCCTGGCGACAGCGAACATCTTAAAGATTTTAAAACTAAAAACCCGAAAGACGGAACTACCTACGGCCCAAACAAGATCACATTGCACAACACCGAAGGTGGCGACGGTGGCGGCACTAGCGGCTTAGCTCTATATGGCCAAAATGGTTTTCCTGCCCACTTTACGATTAACCTAAAAAGTAAAACCGTATTCCAGCATCACCCTATCACAAAACCGGCCAATAGCATTGCGTCGTACGACTATTCAGCGGGCGTACAGATAGAGATAATCGGCTTTTCGACAAAAGCACACGAGAATGACGAATGGTACATATTAGACAAAACCAAATTCACAAAAGAGGAATGGGCATACCTCGCTAAATTACTAGTCGCAATCGGCCAAGAAACAGGCATACCGATGAACACTTCGGTCGACTGGGAAAAACCGCAACGCTTAGCGGCCGGTGAAGATTTCGATAGCTATAATGGCATTTTAGCCCATATGCACACGCCAGCGCCAAACGATCATACAGATACTGGAAATATTTGGCCAATGCTAAAGGAAGCTCTCGACTCCATACAGGCATCTACTAATACAGGATTCTGTGGTGCACAGGAGAAAGCATGGAGCGGCGATGATTTTCCATGGTGGGATCAATGCGACGAAAAATGGGCAAACACCGATTACGGCGGATGCGGCACGACCTGTTCTGCAGGATGCGGTGTAGTTTCCTTCGCTATGATGGCCACCGCTTTAACCGGAAAAGAATATCTACCAGACGAAGTGACAAAAGTTGCCGGCAGCAAAGGTTTGCATGTTTGTAACAGCGGTAGTAGTCACTCACTTCCATTAGTACTTGCTCCAGAATACGGACTAGAAGCCGAAAATATAGATGGCGCTAGCATAGATCAGATTAACGCAAAGTTGCGTAGTGGATACATGATCTGGACCTGCGGCGAGGGCTCTAATCCATTCACCGGAGGCGGACACTGTATCGGTATTCGCGGAATTACTAACGATGGGAAATGGCTGCTAGCTGATTCTAATGGAGAAAAAGGACGCGTCAATAGTATGGAGACAGAGTGGGATCCGTCTAGCATATATCCAAGAATGAACAACTGTAAAGCTATCAAAGCGAGGTAAAATGGGAAGCTATAAAGACTGGAAAGATAAAAACCAAGAGCTAATCAACATAATTGCATACGCCGTAGTCAGCGTAGTAATCATTGCAATTATAATATCTATACTAGTATACGGCTATAGTCTCACTAAAAATACCGCTATCGTCATCGATATAGCCTCCGGCAAAGAAATAAATGAAAAGAATCTAGGCGCAATCAATGACTGGAGGCTATCCCTAATCGGCTTCGAAGATATTAGTGCCGATTATGGGCAAGATGCCTACGTAGAGATGATGAAGGTTATCCAAAACTACTTCTCAATCCTTCATCCAAAGGGCAAAAAGATTAGCTATCAAAAAGATAGCTGGGTAGCGAACGACGAAATAAAACAGTTTAAAGTAAAAATAGCAGATACATACGATTATGCGATTCAAACTAAAGAAGACGAAAATCAGAAAATCGACCTCATTATTAAAGAAGGCAATTCAAAAATCTACGAGTACACCAGCGACAAATATGAACTCAAAAAACAATCGCCGACAGCAATTGATAGCTATTTGCCATACGTAGGCAAAACAGATAACGGAGATAGCTACACCGTAATACGACGCAAGAATGACAAGAAGCTTGAAATAGCAGTGGACAGTTGCGGCGATGCGGAAATAAAGGCTAATGCACTGAAGAATTTCCAGGCTTGGCTGGATAGGAATAATTTTAACGTGTCAGAATTTAACTTTATAATGCCAAACTATTGCGACTCGAACAGCGGAGCATAATCCAAACAAGGGCGTATGAACTATTTTATATTGTTGCTAAAACAATTCGCAGCAGGCCTACCATCAAACTGCATTAATACTATATTTTTTGGACAAGTCTGCGACGATTGTCACGGTAGCTCTATCTTTAAAATTCTCTCATTTGTCATTAGCACGTTCACTATCGGAATTGGACTACTTGCGACCATTGGCCTAATCCATGGCGGAATCTTAATCATGACATCCAGAGACCAATCAGATAGAAAATCTAAAGGCATAAAACGCATCATCGAAACAATAATCGGCATACTACTATATGCGACGCTAGCAATTTCTATATCGATGTTTATCCCAGGCGGAGACCTAAATGCAATTTTAAACCCCCAAGAATCAGCAGAAGGCTGTAGTGAATCTGGCTCACGGGTAGTCGGAGATGGCACAATAGACTTAAGTCAGCCCGACGATGGCTCCAGCGGCCAGAATGGCGGCAGCTCAACCCGGGGAAATAGTAGCGCCGGCGGCGGCCAGGGCGGGAACACTGGTGGGGGGAACGAAGCAACTCAGACCGATAAACCTATCGGGCCGCTTACGAAGGATTCCGACAAAATCCAATGCGATCCCAGAACAAAGTTCTATAAAACTTACGACAAAGCACATGTTAATGGCAAATTGGTAAAAATAAACCTTTGCTCCATACCGAACATAAATGGGGACGTATATGTAAACTCGCGTGTATCTGGAGCATACTACGCCCTTGCGGAGGCCTACAAAAAAGAATATGGGCAACAGCTTAGCGCCAGCCAATCATTCCGTTCATACGAAAAACAGCAAGAACTCTATAACGAATATAAAAACAACGGCGGACAATACGCTGCAAAACCGGGCGAATCGCCACACGAAGGTGGCTTAGCAATAGACTTTAGTATCCCGAAAGGTGATACTAACAATGGCAAAAAGTCAACCTGCGCCTCCACGCAAGATTGGGGCAATGTTACGGATAAACAATCTCTCAATCGCTGGCACTATTCAATCACATCGCATTGGTTCTGCGACAATCTTAAGAACTATGGCATGCAAAGACCAATTAAATCAGAAGTTTGGCACGTTAATCCTACGACGAACTACTTTTAGGAGAAAAAATGAATAACAATAGCGAGAGGCCAAATCAAGAGTTTATTCAAAATTTCATGAATAATAGCGCCAATTACACGCAAGCGCAACAACAAAAGCAAAAAAAGCCACTAAAGAAGAAGCTGATAATTGCCGGAGCAATAATACTGCTGTTCGTCTTCGTATTTGCAGCAAGAGCCGCCATTAGATCAAAGAACGGAAATGCCGTTATTGGAGATACGGCAATCTTGAATGTTAGGCTAATCCCCACAAGCGCCAGCGTTGAAATAAATGGTATAAGCTACACGAACGGCACTCATCGTTTACCTTCAGGTAAGTGTCACGCCGTCATAACGGCTGAAGGCTTCATAAAGAAAGAATTGGATTTTGAGTTAGTCGGAAACGCAAACTCATATTTATTGCAGTATCTATTGCCAGATACAGGAGCCTATACGGAAGAAGAATACGACTTACTTAGATTTATCACAAGAGACCAAACAATCGAAAGGATGCTCAACGAGTATATGCTTGATAAGGATAAAGACTATGAATTTCCTTCCGAAAGAAACAGCATTTTTGCTGGCGTCACAAGAATCGCCGCTAAAGGTTATTCCGACTACGCAAACAAAGTAATACACCAAACAGTCTCCGCATTCTTCTATTACCTACTCCCAGAAGTAGACGCTTATCAAGAAATTAAATACAATGCGGACGGAAGTTTTACGGTATTACTAAGAAATAGCACAACAAGCTATTCGGTATCTTTCATATCGACTTACAAGAATGGCATAACTGGTGAAAAAGAGATAAATGGTATTCGTATCAAAGAGACGGGGCAGCCATTCAAAATATTCGAATATTACGGTCAATTTACGTTTGACTATAGTAATCTAGAGCCAATCATCGACAAAGTCGACAAAGACGACGAAAGAATCACCACGCAAGAAGGTATATCGGACGAATAAACTAATTAAACTTCCTGACAATACCAGTAGCCTCGCTCCATAAAACGAACTACCACTATATCAGTACGATGTCCAGTATTTACAAATTGAATCGTATCACTGCCCAAGTCGGGACATTTGGAACCAACTACTACCGTAACCACATCGTGATAAGCCACACCATTATTGTCTATTCTATACCTCAGAGAAGTACGATTCTTTTCTATTAAATTGCGCACAGCCACAACCTTAGTTACATTACCCGGGTCAAGATCTACGAGATAGCGTTTTAGGGGCTGACTAGGCAACACGGCCACCCAGTTACCGTACTCATCAGAGCTAAGAATATTGCTACCGCTCCCAGAATCTGGCGGGGCTTTACCGTGATTATTC
>DEVX01000033.1 GCA_002363515.1 Candidatus Saccharibacteria bacterium UBA3225 | reverse complement strand
TTTCACCATAAGCCGAATCTAATAAATCAAAAAGACTGTTCTCGTCTTGCTCCGAAAGACCGTACTTTATGCTAATTTCTAGAATTCTCTTAGCAAATCTTTTTCGCATCTCATCACTAAGTTCGCGCTGTTTGCTTTTCTCTCCAGACGCGACACCAGAAGGAGCTTCACCTGCTGCACGCACCATTACTTATTCCTCCCTAAATAATTATTCCCCATTCTTACTCTCCTCCCGTCGCAACGTCATGCGATTTTTTAATTAGCCCTGCCTTCATTAGCGTATCAATCATTCCTTTTTCTGCAGAATCTTGCGGCAAAGTGTTTTCACCGTTTACATAATCAACAATACTCTTATATAACAACTCATCACCATCGCATCTCGAATGGATCAAATCAACAAAAGTCATAAAATGTGGATATAGCAGTCCATCATGGGCTTCAAATATAGGAACATTTTTACCGTCTTTATCTTTAATAACTTGTGCCTCATCGCACCGCCCCATCTTATCTATTTCTTCTATAGTCATAGCTTCCAATGGGGGTAAATCACTAACTTGCGAATGTAAAAAATCCACTTTCCCTTTTACGGTAGCTATACTGTCGTCGATAAATTTCGAGAATTCATCAGAAACTTTAACTAAACCGGTTTTAATCAGGGCATTAGCATACCCTAGACCAGATTTATCAATAGCATAGATAAGGCTCGACTCTGGAATTGCTTTCCTTGTTTCTTCAGACTTAAAGTAATTAACAATCGGCGCAAACTTCTCCAACTTCCCATATTTAATTACGGAACGATATTCACTAAGTTGCTCTTCCGTTAAGCCTTCTTTTTCCAGTTTCTTTATGGCTTTTTCGGTATCAATATCCTTTTTCATCTCTACGATATCGTCTATTGGTACTGCTTCATAATCCGCTAAATCTTCGCCGTTTTCACTACCAGCTTCGCCAGAGGCGCCTTCATCATTACCGTCCTCCGCTTCGCCAGGCTGTTCATTATTATCCCCTGCCCCTTCTTGACCAGCCGCCCCCTCAGAACTTACGATGTGAGCCTTATTCAACATAAGCATCATGCCATCGCTTTCGAAGCCATCGATATTCTCACCTTTTAGCAAAGCTTCCCTCTCGCTAGGCTCCAAATACTCATTCCATACGTGCGCAAACGACATCACAATATCAACATCTCTAGGAGACATTTCTGGATTCAGTCTCTCTACTGCAGGTCTCCATATCTCATCCGTAGCGTAATCTCTACCTTCGCCACTCTCTAAGCTAACTGGTCTGTAGTCTGGAATTCCTTCATAATCTCCTATCGACGCCACTTCACTAGCGTCTTTCCCAGCCGCTTCTTCATCATCGACACTAATGTCCGATTCGCTACCAGACTCAACTGTGACATCTTCTGGAACAGCCGTATTTTCACCTGCTCCCTCACCAGAATCGATAGAGGTTACATTGTTGCCGCCTTCACTTAGTGTAGCTGAGAGGTCTTCTTTGCTACCATTTTCAGATGAAGCGATTTCAGCCACCCCCATAGATGCTCGAGCGAGCGTCCGCTTTTGCTCACTAGACAACTCATCCGGCACACCACTTTCGACTTTCCCTATTTTTTCACCAGTATTAATCATAAGTAAGCTCCTACCGACTAATTCGTTGCGACCACCGGTTCATTGGCTTCTACATCCGGCACAGCGTTCCCAAGATAAAAATCCCTAAATTGCAACATCGTAATCATTGAAATCTCTTCTACGTTCAAGCCGGCGTCAATCAAAAAGGTACCAACATCCTCAGGTTTTATTGAACCATTCTCTAATCCATCAGCAAGCTCAATCGCCTTTTCTTCTGGTAAAGCCCTAATGGCAGCATTATCAATTTCCTGCATTAATAGTTCCGTCAATTCGCTAATAAGTTGTTCGCGAGCTTCCGGTTCAATATCGGTAATCCCTTTCTGATCAAGCAGACTACCAATAAAATCATGAACTTTTTCCATTTTTAGACCTCTCTACATATTAATCCTTATGTTAATAATAACATAAACGCTTACACATAAACAAAAAAGCAAAAAGCTGAAATTATGGTATAATAATGGAAATGAAAATTCTGGGAATTGAAAGCTCGTGCGACGAGACTGCAGCTTCCGTTGTCGAAAACGGAAGTAAGATATTATCTAATGTTGTTGTTTCACAAATCGATATTCACGCCGCATATGGTGGCGTAATTCCAGAAGTAGCCGCCCGCAGCCACATTGAAGCCATCAATCCCGTTATAAAAAAAGCACTTACGGACGCAAAGCTTTCCATCCACGATATCGATGCCATTGCCGTCACGCACACTCCAGGGCTTGTTGGCTCACTTCTTGTTGGCACATTAGCCGCCCGCACAATAGCAGTCGTCAACAATATTCCATTCTATCCTACACATCATCTAAAATCCCATATCTACGCCAACTGGCTCAGCGGCTATCAGCCAGAATTTCCATTACTTGCCGCAGTTATTTCAGGTGGACATACCCAAATCATCCACATGCAACGTCACGACCATTTCGATATCATCGGCACTACGCGAGACGATGCCATTGGCGAATGTTTTGATAAAATCGCAAAAATTCTTGGCCTCCCCTATCCCGGCGGTCCTTCAATTGCCAAAGCCGCCCAAAGAGGCAATCCAACCAAGTATAAACTCCCAATTCCAAAAGTCGACGATCTAGACTTCTCTTTCAGCGGCCTGAAAACAGCCGTCTTACGCGCAGTTCAAAAAGAACTTAACCTGCCAATCACTACCCCGTCTTACGAACTCCAAAAGCATCTATCCGAACAACAAATCGCCGATTTTGCCGCCAGCTTTCAGGCGACGGCGGTCAACATTCTTATTCAGAAACTAAAAAAAGCAAGTCAAAAATATCCCGCAAAATCCATCCTTCTTGCAGGTGGCGTGTCAGCAAACCAAGAATTACGTACTCAGTTAAAGAAAACCTTCTCAAAAACTCATCAGGTGTTCTTCCCCGATCCAAAGCTTAGCACCGATAATGGTGCCATGGTCGCATCGGCCGCCTATTATTCTATTCAATCCGGCGAAAGCGCATCTGATCCTTACGATTTAGATATTTCGCCGCGCTCAATTATCCATTAATTGTTCTCTGCCCCTAAAAAAGTTATTCAAAATACGATATAATATCAGTGATGGATTTAATACAGTCAAATCTTGCCGTCCGCAAATCACTCGCCAAATACTCCAACACCGACCCAGATGATTGGTTTCTGACTTTTAAAGCACGCTTCGGCATGGCGACTGTTTTTCAAGCCATATATAATATATATGGTCATGGCGAAGTTATCACTCAACCATACACTTGTATCACTGCTATAAACCCAATTCTTGTTAGCAACCTAAAGCCTGCCTATGCTGACATCGACCCTAGCACTCTCAGCCTCACGCAACCAGAAAAATGCTACAATTCAAAAACTGTTGCGGTAGTCATGCAGCACACTTTAGGCATAATTGGCGACAAGGCCCAAGCGATCGCCGATTTCGCTAAAAAACACCGCCTAATCCTAATCGAAGATTCCGCCCACTGCCTTACCCGAATGGCTGCCAGCAAATCTGGCGAAATACTCGCAGACATCTCCGTCCACTCATTCGGCGTCGAAAAAGTAATCAAAAACACCAAATTTGGCGGTGCTATCTATGTAAATCCAGAGCTAAAAAAGAAAAACCCAAAACTATACGGAGAAATAACCACTTCTCTACTAAATTTGCCACAACCGCCACTTGGTCTAGATCTAAGGTCGCGCACATATCGCTTCCAAAATGGCCTCCTTCACCGTTTACCGAATTCGATATTTAACGATGTACGCAACCTTGCTTACAAAGCTCACATATTCGAGCTTGCCGTAGCGCCATATGAACAATCCGCAGAACAATCTCGTCCATACGCATCTACAAAATTTGTCAATAATACTATCCTAAAGCATCTCCCCGCCCTACCGGCCATCTATAAACTCCGACAAAAAAACGTCCGCATCTATAACAAAAAACTAGCAAACAACCCAAATTTTGAACTTATCAACAATTACGACGAACCACTATTAGCATACCCAGTATTATTTAAGGACGCCTCAACCGCCACAAAAGTCTACGATATACTAACCAGCTCCGGCTTTTTCATACGAAGATGGTATTCCCCTCTTCTCTACCCCGGCCCAAACTCAAATCGTCGCTATCATTATAGTAGCAAAATGGCACCAATCGCCGAATCAATACATCCAAAAATATTATGTTTGCCAACAGATCTCACGCAAGAAAAAATGCAACGCATACTCGCCATACTGCACCCTGTTGAAAAACCTGTGCAAAAAATTGTGCAAAAGTCTAACACATAAAAATATATCACAAAATGCATAAACAAGATTACGCAGTCTGCGTAGTCTATGCAATATATTCCGCCGCAGGCGGAAAAAATTTTTTTATTTTTGGAAAAAAGCAAAAATAAAATCACAAAAATATAATGCGCGAAGCGCAAAAAAAAATTTTTTCCAAAAAATAACACCTTATGTCAAGACTTTTTATCAAATTTCCGTAAATCAAAAAGCGGTCTTTTTCCATCATCGATCACTTTTTGCGCTTTTTTTAGCAATTTTTCCAAAGCCAAATCGCTATTTGCCGAACCAATATGGACGGTCTTCACTACTTCCCCGCCCTGTTTCCAACAAACCTGAACGCCAGTCGCACCGCTCCCAGTCTTAAATTTACGAATGAACGCCATAACACCATTATCCACATTTCCACCAAAAAGTGCAAAAAGATTATGTTAACATTTATCTATTTATTAGCCACCATTTGACTTAGCATCCCGTTTGCGCTAAAATAGAATTACCAACGAGTAATCGTTTGGGACGAACGAACGTAAGGTGTACGCATAGCAGAAAACATTTTTAGCTATTTGTAAATATTTCACGTGAAATATTCATGATTTTTATGGATTTTTTTCATGTGAAAATCATAGTTTTTGATGAAAAATAGAAAAAAATAGGCGCAAAAAGCGCTCTTTTTTATCCCAAATTGCCAAAAATATGCCAAAATACAACGGCATAAATACATAAAGTAAAAGATATTTGTACAATAACGCATATAAGAGGTAAATTAGTTAAAAATATGTTATAATATTCACATGAAATTTAGTAAAGCCTACGAGCCGAACGAATACGAGCCAGACGTATACGCACTCTGGGAAAAATCCGGCGCATTTAAACCTAGTTCAAACAAAAAAGCAGAAAATTACACCATCGTTATGCCGCCACCAAACGCAAATGGCAACTTGCATATTGGACACGGACTAACAATTGCACTAGAAGATATCCTTACAAGATACCACCGTCTTAAGGGGGATAATACTTGGTATATTCCAGGAGCTGATCATGCCGGTTTCGAAACGTGGGTCGTCTACGAACGCTATCTAGAGTCAAAAGGGAAGACCCGCTTCGATTATACCCGCGATCAACTGTACTCCCAGGTCTGGGATTTCGTTCACGAACAACGCGGAAATATGGAACTCCAACTACGCGCTCTCGGCGCATCCTGCGATTGGGATAGTTTAACCTTTACTTTAGACCCAAAGGTTACCGACACCGTCTATAAAACCTTCAAAAAACTATGGGATGACGGATTAATCTACAGAGGTAAGAAGCTCGTAAACTTTTGTACAAAACATCAAACCGCTTTTGCAGATATTGAAGTAACACATAAAGACGAAAAGGGCATGCTCTGGCAAATCGCATACCCACTAGTAGAGCCATCACAAGGTGTCACAGAATTAATCATCTCAACTACGCGACCTGAAACCCTACTTGGCGATACCGCCGTGGCCGTCAACCCAGAAGACAAGCGCTACAAACATCTAGTAGGAAAAATGCTCAAACTCCCACTTACTGATCGCGAGATACCTATCATCGCCGACGAGCATGCTGACATAGAATATGGCACGGGTGTTGTAAAAATTACACCAGCACACGATCAAAACGACTACGAGGTTGGCCAACGCCACAATCTCCCAATGATTACAGTCATTGGTTTCGATGGCAAAATGAATGAAAATGCAGGCGCCAACTATGAAAACCTCACAGTCCAAGATGCTCGCAAAAAGGTTCTCAAAAACCTAGAAGAGCAAGGCTTACTTCGGGGAGAAGAAAAAATCACGCACTCCGTTGGCCACTGTTACAAGTGCGATACCGTCATTGAGCCGTTACTCAAAGAACAATGGTTTGTAGACGTAAAACCACTAGCAAAAGAGGCCATCAAAGCGCTCAGGGCAGGGAAGATCAAATTTCACCCCGCTAGCAAAAAGCAAGTTCTTATCAACTATCTTGAACAATTAAAAGATTGGAACATCTCACGCCAAATTCCGTGGGGCATCCCAATTCCTGCCTTCCAAAACATCAACGACCCATCAGATTGGATTTTCGATGAGCATGTCGATAAGACAGAGCTAAAGAAAAACGGCAATACTTATATACGCGATGAAGATACCTTCGATACCTGGTTTAGCTCCGGACAATGGCCATACATTACTACTAGCGAACGCAAAGCGCATTTTCCAACCTCCGTTATGGAAACTGGTGCTGACTTACTGTTCCAATGGGTCGGCCGCATGATTATGCTTAGCCTCTATGTCACTGGCGACATTCCATTCAAAGATGTCTATATGCACGGTATGGTGTTAGATGAAAAAGGGCAGAAGATGTCCAAGTCAAAAGGCAACGTCATCAATCCAATCGAAATCGTTAGTCAATATGGCTCCGACGCACTACGCCTCGGTCTCATCGCAAGCCGTTCCGCTGGAGTTAACCAAGCATTCAGCACAAGCAAAGTTATCGCAAGCCGCAATCTCTGCAATAAGCTCTGGAACGTTGCGCGTCTCATTCAGCAACTCGTCGATGACAATCCGAAAGGCGACAAAGAGCTAACAATCGATAACTACAGTGAGGACTGGATTTGCCACCAAATCAACCAAGCAAACAAGGAAATCCAAAAGCTTCTCGCAAATTACCGCTTCGCCGAAGCTGGAGACCTTCTTTATGACCTAATCTGGAACAAATACGCCGACTGGTTTATTGAAAGTGAAAAACTTTGGAAAGATACTACACTTCTCAAATCAACTCTCGAGCAAATTCTTATCATGCTCCACCCATTCGCACCATTTGTCACCGAAACAATCTGGCAAACCCTCAGCTGGACTAGCGGCATGCTCATTACCCAAAACTGGCCAGAGCCATATCAAATCGACCATAAAAAAGTTAAGAGATTCGAAGAGCTTAAAGACATCATCGTCAACATCCGTAGTCATTTTCAGAGCTTGCCAGGTGCAGCGTCTTACCCAATCGCCTTTGACGACGATCCGCTTATGTACGACAACCAACTTCTCATCCAACATCTAACCAAAGCTCCATGCGTACCAAAAATCAGCACCGACGAACTCAGCGGTCTTCGTTTGGCGATTCCAAATCACAATATTTACTTACAAATCCCAGAAGATATTCTCAATAAGTACAAGCACAACCTCGAGGATCGCATTCTAAAACTTGGTAGCGAGATTAATACTCTTGACGCACGCCTCAGTAATCCAAATTACACCAAAAAGGCACCAAAAGAACTTGTCGACGAGACTCGCGAGCAGCTCAAGATTAAGCAAGACCTTCTCGAAAAAATGAAAGCTGAACTGTGCCTTATCTAGGCGGGCCAAACCAAGCGTCATTCGACGCTTATGCTTGACATATTTCAAATTCTATGCTACAATAAGGTTACGATTTGTCCATAGCGCATCAAGAAAGGGGGGAGCCATGACAAACGCGAACCTTACAAAGACCAATATTGCCATCATATACACTGGCGCTTTCACGAGCGAACAGCTCAGAAAAGTTTGGTATGCTATTCAGTCCGCTCAGCTGATCGGAAGAATCGGCGAATGCACTGAAAAGGAAGGGTACATTTCCCTTATGCCTACCAAAAAGCATGCCGACGAGTTCGAGCAGGCGGTGGCAAAGGTCAGAGCGGCACTCGCCGCCTAAGCGGGACAACACTGTCCCGCTTTTTCCTATCTTGACTTTTTAAAGTGTTTATGCTATATATAAATAAGCCACCAACAAAAATAAACAACGAAAAATATGTCATTTGCAGCCGAATCTACCACAGCTCGCAGCTCCGAAACACATGAAGAAGCTCGAAAAGCCGAAAATAAACGCAAGACCGAAGCGCTCGAAAAAATCGTCAAAGAAAACTTCAGACCCACCATTGATGATTTCTCGAGTTCTCCGATCCATAGGCGCTTTATTCGAAAAGATAAGGAATACGTAGCAAGAAACCAAAGAAACTTCGAATATTCCAAGAGCGCTGACGACCAATATCACCCCAAAGCTATCGAATACCTCGTCCAGTTTTCCATTAACAACGGCGATCTTTTCTACGACGAAGAAAATGAAAGTTACACCGCCGACTCAATCTGGCCCACCGAATTCGACGACTACAGTAATCGCGTCGATGCCGCATTCTTTTTGCGGAGCTCCGACTTTAAATGCCCAGTCGCATTCGACATTACGACCAAACCCGACGAATCGGGCGTGCGCGAAAAAATATTAATTAGCTCAAACGATAAAAATCTCGGCTATCCCGTCGGACTAACTGATATTCGCTACTGTCGCGACGAAGACGGAGATTTATCATGGCAAACTCGCGTCCCCAAATACTGCGTCGGCGTAGATAAGCGCACAATTGACGATACGCTCGAACGCTCCTCCGTGCCAGAATTCGGCGGCCTCAATATCGACAAAGAGCAAACCGCCTTAATTTCATTCAAAATCCTCTATGAAATGTCCGCACAAAATCAACTTTTCATCACACCACTCATGGATGAGTATAGCAACGGTGGCGGAGAGTTGACTAAGGAAGAAAATCAAGATTTCGACAACCTTGGCGCAATCGGACTGATCACTCAACAAGAGTTACGCCGACTAACTAAAGAACTCCCATCCGATGTCCAACTAGCCCTAGGTCCAGCTGACAAAAACGGCGAATACGACCCCGACAAGGTAGCTAACCTCTTCATGGATCGTAACAGC
>DEVX01000005.1 GCA_002363515.1 Candidatus Saccharibacteria bacterium UBA3225 | reverse complement strand
CCAGTTAACTATGTTGCAAAGGTGCTGAACGGTCTACGTAGAGCTTACGTTTTTGGCCACAAAAAACAGCCCCCCTGCGGAGCTGTCTTTTGATAACATTTTCTGACTAATAATTTGATTGAACTTAAGCGAGTTCGACGGTTGCGCCGGCGTCTTCGAGGGCTTTCTTCATAGCCTCAGCTTCGTCCTTAGCAACTTTCTCTTTTACGGTAGCTGGAGCGCCATCGACGATAGCCTTAGCTTCGCCAAGACCAAGACCGGTAGCTTCCTTAACAGCCTTGATAACTGCAATCTTTTGTGCGCCAGCATCTTTAAGAACAACGTTGTATTCGCTCTTCTCTTCAGCGGCAGCGGCACCAGCGTCAGCTGGACCAGCAGCTACAGCAACAGCGGCAGCAGCAGGCTCAATGCCATATTCATCCTTAAGGATAGTTTTTAGCTCGTTAACTTCGAGGACGGTGAGCTTAACCAATTCCTCTGCTAGTTTCTTTACATCAGCAGCCATGTTAGACTCCTTTATTCGTTATTGGTTAATAAGTATTCGCGTAAATGCGATTAATTGGTTGCTTTGTCGGCAATGCCGTCGAGCAAAGCATGCAAGTTGCCAGAAAGACCGTTGGTAACGTCGTTGACTGGGCTGAGGAGCATATCCACAACCTGACCAATGAGTTGGTCTTTGCTTGGAAGATCGGCAAGTGCTTTTACTTCTGTCTCGCCAAGAGCGGCGCCTTCGCCACTAAATGCGCCTTTGAGTTCAAGAGCGTTGTGGTCTTTCGCAAATTTTGCGAGGACCTGAGCCGGAGCAACTTCGTCGTCGTTAGAAACGGCGTAAAGTAGCTGACCCTCAAGAGCGCTAGTGTCGGTGTCTTTGTAAACCGCGTTATTGCCCATAGCGACACGGACAAGGCGGTTCTTGACGATTTTAATTTTGACATTATTCTCGCGAGCGGCTTTGCGAAGTTCTTGCATTTCCGCGACCGTAAGGCCTTGGTACTTTGCAAAAACGGTCATCTTAGCGTCGCTGAGAAGCTCGTTTAAGTCGGCAACCAATTGTTGTTTCTTATCTTTGCTAATTGCCATAGATAGAAATCTCCTTTTGGTATTAGTTTGCTTAGCCAGAAAAATGTTAAGCTTCGTCACCAATAATACAAGAAAATGAATCTCCTCGGCGGCATTATTAAACCCGTCTAGGTCGCCGCTGTCTTTGGTAACTAGGATGTATTATAGCAATTTTTTGCGGATTTTACAAGTGCTCTATGCGTGCTTGCGCTTTGTCTTTTTCGACTATGCGAAGTTGTCCAAGATTTTTGTATAACAATTATCTTGTTGGACTCATGCTTTTAGTGCCGTTGGTGATGTTTTAATGTGTTGATATGTTTAATCATAATGGTGAGATCTATATTAGTGGCCGCGCGATTTGTGATGCATTGGGCATTTCGCGCCAGCAATTTAATTATTATTGTCAGAAGTATTTAGGGGCCCCATTGATGCGACGAGTTTGAGGATATACCAACGTACGTATTGGCAAAAGATGGCGAAAAAAGTACACATATCATTATTCGGTGCTTTTCTTTTTGATGATTGCTTTTCGCACTAATTCCCCGCGTGCGCAGACTTTTCTAAAGCTATTTTACGAGCATTTTATGCGTACAAGAAAGTATGACAAAAATATCCTGATTGATGAGGCGGAACTACTGTTTATGTTGTAAAAATATTTTATACAACGTGGCATGGTTGCGCGAAAAAAGTGCGAGTACAGTGCGGCATAGTTGCGAGAAAAAAGTGCGAGTGCGACATGACGAACTATTACAGGTGGGGTTGCAGAATTAATGAAAAAACAAGTAAAATTGGTTCAATGATTAAGATTATTGCGGGCGGTAAGAAGCATGCGAGCTGGTTAAAAGAAGCTTGCGATGAATATGAGAAGCGTCTTCGGAAACCATGGACAATTGAGTGGCAATTTATAGACGAAGAAAAGCTGACGGAGCGCGTAGCGCGTTTTAATAAAGACGACTTTATTGTATTACTAGACGAGAATGGCGAGATGATGAGTTCGCCGAGGTTGAGTCAATCGTTGACGGCTCAGCTAGAGAATGGACGCGATGTGATAATTGTGATTGGTGGCGCATTTGGGCATTTTGCACCAGAAGTGAAGGCTCGAGCAAACTTGATTTGGAGTCTATCGAAATTAGTCTTTCCGCACCAGATTTGTCGGCTAATCGTGACGGAGCAAATTTATCGGGCGCAAGAAATATATCTAGGGCACGCGTATCACCATGAATAAAGATGATGTTTTGATTTCGTATAAGGATATTAATCGCAAGAAAGACGTGTTGTGGCGATTGCTAGAGGAGGAGGCTCCGCTTGCCGACATTAATAAATTTTTGATTGAAAATTTTCGGGTTGTTTTTGATGTGAATTTCTTGATTGGCTTTAAGGCGTACGATAACTATAAAAAATTATTCAAAGATTTCGACGATGAAATGAAGCTAGAATTATTACGGCCACTTTCGCGACGGCAATCGCAGTGCGCCGAGGCGCTATTTAGCGGTTTTGTGGATGCGAGAGAAAAGATTGGGCGTTTCTGGGATTTTCTGGACGACAATGAGCGATGTGAAACAAAACATTACCTAAGTGTGGCAGAAATCGGCGTATTGTCGGCAATCTATGAGAGGGCGCTAATAGCGACAAGTTGAAATAATTATTATATAATATGGAAATATGGCGAATATTTTTGATTATGTAGAGAAATATGGCAACTTGCGTTTTGAAGATAAAGCTTTTACTGAGGTTGATAATCTAGTTTTTTCGCAGTTGGCATATTTGGATTTTACGCACACTAGAATTAATGAGAACTGTCATACTCTTGAGGAGATTGGTCGAGAATATTTGCGTCGGACTTCGTATAAAGACGCGCGTCGATTGGGGATTGCGATTGGCGTCGCTTATCAGTTGATGAATGCGATTGTTGAGAAGGAGCGATATCGCAACTTGGTGGTGTCTGATTACATTTACGACACGAGTCGCAATATGCAATTTAGTGCAATTACTTTTCACGTAACACGAGGTTTAAATTATATTGCATTTGAGGGAACTGACCAGCTTATTAGCGGTTGGCGTGAAGATTTTGAAATGGCGTGGTCCTTCCCTGTTCCATCGCATATAAAAGCGACAGAATACCTAAACGAACATGTTAGTTTCTTTGGGCCGAAAGTGATTGTGGGCGGACATTCTAAGGGTGGTAATTTGGCTTTGGTGGCGCCGATGTTTATGAATCGATTAAAATATCAACGTATTCTAAGAATTTATAATAACGACGGTCCTGGTTTGCGTCGAAAGGAATTTGAGTCGAAGGCGTACGAAAGAGTTAGAAAAAAATACGTACATATTATTCCGCATTGTAGCATTGTGGGTGCGATGATGCGCAACAGTAATTACCGCGTTATTCAATCTGATAAAGAAAACATCCTGGGGCATTCTTCGGCGACGTGGCAGGTTGTAGATGACCACTTTAAGCGCGCGAAAAGGTCCGAGCATAGCTTGGAGATTGAGCGTCGTTTGTGGTCGTGGCTAGATAAGCATGATGATGCTGATCGGAAAAAGTTGACCGATGCGGTATTTGGTGTGATAGAGGGATGCGACGTTTTGGATACGATGTCGATGATGAAGTTTCACAATATCGTGAAGATTATTCGTTCGGCAAATGACTTAGATAAAGAAAGTAAAGATTTGGTGCTTGGGCTATTTCGCGAAATAGCATTGAAAAAATAAAAAACGTCGGCCGTTTGTGACCGACGTAATGTTTGGGCTTTGGCTTAATTACCGTCTCTGGTCGAGATAGTAGTTACGATATTGGTCGTAGAGATTGTGGACGCTTGATTTTTCTTCGCCCAGGTCGAGCGCTTTGATTCCACTAAGCTCATGCATGAATGCGTAGAGCTGGCGAGGCTCAACGTCGAGATAGAGCGGATGAAGATCATAGGTTTCCATTTCTTCGTGCCCAAAGCTATAGTTGTCAGCGGCCATAATTTCAACGTCTCTGATGTTCTCTGAGTTCATCCTGTAGATGTCGTATACGAATACTTCCTTGATCAAGTGGTGGTCGATATGCTCGGTCGATAAGTCGAGCAAGCCGGTTCGTAAGCATGGATGAATTGCGGAGTAGGGATAGGTCACTATGTCAATTTGGTCTTTGGTAGGGTTGTTT
This sequence comes from Candidatus Saccharibacteria bacterium UBA3225, assembly GCA_002363515.1. Taxonomy (GTDB): domain Bacteria; phylum Patescibacteriota; class Saccharimonadia; order Saccharimonadales; family Saccharimonadaceae; genus UBA2834. The sequence goes on along the minus strand of DEVX01000005.1, from coordinate 1,986 downwards.
AAAATGTACCCATTAAACAACGAATCTTGTCCGATAATAACTATCCCTGTGTCTTGCCGCTTGTAAGAACAAAAGTCAGTAAGACGTTTGGCGGCCTTCATCATTAGTTCGTTGAGGCTATAGCGGCTATACGAATCGTCTTTGCTATACTCGATTCTCTTCCAGTTATCTGTTCCTAAGTCAATAATGCTACCCATTTTAAAAGTACACCCCCTTCCCGTTAGTTACATAGCGTTGGATCTAATAGTTATTTGGTAGCTATATTATACCGATTATTCGATATTTTTACAGTTGTTCCACTGGAAAATGCCGCCAATTAAAATAATGGCCACATATGCAATGAGATACCATTGTGGCTGAGTGATGTTTAGAAGCAATAATGCATTTGTAAGGACGAGTTGCGCGCCTTGGATGGAAGTAGCAATGATAACCATTGGTTTAATGAACCAAACAGCAATTACACCAGCAACGACGCCGATAGCTACGCAGATGGCTGGTAGAGTCCAGTCGGTAGCTGGGCCGAAGGCATTCATAGCCGACATAAAGAAGGCGAAGCCGACTGATGCAAAAACGGCAATTTTTTCTATAGTCATACCAAACATACCTAGTACGAGGCCGCCAACTCCGCAGAGGATTAATTGCCACATTTCATCGGCAACGATTTTGTCGACAAATAAGGAGACGAGCCAGAAGCCAATCAAAAACCAGATAATTGTGATTGCAATTTTCTTCAGGCGATATCCGAAAAATAGTAAAAATAGTCCTATGACTAATCCGATTATCCCTGTTGGTATTTCCATGTGCCTCCTTTATCTTATTAGTATTATACCAATCGTAGCGAGAATAGTTGCGATAAAATGTGCGATGACAACGTGTCGGTTAAGCTTTTCGCGACCAAATTTAGGCCAAATGATAGAAAGTACGATTCCGAGTGCAAAAGTAAATATTAGCTCGAGAACATTGTAGGTGACGGATATCAAGGATGCAATGCCGATAATTAAAGCATAACGGCTTAGAAATTCGGCGATAATACAAATGATTTGGTTAGCCCCCTCTGCAAAGAGGAACTGCCATTTTTTGCGCCGCCAGATGAATTTCATGCGTTGTTGCCAATCGGAATGAGTGGCGAATAAAATGATGTCTGATAAGCCTCGCCCTACGAGAAAGTAGAAGAAGACGCTCGGAAAGTCGTATTTTTCGCCGATGCGAGTAGATAGGATGCCGCTAAGTGCCGATATGAAGGCATAGAGCGTGAAAAGAAGTGCGGCGTTAAACTCGATGCGACGGCTACGTGGTCGTTTTCGAGTAAAGATAATAATTGCTGGGGCCGTTAGGATAATAACGAATGCGATGAGTTGTAATGATGTGATTGTCTCGCCAAAAATTAGCCAATCCGAAAAAAGATAAATAACGGGAATTAATTGGTAAAAGACTGCGGCGGTTGTCGACTCTTCTTCCCTTAGAGCTAAGTAGTATGGAATTGAGGCAACAGAGCTCGCAATACCCGATAAAAGTAGGAGAATAATATGGTCGATAGCGATGCTTTTGACACCGAATACTAATGGTATTATGAGTGCGAAAAATATATAGCTAATACCGTTAAATATCTTCATCGATTGCGGCTTTTTACCCTTAAAGATGACGTCGGTAATATAGTTGTCGATAAAAGCACTGAAGGACCAAATTAGGGCAACGGCAATGCATAAAAATAGCCACAACATATGGATTAATTATACATGAGCATTTTGTTTCTGTGTTACAATGTATTTATGTTAACGTGGGATACTTTATGAGTCTGTTTGGTGATTTTTTCAAAAAGCCTAAATCTGATGCGATATATGAAATTAAATCTCCAAATGGCCAATTGGATTGTGTATTCGTGCTCGATCATGGACAAATTTCTTACTTTGCGAAAAAGAATGACAAAGTTATCCTGCGCAAGTCGCGCTTAGGCCTAATTCTGAAAGATATGACTCCGATGACGGA
>DEVX01000086.1 GCA_002363515.1 Candidatus Saccharibacteria bacterium UBA3225 | reverse complement strand
TAAAGGCGCCATTTTGGTTGAGACGATTATCGTAATTAGCGCCAGAAATTGTGGTTTCGCCATATTTGGAGTTGAAGTTGTTTCTAGGGCGGTAATAGTATTCGGCGGTAACCGTGGTTGGCTTTGTAATAGTGGCATAAGTATTGACAGCTCTTTCCTGTTCTGAGTCTCCAGCACCAAATGCTATGTTCTTGCGTGGAGTTACAAAGACCTTCAAGTCAACGCCCATGCTAGAACCACGATAGATAACGTTAGCATTTGGACCTTTAATATATGGCTGAGCGTTGTAGTTGTATGGGACCATAACGTTAGCTTCGGCGGTAAGTTTTGTATTTCTTCCGCTTGTGCTAAGTTTGTCGTTCTCCACCTTGAGGTAATTCCAGTTTAGACGTTGCGTAATAATGCGCCCAACATCGCTAGCAACGGTAGTCTTTGAGTAGGCGTGGCAGGAGGTGTTGTTAGTGCTATTTACGCCAGCAATTTGGTAGTGATTGCTTTGGAACGGTGCGTTTTCGTTTAATGTGAGACAGGAATAACTCTTGTCGTTATAGGTGTCGCGAGCATAAGTATGGTTATTAGTATCCGATGGAGATTGTTCATTTAATTCAACATTTTCTCCGACTGGAAAAGCATTGCCGGTGTCGGTACTGCTCCAGGTCTTAGATGAACTGTACTTTAATGGCGAGTTTTGACTTTTTGCCGGAATCTTTTCGCCAAATAGGTAGTCGTCATCATTTACAGTTGTGAACTGAGTAGATGATGTGTATTGTCTAAGGTCGCCAGTAGAGTTGTAAGTGGTTTTGCCTGTGAGGTCAGAATTGTTATGGATTGCATATTGAGCACCTGCACACCCGCTGTGTTCGAATTTAATAGAGTCACCAGGACGTGCCCAAACCGTAACCCTTTGAGTATGATCGGAGGCGTTTAGATAAGATGATGCGCTGTTGGGCGTATAAGAGAAGTTGTCGTTTCCGCTTACGCTGTAGTTGACGGCACCGATGCGGCCAAGGTTCTCGCCATTATGGATGCCAAACTTGACGCCTGTATTGATGTCGCAGGGCTTCGGGTCGCGGTAGACTTTGACGCATTTGCGGGCATTTGTAGTTGCAGCATGGCCATCAAGTGCGTAGTCGATTACATTGTTGTATCGCAAATCATCGCAGATTACTTTTGTTTCGCCATACTTGAGGGTGCCCGTGTATGAATGGTTGTCGCCTTCGCTAATGACTGTTTGGCTCCCGCCGACGCTTAACGCATTTGTTACACTATTCGTAAAGGCGCCACCTGCGCCGTAGGCTGGAACACGTTTGTTTGGAATCTCTGGCCCATTAGTTCCATTATTGAAGCGCATTCTAGTATACCAATGGGTAGCTACGGTACCTCCAGCGTCGTCACTATCTTTATTGTTAGTCTTAACGCGAGTGATAGTATTCGTAAATCTAACAGTGAATGAACCATTGCTTGAGGTGACCTTGTTGCCTGCAGGTGTAGTAGTTTCGTTTACTGGGTCTACGAAGCTAGAGCCGTTTAGTTTCACTTTCGCCGCTACGCTTCCTGTGAATGTTGCAGGTGGACGATAGAGATGAACGCAGATTGTGCTGCTTTTATATGAACTGACGGCTGAACACTCGCCGCCTCCATATGGATACGATAATGCGCCTAAATCCGTATGAACGTTCGACATTTGGAACCATAACCTTTGCCATACGCTGACTTTTTGTCCTGGATGAACGGATACGGTCATTGGGTTACCGCCAGGTTGATTGTTGGGGGTGTTTGGTCTATATACGTCTTTATTGGTATTTTTAGCTGAGTCATATGAGCAGTGTGCATTTGAGAGACAGTTGTTGCCCCACGATAGATGCTGCCTGGCGTATGTATTAGAGTAGTAGGGATTACCGTCTTTCGTCTGTACTTCAACGTAATACTCCTCATTATCCGTGTCTGGCCCGATATTGTTATGGGTAATTCGGTGCCAAAATGCGACCGTCTCGGAGTTTTTATGTATAGTTACTGTTGAGTTGTTCGCTACTCCATTGCTAGAGTAGTTAGACCCGAAATGGTTTCCGACGTCTACCCATGATTGGCCGGTATATATGGTGCCAGTGATGGGGGCCGCGGTAGTTGCGCAGTTTGAGCCTTGCCAGGTATAACTAAAGCTATACGGATTAACTACAAACAAAACGTCTTCTTTCCCCGTCTCGGCGGCTTCTTTTATGGAATTATATATGTACGTATAGTTGCTGCCTTTATCGATATTCAATTTAGTATTTGCTGATACGTAAAATGGCGCAGTGTATTGGTCGTTAGGAATTGCAACGTGTTCTGCCCACTGATGATCATTGTCGTATATGTGATCATGGTTAGTTCTATCCATAATATCGATGTCGTCAAAGCCCCAGATCATCGACTTGCCGGTGCTATCTATGCGCGTTCCGAAGTTTGTGCCGGATTTGTACAATTTAAAGTTGATGTTATATTTTATTCCATGGTCTCCACTATGGTGTGCATCTACATCGTATGGGAAAGAGCCAAATTTAAGCAATTTGGAGCTACCCCATACGACTGGTATGCCGTAGTCTCTAGTTCCGGTAGTTTTATATTTCATGCCCCAAATTGTCATGAGCATATCGTATTCTTCGCCTTTAATTGATTTGGCGGCTTTAGTGAATTTCAGGTAAATTGAGCCTGGGATATCTCCACTACCGGAAGTGATTTTTTTATTCCATGAGATTGATATATTGCTTTCGCCGTGGATGGTGGTGGGTTTAATATCGTAATTGCCAGTCATTTTTCTTATACTAAACGGTGTGGTGCTGCCCGTCATTTGATGAGTGCCACTGCCGTCGTTCATGTTGTAACTTATGGATGCGTCTGTGAGACCCATATTATCGGTGATTAAGACAATGTTTGTACTGGTTACGCCGCTTAGGCTCCACTTTTCAATGCTTGTACCGTCTGGCATACTTTTGCTACAAGTGACATTAGAACACGAGGCGGCGGCAACTAGCTTTGCTTGAGCAAGTACCATAATGAAGCTGAACGAAAGGATGGCTACTAAGTAAAAATTAAGAGGTTTGCTAATTGTATATTTTTGGCGTTTTGCAAAAATGGACATTATTTTTTTCTTCATTTATATTTCTCTCCCTGCTTTATGTATATCTAGAATATATTCATTGATTGCCTCGTCGGCGCTACTGAAGTTTTTTAGTTCTTCGCCATAATTGTAATGATAGTTGTTGCCTGACCCGAAAATCATAACTTCTATATCGTCGACATAATTAAAGTAGTAGAAGTTAGATATAGTATCTTGCCCGTCTTGACTAATACTAAACTTAATTGACTCCGTGTCGCCTTCGATAACGCTAATATTGCCACTTTCGCCTGCATATATCACGGTTAAGCCCGAGTTTTTTGAATTGACGATTTCTTCAAGTTCCTCTTTTGTGAATGTTTTACCAGTTAGCTCTTTGTAGACTTCTATCATGGTGGTTTTGTTTTCGGTGACGATTTTTTCTTCTGCGGCCTTTTTAGTTTCGGTCTCAATTTTACCAGCAAGCGGAATGATAAACTTTACTGTTAATACGATGGCTACTATGGCTAAAATTACGCCAAGAAATACGAATTTCAGTTTCCAAATCTTTTGGGCAATAGTTCTTAAAGTATTGATGCGTTTGTTGCGCTTGATTACATGTGCGTCGTGTTTACGCTTACGTTCTTCGGTTTTTTTGCGTTTTTCGGCTTCTTGTTGATCTTTCTTTTTTTGTTTTTCTTCTTCAATTTTGCGCTTTTGGGAGCCTTCGACGTTGACCATCAAATTCTTACCGTCAAGATGACTAATATCCGCAGAGCGGAATTTCATTTCCGTCTGCTGCTCGGTTGTTGGCTTCGCTACTTCGAGATTCTCCGAGCTAACGGAAATGGTTTCCTGTAACTCATTCAAATCGTCTGGATTAACGCTGATATTTGGCGAGTCGGTTATTCTTTCCTTCTCGACTTGGTTAGTGTCTTTATTATTCTCGTTCATTGCCCGTATTTTATTTAAGCGCGATAAGAATTATTACCTCACTCAAAATTTCTCCCATTTGAAATAATTTTAGCATAAGTATATTTTTTATACCAACAAAAAGTGCAACCTATCTATGATAGTTGCACTTTATGTTTAGTTGTTGCTCTAGTATCTCGATGGTAGCTCTTTTTGCTCAACCGTCACCGCTTGACT
>DEVX01000053.1 GCA_002363515.1 Candidatus Saccharibacteria bacterium UBA3225 | reverse complement strand
CCACGGGCTTTACTAGTATATTTATCTATTTTTTCATTGAGTTTTTTCGTCTCGAAGGTTTTCGGCAATACGACGTTATCTGTATGGTTTTTGAAATGCGGAGCCATCTGTTTAGGGCTATAACCTGCGATTCCGCAACCAATTTCAGTGACAAGAAATGTCAGTTCTGGGTGTTCTTTCGCAAATTTAAGGAATCTCTTTATTTGGGCCGCCATCTCGTCGTCTCCGTCCATTGTATTGATGGCATAGCTTCGACCTTGTAGGCCTTCTGCTTGGCCCATCTTAGCCCCAAATTTATGTACGGCAGTAGCAGCAGCTCCACCTAAGTGAGCGCCATGACCATTACTTCCAAAGACAAAAATTTCATTTTCGTCCAACTCTGTAATATAGCCGTTTCTGTCATACCTCGCCATATACCTATTGTATCATTTTGGTCAATTCTAGGCGGTTGGTAAGGATGAGGTCCCGGGTTCAAATCCCGGTCGCAGCTCCATAAACGAAAAAGATAGATATGAAAAATCAATCAGTAAAATGGTTGATTTTTTGTTTGCAAATATTATCCTAAATCTAAAAATGAAGATATTGATGTAGGTGATGACTATAAAGAAATTGCTAAAACTTTACTAAATGAATTAGGATAATAAGAGGAGAGGATAAAAATGAGCGATATATTAAAGTTTGTAATTGCATTTTCGGGGGTTTTCATTTTAGTCGGAGCTATTTTTCTAATAATAGGAATAGCAATGTTTAACAATAGGAAGAAGAAAGAAAGAAATTGCACATTAATGACGCACGGAAAAGTAACGGATATGGTCAGACGTAAAAGTTACGACAGGGATGGCGAATATACTTTAAGCTGGTATCCCGTAGTTGAATATAATGTAGGCGAACTTAAATTTACAAAAGAATCGCCTTATGGAAGTTATCGACCAAAATACACAATAGGACAAGATATAGAAGTGTACTATAATCCAGAAGATTATGATGAATATTATATTGCAGGAGATAACCTCCCAAAAACATTAGCAACTATTTTTACCGTTGTAGGAATTGTAGCAATATCTATAGCTATAATTTCTGCAATACTGATATTGTAAATATCTACGACGTCCGCCCTTTTGCAAAGGTGCTGAGTTAATATGAGACGATTGACAAAAATAGCTATCTATGATATAATAAACAGAATATATTGCGAAAACAGCAATAAGCACTTTGAAAGGAGCAAATATGGTAAGAAAAGCGAGCACAATCAACTCGATAGACGAGTTGGAACTGGCATGTGCAGAGAAATTCGGCGATTCTGTCGAGGGAGTGATCTGGTTCGGCCGGCAAATGTCATACTACTCCAAGTATTCAGAATGCTGGCCTAAGGTCGTGGACAAGTCTATTAAAGAGCTCATCGAGGCTCTCAAAAAAGCTGGTCTCATTCGTGACGACATTGAGCCGAAGCACTTCAGCATCGGTCATCTGTACCGCATGGTATTTCGGCGTTCGAGCAGGGCTGAAATTTCCAAATTCCCCGTGGAGTTTTCTGATTTTCTTGAGGACCAGAGCTCTTCCAGTGAAGAAGGCGACGCGGGCTCGTCCGTTGACTATGCCAGAGGAAACCGTAACTATGAAGACTTCGAGCTTCCGACAGATGGTCAAATCGATTATGTCAGGCGGATTCTGAAGGCTACATTGACCGATCGAGAGTACGCTGTACTTGCGTATCGGTCGGGTCTCGACGGGGAAGGTCAGCATGGCCAGGAGAATACGGCCAAGAAGTTCCATGTTACTCGTGGAAGTATTCGCCAGATCGAAAGTAAGGCAGCCCGAAAGCTGATAAACGGCGGGCTGTTGCGTGATGGCGTTCCGACTGTCGAAGTGTAGAATCTCCGAGATACCGCATCAGTAATCAAAGCGATGCGTAGTGCAGGATACCTCACTTCGATTTAAGCAAGCTCCCATCGTTCAATTTAGAGCGAAAAGACCTCGGCAACCAGCCGGGGCTTTTTGCTAGCTTAGTTCCGAATGGAATGTTATGCCCGGGATATAAAGATATCCTTCCATCTTGTAACTCAAATTCTTATCTATATACCTTTTTGCAATCTTGCATATTTTCGAAATGCGTTCCCCATTAACGAGCGGGTCGATGTATCTTACCTTTAATGTGTCGCTTACCCAATATACGTCTTCGGGCTCTACCTCGGAATTTTCTATTTTCTTAGCGTTTCGCCATTTCTTAAATATGTCGCCCCATTCGGATTTTTCAATCAAGTCTATTATTTCGCCCTCACTCTTTTCGAATAGATCCCTAACGTGGATTTTGCCAGCCATTTCTAACCTTCTTAAAACATCGGCGATAAAGTGAGTGGAATATCTCGGGCACTCATTACGATAAATAACGGCCATTTCGCTAGTAACTTTTACGAATTTGCGCGCCAGCTTCTTTGTTTTGAAACCTAGTTCCGGCAATCCGTCTTCGTTCTCTTGGATTTCAATATCTTCATAAAGCTCACTAATATCGTCTAGGCTAAATTTACTATAGCGCGATAGTGCATTCGAGAATGAATACTCGAGGCGATCAGCCGCAAGGCGTGGCGCATCGTTATCTGCAATTGGGTAAATATGATAATTATCGATATCTTCCAACTTTATGTGGTCTCTCTTAAGCAGATGCATAATTTCGAGCGAATTCTCGATAAACTGCGACGTAAGTAATTCGAGTGACTCCTGATGTTCTCCGTCGCCGTTCATTACGTCAATACAATGTTTAAAAGCAGGGGTAGCGATATCGTGAAATAATCCAGCTAGAGTCTGTTCTTTATTATGCGTGAAATGCCAAACTATTAGCGCAACGGCAACTGAATGGTCTAAATTTGAAAAAAAGAAGTTGTACGATTCTAGAGTGGTATAGCAAATTCCGCAACTATCACTTATCGATGCCGATCGTAGCATAGCTGGTACCTCTATATATTCTTCAAGCCATTTTGGAAGAACAGGCTCCAAGATTTTAAAGTAATCCTTTATCATGCTCGGTAATTGGCTTAGGTAACTCATTCAATCTCCTGAAATATAGCTAACACTGTCTTTACTATAGAACAAATTTTATCACGAAAAGGGGGCAGGCGCCCGTACTTCACCTGGCTGCATATTGTATATATGACAAAATATGTTATAATTAAAACAACTATTGATTCGTCATTTATTGACGATTTGTACATTAATGAAAGGTGGTGAAGCTATAATTGAGAGGTTTTACTAATCTGGCGAAGGAGATTCGCGACACTGTAAGGACAAAGGCCAAGGAGATATCTGTATTCCGCGAAACCGGAAACGGCGCAATACGAATTCTGGGGTATCCGCTCTGTGCCGAAGCAGACGAGTGGCTCGGTGGGCTGAGTGACTTCAGCGGCCCTGCTCCCGACATCGTAGATTACGAGTTTGTCTTCCCGGTCTCGCCTGGTGGCAGCCGAGTAATCAATGTTGTCGAGAACGGGCACAAAGCGACCGTAGATTGCTACGGGTATTCCGCGCTCAAGATTGCAGATTGCTCGCTCGCTCAGGATCTGAGTATTGGCCTGGTGTCTGGTCTTGATTTTCTTCGGGCGAATCGCACAGAGGAATACGGCTATGCGGCGCATCGTGGTGCGCTCTGTGTTGTCGTAAAAAAGGTAAAATGTGGTACCGTCAACGGAGAACCCTCCGTTGAGTACGATGATTATTGTGGCGTCTACGTATGCGTGTCTGGCGCCAAGTCCGACGAAGACTATGCTTGCGCGCTCGAGGCGATACAGACTATTAAGGACTTCTTCCTGGAAGCTGGCGGAATGTGGGCCTTTGAGTATGAAGAGCCCGAAGAAGGGCTTGAGTAAGGCCAACGTTAAAACCATCAAATCATGTTGCCCTGGGGCTTGTCCCCAGGTTTTTTCGTTGCGACATATATCGGAGCTTTTGTTTAGTAAAAAGCTGTGCTATAAAACATGTATGAAAAACGAAATTGAAGCTCAATTTTTAGACATAAATAAAGATGATGTGCGTGCTAAACTTTCCGAAATCGGCGCAAAAATGATTAAGCCAGAAACACTTATGCGTCGCGTTGTATTTTATACGGGCGAGCATTCTTTTGCG
>DEVX01000051.1:7156-15702 GCA_002363515.1 Candidatus Saccharibacteria bacterium UBA3225 | reverse complement strand
TTTTGTGACGGTTTTTGGATCGACATCCTTAGGAATACGTACAAAATTGCGGCGGCCAGGACCCTTGACGTATGGTCCATAGGCGCCTTCTATGATCTGAATTTCTCCCCAATCGGCTATATAAGAGTCGCGCTTCTTTTCGTAAAGAGGCTCAGCCTCTTCCAGCGTGATAGTGTATGGATCAAATTCTTTGCCGAGTGGAATATTGTATTTGCCACCTTTTAGATATGGACCGAATGGGCCAGCGGCGGCAATAATTTCAGCACCATCTTTTGCTTTACCGAGTAGTCGTGGTAACTGTGGCAGGTCAAGTTGCTTGAGAGCCTGCTCTAGGGTGACAGTTTTAACACTTTTGCGTTTTGGTAATGGCGCAAAGACAGGTTTTTCGCCGGATTCTTTCTCGTTTTCGCCTAGCTGAATAAAGCCGCCATTTTTGCCCACTTTCGCGTAGATGGCTTTGCCGGTTTTAGGGTCGTGCCCAAGCAGACGAGCATTATTGTAGCGCTCGATGCCTTCGCTAGCTAGAACTTCGTCATTAAAAGGTCCGTAGAAATCGCGAAGCATTTTGACGCGGTCGAGCTTTGCGTCGGCGATTAGGTCGAGGTCCTTCTCGATATTAGCGGTAAATTTATAATCGACGATGTTTTTGAAATTGTCGGTCAGGAAGCCTGAGATAAGTTCACCAATTGGTGTTGGTAGCAATTTGCCTTTGTTGGCGCCGAACTTTTCTTTGACGGTCTCTTTGCTGATTTGATTATTTTCCAGCTTTAACTCGGCAACTTCACGCTCTTCCCCGTCGCTTTCGCCCTTTACGACGTAGCCGCGAGCTTGAATTGCGGTCATAATGCTAGCGTAAGTACTTGGACGGCCAATGCCGAGCTCTTCGAGCTTCTTGACCAGTGAGCCTTCGGTATAGCGCGCTTGTGGTTTAGCAAAGCTTTGGCGAGCGATGATGCTGTGAGCTGTGAGTTTGTCGCCGACTTTGTAATGTGGGAGCTCATTCTCTTTAATGCGGCCATAGACTTTCAGAAAGCCATCAAAGGTTACGATTTCTCCCTTGCCGATAAAGTTGTATTCGGTTGGCGTAGCTATGGTAATAGTAGTGCTTTCGATACGAGCGTCGGCCATTTGCGTAGCGAGTGCGCGGCCGCGGATCAAAGCATAGAGGCGCTTTTCGTAATCGTTTTTGCCAGCAGTTTCACGACTGATGTCGGTTGGGCGAATTGCTTCGTGCGCCTCCTGAGCGCCAGCGGACTTAGTCTTAAAGTTGCGTACTTTGACGTATTCTTTGCCAAATGTAGATTCAACATAGCTAGCCATGCTAGCGATAGCTTGCTTGCTGAGATTAAGGCTGTCGGTGCGGTGGTAGGTAATAAGGCCGGCTTGATAAAGAGATTGAGCAGCCTGCATGGTTGTGCGTGTAGAATAACCAAGCTTGCTGTTGGCCTCAATCTGCATCGAGGCGGTCGTGAAAGGTGGGGCTGGTTTGCGCGTGCCGGGGGCAGTCTCGACGGCGCTAGCGGTAAAGTCTGCATTGATTAGTTTTTCGAGAAAAGCGCGCGCTTCGTCTTCGGTCTCGAATTCATGATTAAGCTTAGCATCGAATCCGAAGTCGCCAGAAACCTTATAGGTAAACTTGCTAGCGAATTTTTCGATAGCCTGTTCCCTTTCGACGATTAGGCGGAGGGCGGGACTTTGAACGCGTCCGGCCGAAACGGCGCCAGGAACTTTCTTGCGTACGACGCCCGAGAGATCGAAACCGACTAGCATATCGAGAGTTTGGCGTGCCTGCTGCGACGAAACCATGTTCATGTCAACGGTACGTGGATTTTTGATAGCTTCTTCGAGCGCGGACTTGGTGATTTCATGGAAAGTAATACGGGCAGTATCCTTTGGTAACTTAAGAACTTCGCATAGGTGCCAAGATATAGCTTCTCCTTCGCGGTCTTCATCCGTCGCGAGCCAGATTTTGTCTGCAGATTTAGCGGCCTTTTTAAGATCAGTAATAATACTCTTGTGCCCAGGGTCAACTTCATAGGTGACGTCAAAAGTATTCTTATCGACCTTCGTGTCTTTGCGAATATGTCCAACAGAAGCTAATACGATAAAATCTTTACCGAGATATTTCTCGATAGTATGAGCTTTAGCTGGAGACTCTACGATAACTAAGTTTTTACTCATGTGCTATATAATATCATACAAAACTTCGCAAGAAAGCATAAGTGTAAAAAATAAAAAACGGCCACGTAGTGGTGCGTGGCCTGAAGATTTGTATTTTTCTAGCAATCTTAGTCCTGGCTGGGTTATTTTTTAGCTACAAGAGATGAAGATTTGCTTGGTGAGGCTCCCTCGATATTTGGGGTATCTGGCAGAAATAAGCCCAATATCATATAGAATAGCGCCCAAAGTATAAAACCGACAACTATTTCGAGTATACGTGTTTTAGCCTTTTTAACTTTTCCTTCGTCGCTGCTCGCGGTGATCATAATAAAACCGCTATAGATGATGCCAATTGTGCCTAGTACTACAATTCCTACCGTAATGGTATTCGCAATAAATTTTAGGATGTAAATAATACTATCTTGACCATTTCCATCATCGCATAGTGATGAGTTGAGGATTGAAGTACATTTGGCCTCTCTTTCGGGTTTAATAACAATATCAGGCTCTGGGCCAGGATCGTTGTTTTTCTTGTTGGGGTCTTTGTTGCTATTGTCTCCGCCACCATTACCGTTGCCGTTATTGTCTCCCCCGCCCTCGTTGTTGCCGTTAGTTGGTTTGCCGTCGTCCGTGTATGACTTCGATAGGTTACTTTTTAATTTTTCAACTTCACTGGATGACATTCCGCCTTTCTTGAGGAATTCTTCGACATATGGGGCAAAGCTAACTTTTCCCCATTCGTCATCGTGTAGGTTTTTCCCTGTTATAAATTCGAGGTCATCGTCTAAGCGATCTCTAGCTTTGCGCATGGCAGAGCTTTTACTACTGCCATATAAGTTCTGATCAGTTTTAGCCCAATCCTCGAGTATGTAGCTGTAGGGCGCTCCCATTAGGCCTAAGAGAATTTCTATGGTTATTCCAGTACGATCTCGACCAATCACGCAATGTATCAAGTATGGGCCTTCGTTTGTGGTAAAGAATTTCATGGCGGTGGCTATCTTCTTGCGATAGGAAGAATTTCGGGTGCTTTTGCCTGGACCCCTCATATAGGATGGTCTGACTTTGCCTTTTTCATATAGTCCCATGTAATAGTAAGTTGATGGTGTGGCGCCCACTTTTTTAAAATTGCTTTTAAGATCGGAGTCTGTGTCGGCGAAATTTAGAACGGTCTGTATGCCGTGCGCTTGCATAAGTTTATTCGCGGCTTTTGCGCGAGCGGTGCTACCGCTGTCGGTGGGCCTAGCTGGGTGTGCACTTCTATATAGTACATTCTTACCCATACTACCCGCTTGAACGTTGCGAAAATTAGCCCTTTCTTCATCGGTTTTTGCGCTGGCGCCATGAACGAAGACGATGGCGGTCAATGCTATTGCTACTACCATCCCTTTGGTGATTTTTGAAAGAATTTTGCCTAAAGTAGTTTTTCGCATATTTATATTTTAGCATAAGAATACCACTGCTTTGATGGGGTTGTAAGGATTATTAGGGCACCAAAAAGCCCCAGGTAAGGGTGGGCATCACCTGGGGCTATTTGGCCCTACAACACACCTCCTAAGGCATCCGGAGAACTCCGGAAGCGTGACCCACCTCACACATGGGGTCCGCCGGTTATAGGGATTGCTAGCTTTAGAAATGATCTTTCTAAGTGGAGGTAATACTTTTCACTTCAAACTATAGGAGAAATTTGAAGGCCGAAAGGGTTTCTAAAGCATGCAACAATTGCTAAAATAAATTTAGCAACGTTTCTAAAATTTTTAGGTGCGGTTTTTTGGTCCTTTCAGACCAAAACTGTTTTGATTATAGCACGGATTTGCAATTTATGCAATAGTTTTCACATCTTTTTTTGCAAAAACTACGGCAAAGTGGTCATTTTGCAACAGATTAGCAGGTAAATTACAGGGGTGAAAATGCTTATTGTTATTTTGTGAAAATGTGGTATAAATTGCGTTATTTTCAGGCGATTTTGACAGGTTTTTACATTTTTTTATATTTTTGCAAAGCACGATTGCTCGTCGAGGGATGATTGTTCGGACGGCGCAACGTCTAGTCGCTATTTGAAGAGAATACTATTTTATGTTATTTTATCTCTTGAACCCACGAGATCTTAGAATCTATACGAGTGGGTTAGTTGCAACGGAACAGCTGCGCAATACGTATTTAGGAGGTGGGGAAATGATTCGATTATTGCGAAGTGAAAGCTGTGATGAGGTGCTTAGTTGGCGTGCTGCGAGCGATGGGTACGGATTTGATGACGGTTGGCCTGTTCTGCGAACGGACGGCTTTAGGCCGGACACGATTTCGACGAGCGTCGATGTGCTTGGGCGCTTTCGGCATCAGTATATGGATATTTGTCCTTGTATGTTAGTGCCGAAAGGTCATGGAAAAACGTATGATCTGGTTTCTTGTGGCGCTAAGCGAGACCAGCTCATTATGCTAACTACGGATCGGTTCGATATCGGGAAAGACAACGCTCAGATTGTCGCGGAAGATGCCGACATTCCTCTCTTTTCGTTCACGGCTAGAACCAGAAGCAATGGATGGAGAGATCAATGGGGGCGGTCGATTATTCGGTTCGATGACCCAGATGGCTATGTCTTGGTTAAGATTCAGCCTAAGGCGTGGAGCTCTCCATTCGGGTATGCCTATTCGTGGCGTTTTGGTCATCTTCATATTGGCGGGTCGGAGCATCTAGAGGAGTTCGAGAAGGATCCAATGGCATACTTTGAGAAAAAAGTGCCGGAGGAAGAAAGGTTTGATGCTGTTCTTGCTCGATATCGTGAACGAAGGAACCTCAGGAACAGGTTCAGACGGATTGTCGCGAACTCTTCTTTCGCGTCGCTCCCTGTAGATGGCATTTTTACGTTTGGCCCAGACGCAGTATCGGTATTCTTCGGAGGCAAGAAGATCAACTTTTATTATCACAAAGACAGCCTGAAGCCGTTCAGGAAGTGCGTGAAACAAATTGAAGACATTTATCGCACTAGCTTTGCGCCCGTCTGGTACTATGGCGGGAATCTCTGCGCAGAAACAATATCTGGTTCTGAGTATTGCCGTCTTTCAAGCGACTAGTTGTTTTCCAGAATCGCGCTGAAGAGGGGCTGCCCATTATGGGCGGCCCTATTTTTTATCTATAAAACTGGATATCTCCTTAAGTATCTGAGGGAGTTTTTCGTATTCCGCTTCGTTGAAGCGTGATAAAACGAAGTCCGTATCGCCAATTTTGCTACGGAGGTTATCGTTGGCAGTGCCGATGCGAAGACGTGGAAAGTCTTCCGTACTGAGGCGTGCGATGAGAGACTTTAGGCCATTATTCCCGCCTGCGCTTCCCCGTTCGCGAAAACGAATTTTGCCGAATTCTAAATTAAAATCATCGCAGACTACTAAAATGTCTTGCGGTGAAAGTTTGTAGAAATCAAGGATCGATCGGACGCTTTGGCCAACTTCGTTGTAGTAGGTTTGGGCTTTAACTAACAAGATATCGTGCTCGTCATCTTTGGCGATAAGTGCATTAAACTTAGGCTTATTTTGCCAGTTCAGCTTGTGAATTTTGGCATAAAAATCGAGTGCCAAAAAACCAAGATTATGGCGCGTAAAATTGTATTTACTGCCAGGATTGCCAAAGCCGACAATGATTTTCATAAGATAGATTGTAGCATATCTGATAATAATGCCGTTAAAAGCCCTCGGCGACACCGAGGGCTTGTGAGTGTAACTTTGCAATTAACGTTTAAAACAGCGAGCAATTTCGCGAGCTGCAACGGACCTAGTAATCTCGCTTTCGGTCATTTCGATTACGGCCGCATAGGGACTGTTCGCTAGATGCGTTGCCGCATAAGTCAATCCATTACTGCGACGATTCATATGTCTGTTGTAGACTTGGTCCGGATCGCCGATAATGACCATCTTTGATCCATCGCCAATGCGCTGCATGAGCTGATCGATTTGGAAACGTTCCATATCCTGAGCTTCGTCGTAAATAATCCAGCTGTCGGAAACAGAGCGCCCTCCAATATTAACGATGGGAACAAATTCAAAGTACCTTTCTAGCGCTAAATTAACTAGCCTATTGATGTACTGAGGGTAAGACTCGGATATGTCGCGCTGATCGTTTGCCGGTTGGACATTTTTGCCTTTTTTGCCCTTGTTTGCCCTATCGCGCATGTTTTGTTTTTGCGCATATTTACTTTGGCTCGTTCTATTCAACAGTTTGAAGTAATTATATAGAGAGTCTTTAATAGGTGCCGCTTTGGCGATGGTTTTTTGTTGTTCGTCGCCGGGTAGAAAACCGATGTCTTTACCCAGACTTGAATCTCTAGGCACCACAAATATGCGATCGAAGGCGGGATCTCTGCCGGAGACGTAATTATATCCCAATACTGTGGCTAGAAATGTTTTTCCCGTACCGAATATGGCTGGGCATACTACGATTGGCATTTCTTCTACTGGGGCTAGCAAGGCTTCCATAAACATAGCTTGCCCTGGTGTTCGCGGCTGTATGGCTCGCGGGGCGTTTTCGATGTAGTGAATGCGTTCCAGTCTTTCTGTTCCCGATTCGAAGCGGCCAATTAGCGGTATGGGGTTGCGCGGATGCACTCCATACGTACAGGCGTAGCTGTAGTCGACTTCGAACTGTACGTACTCATTAGACTTGAGTTTTACTTCGTTTGGGAAGTAAGAGCTGAACTGTTCCGCGGAGATCGAATGATGTTTAAACCAGCTGTCATACAGATCTGCGGGTAAAACCAGTTTGCGGCGTCCAGTATACACTTCTGGGTTGATGTGAACGACGTCTATGTTCTTGCGATATGCTTTACTAGACATATAGTCATCGCCAGTCAGGATTGCGGTTTTGTCTGCTCCGAAGCTGCCCTGGATAGTTTTTGCGGTCGCTAACGTAAATGCGCTACTCGATTTGACTGCGCTACTTGACGAGAGGTTGACGTCTTCTGGCGACATGAACTTTATGATCATGCCATTGTCGCAAATGAAGCCATCTTTCATCTCGCTCGAGTTATGAATTGCGCCAAGAATCTCCGTGAAATATCCAAGTACATTTTTTGACGCTTCACCCCTGCTGCTTAACTCCTCACGGAATGTCTCCACTTTGTCTATGTATATCTCTGGGATATACAAGGTGTCCGCTTTTCGTTTCGTTTGCTTTTCGGGCCTAAGCATGTCCGGTGCACCGATAAGAGCATCAAGAGCTGGCACTATGTGCGGATGCCAGATTTGGTTTTCTTGCTTTAATGCTGCCAATGAAACTACCCCCTTCCTTTCCGATTATTGCAATGTTTAAGATGCTAACAAAATAAGCTCAAGCAAATGCTAGAGCCCACCTTATTTATTCTATTGTATCACAAATAGGACTATTGTGTTTTGACTTTAGTCTAGCAATGTGATGGAATAATGACTAGAAACTGAAACTGTTTAGTACATTTTTTATGGAGGTGAAAGATGAGTTTGTCAGAAGTAATGGATGTTCCCGAGTCGTCTCTTGCTAGGATGGACGAAAAAGAATGTCTGGATAGGCTAAGGAGAATCGGACTTATTCCGGGTTGGCCAAATCCTGACGACGAGCGCGATAGGAAGCGATTAAGCTATTCGGGAGGTTTCTCGATAGATAGCTATTGTGCTGTGCAGATAAAAAATATGCTGCGTTTCGCAAAGAAAGAGAGTTTCGATCAGATAATCATTGGCCTGATAGTGGACGCCGTTGCGCCGGTGGTTGATTTGACAGTGTTAGCAAAGATGTTGGCCGGGGAAATGAGTGTTGGTGGCAATATTGATTGCGGTGACGTTCCAGACGATCTTCTTATGGCTATTACTAGCGAAGAATTTCAGTCAGTAGTTGCTTGCGTAATTGCAAACTTGGAGAGCGAACAGCTTAAGGCGTTGGTCGCCAAACTTGCTCGGAGTAGCATTCGGCTAATTGGTGGGTATCGCGCAGAAATCGTGCGCGCTATCTACTGTTGCAACATCGTAGACGATGGCGTGTTACTGGGCTGTCTAGCCGACAGTATGTTTGAGGTTGTAGACGACGGCGAACATTATGTCATATGGAGCTCGGATCGCATTCCTGTTTTGCCTATTGCGATTAACGAGGCGAGATAATGTTTTCGCAAAGACACGAAAAATGAAGCACTCCTTTTCACTAAGACCGTACGTCGTACGGTCTTTTTTGTAAAAACTTAATCGCGATTACGGAAACTAAAGAAGATTGGTGTGCCCGTAAAGTCGAAGGCCTCACGCAGACGACGTTCGAGATAACGCTTGTAGCTCCAGTGTAGGAGACTAAGATTACTGCCATATACAACAAACCATGGCGGACAAGTATCGGTCTGCACCATATAGCGAAGTTTTGGGTGTGTATTCTTGAGACCGGCTGG
>DEVX01000051.1:0-7113 GCA_002363515.1 Candidatus Saccharibacteria bacterium UBA3225 | reverse complement strand
GGCTGGCGGATGTGAGCGCACGGCATCTTCGAGGAGCTTATTGAGGTCGGAAGTTTTAAGCTCGGCGTGACGGGCTTGGTCGATCTTTTGTGCTAACTCAAAGATTTTAGTAACATTTTTGCCGGTAAGACTAGATGTCATGATGACGGGTGCGTATGGAATGAAATTGAAATCATACTCGAGATTGTCGAGAATTTCGTCGGACTCTTTGTGCTCGAGGTCGGTTTTTGTAACTACAAGAATGATACCTTTACCAGCTTTGACGATTTCGCCAGCAAGCGATTGGTCGAGTTTGGAGTGTGGCTCAGTACTATCTATGAGTAAACAACAGACGTCGGCTTCTTCGATGGCGGCAAGGCTACGTAGGGCGCTGAATTTTTCGATGCCCACTTCCCTTTTGCCGGGCTTGCGTAGGCCGGCAGTGTCGAGCAGCTCGATGGTTTGACCTTTGTATTTGAGCTCGGTACGGTTAATGTCGCGAGTGGTGCCAGAAAGATTTGCCACGATAGCTTGTTGTTTTTTGGCCAAGGAATTAAACAGGCTGGATTTGCCAACATTTGGGCGGCCGATGAGAGCAACTTTTAATGCGTTGGAATCTGGCTCTTTCTTGCCAAGATTAAGGTTAAGAGCTTTGAGTTCTTGTTCGATATTGTCGCGCAATTCGTTGAGGTGAAGTCCGGTTGTTGCGGAGACGCGAAGCGGGTTTTTGATACCGAGACTATAGAATTCTTCTAGAGGAAGAGCTTCGCCCATATCGGACTTGTTTAATAGTAGCAAAACTGGTTTATTGGATTTGAGGGCCTTCTTGGCGATAAGCTTATCGTCTTGGTTTGGATATTTAGTGGAATCCATGGCGATTAGGATTAGGTCTGCAGAGGTGACGGCGTCATCGATTTGGTCTTGAATGTGCGTCTCGAATTCGTCGTCTGGATCTTTAAGACCAGCAGTATCAATGAGGATATATTTGCCCTCTACTTTTCCGACTACGTTATCGCGAGTTGTGCCAGCCTCACGCGCGACGATTGCTTGAGGCTTGCGGACGAGCCGATTGAATAAGCTAGATTTACCGGCGTTAGTTTGGCCGATGATTGCTACTACTGGTAATTTCATAGCCTTAGTTTAGCAAAATTGACAAAAACGCGCAAGTGTTCTATAATATATAAGTTACCTATCAACAATGGTTTGTACTTTTGAAGGGAGGTAAGAAGGATGTGTCGCTACAGAATAGCCGCATTGGTACGGAGAGTTGTTCGAGGAAGAGACGGAGTGCGCAAATATCGATCTTCGGCGCCCGGTCTGCCTCTGGCGACGTATGAGCTCCTCGAGGAGGTGTGTGATGCGATTGAGTTTGCGCCACGCAAGACCCAGGATCTCTTTGCTAGAGAGATGGCCGAAGCAATTGAGCGACTCTTTGCAAAAGAGCACGATTCAAGATGTGACAAACGCTCAACGGAGAGCAGCTTCATAATAAGAGTGTACGCGCTTAGGGAGGGGCGCGCTTTTCGGGCTATTGACATCGCTACGGTAACCAATCATTTGTATGAGTTATTGTTGGCGTTAAGTAACGACGATAGCTTTTGTTTCTCGGTATGCAAAAAAATTCAAGCATATGAGGCAAACGGTTGCCATGATGGTTGTTGTTTGACCAATTACGGCTATAATAACGTTTCCGCTCGTGCGATTGTGCCGGACGAAATCGCCGATGCGTCGAGCGATTGGTGTCTTCAAATGAAGAATGTAAATGCTCAATTACCTATCGATTGGCTGCGGCATTTGGAAGTGGCCATCGAGAGGCGCATTGTTCAGGTGCTATGCTATTATCTCGACGATGGGGCAAATTCGGCCTCTGTGGTCGTTGACGACGCATTCGTATCGAGCGTAATCAACGAGATTGTGCCGAGTGGATATGAGCTTACAATGCCGACTCCGCCGCTTCGGAAGGTTGTGTATTATTCTCGGGGCGCGGGTTGTTCCCTTACCTGCTAAAAATATGGCCACCAGTCGAACTGGTGGCTTTTTACTGCTCCGGAGTCCTTATCTATTGACAAAAAAGCACAAGTGTTCTATAATATAGGGATAGATTCATTGTCGAATAGATCTTTTGGAGGTGATATATGTACTATATTGCAGAACGCGTCTGGCGTGGTCTTATGCGGGAAAATTTCGAGTATCGAGATTTCGTCCCCGGATTGCCGGTAATTACGTACTGGATTTACGAGCAGGCTTGCTCGAGGTTTGACGAATACGAACAATCCGAGGAGGGGTTCGCATATGCAATCGCAGATGCTATCAAGCGGTATGTGGACCTTGTTGACGAAGAGTCCCCCTCGAGTTATCGGGTAAGATGCTCTGATGGCGAGATGTGGCCCTGTCACAGGCGCACCCTTGAGTATGTTCGCTATATCGGGCATATAATCAAGGTTCTGGGCAGCTTTGACCGAGAGAAATCCGATCAGGAAAAGGCAGAGCAGTATCAGGCGATTGTTGATTTGGTGAAGGAACGTGGATTTAATATTAATCCTCGCTACCAGTTTGTGCCGCAGGAGCAGTGGCCAGAGTATATCTCTGAGGCTGTTGGAAAGTGGCGAGACCATCTGAAAGAGCTCTGTGTTGTCGATAATATAACACTGGATGACAGGTGGTTCTTGCATTTCGAGGCGGCTTTGGCCAGGCGGATAATCGAGCGCACGAGAAATCGCGAAAGAGTATCCTTCGCCGTCGATGAAGTCTTCGTAATGGATGTTATGGCGGAGATTGACTGTACTTTTATGTTTGGCCACGACGTGAAATTGCAGACCTTCTCTGTGTTATTAACAAAAATGAAGAGAGGGTATGTCGTCTCCTAACAAAAAGGCCACCGCTTTGGCGGTGGCTATTTTCATGGTTTTGTTATCGGGAGACTTTTTTGATTTGTCGGCGAATGCGCCAGCGGCGCCAGAAACAGAAGATGGCGATATAGACTAGGGTGCCGAATATGCCAGCAATAAAATCCAAGAATATGTCGCTAATTGCTCCGTTGCGCCCCATGATGGTGAGCTGATGGACTTCATCAATGGCGCCATAAGCGACGCAGAGGATGATTGGATATAGTAGTAGAGTAAAGTTTGGAAATTCTGCGGAATGTAAACCTTTGACGAAGCTAGAGATAGAATAGCCGAGTGCACCAAATAGCACGAAGTGTGCAAGTTTGCGAGCTAGTGCGTTAGAAATACCGAGCCATGTGGAAAAGGTACTCGATTGATTGTTGGAATTTTCTCCGTTAGCTGCCGAAAAATGCCAGATAAGAATGACGAAGAAAATCGGAAAGATAATGCGCCAATAACGGCGGATGGTTTTCATTATGATAGTAACTCCCAATTCGTCGCGGCTGATTCCGCTAGACGTTATATATATTATACCATGTTTTTTCGGTTTGCAAAAGAGCAATGTTTCTGTTAGAATACAGGTATTGGTCCCGTCGTCTAGTGGTCTAGGACGTCTGGTTCTCATCCAGAAAATCGAGGGTTCGACTCCCTCCGGGATCACCACAAGATAAACTGAAAATGCCCGTAGGGTATTTTTTTGTTATTGAATTATAAATATGGAGCTTTGCTTACGAAGAAATATGCATGCTATCATGTACATATAGGCTAATATAGGAGTCAAAATGTTTAATATCGCGGACAACCACGAGTTTCTTAGTGCTATTGGCATAGAGAATGCGCCGAATCGTGATGAAATTGTCGCTAATCTGGAAAAGATTGCCCAGCAAAAGCTTACTATTAAGATTTCCGAGAGACTGACTACTGCTCAGATGGAAGAATTCAATAATATAGCCGACGAAGAACAGGCTGCTAATTGGCTGACTACCAATCTTCCCGATCTTACGGATCTCGTTACTGCGTCTCTGTCTGAAATGAAAGATGAAATATTATCAACTAAAGCAGCCGTACTAGGCTAGAAAAAGCGATATGGAAATAGAAAAAGGTGAGGTTATTACATTAACAGACAATAAAGAATATGTCTGCCTCAGTGTTATTGTGACAGAAGACAATAAGAGGTTTCTCTACTTGGTAACAACTACGGAGCCTGTAAGTTTTTGTTTTGCTGAAGAGACTATAGAAAATGATGCCATTAAATTGCGAAAAGTTGGTGGTAAAGACGAGAAACATAAATTATTTGATTTACTAAAAAGCCAAATGCAAATAAATTCTAATCGAGGTGAGCAACATGTCTAATCCTGATCGGTTATCATCGGCTAGTCGCAATAATGAGTCTACGGAATGGGATAGTCTTAGTGGCGTAGAGGTCACGCCAATTTCTGTGCCAAAAGATGAAATATCCAAGATTGAACTTTCGGATAATCCGATGGGCGAAGATAGACAAGATAAACGGGTGGATGTCACAGACGCTTCAGGGATGGAAAAAAGAACCTCGAACTTAATGCTTGGCTACAATAAGAGAGGTGTCGAAATTGGAAAAACTTATCTTAGTCTTGAAGAATTTCGGGAGAAAGCGCTAGAAAGTCTCGAAGAAGACACCGACGATGAGGTGGTCTATTTCATTAGAAAAGATGAAGGCAAGCGTTTTGCTGAGCCGCGTGAAGTTATTGACGATATGTTGACGGCTATTGTTGGCGCCGGGCCAGAAGCTACCCTTGCGAACGACGATAGATTCCCGAATCAGGACGCTCGTTCTGTGAGGTTTGGCGGACCTAATGGCGAAGTCCAACGCGGGGTTTTTATGCTTGGCAATGAAGGTATTCAGATGCCAAATGGAGTTTATGCCGAAGTTGGAACTATTGATTCCGCAATGGAAAACTATGCAAAGGTTACAAAAAAGGAAGTTCCAGTGCCGCCAGGTCCGTCAGAAGACAACCCCGAACCGCCAAAAGAGATACCGTTGCCGCCAGAGCAAACTCCTGACACGAAGGAAACGGAAGATGCCCCTAAAAAAGACTTACATCGAGCAACTGTCGATTTAGCAGAGTTGTATGCTAGAAGTCGTCGACTTGTCGCTGGGCCAGGTACGCGTGAAAGGTTTGAAGAAGCTAGAAAAGAATACCAGCAGCTTCTTGCTGAGCACTTATCTAATTTGGGTCGCACTGAATACTCTGCTGGATATGAGTCTCTATCTGCCGAGATTCAGGGTGAGGCCGATAAGCTAGCAGCCGAGAATGTCGAAAAACTAATCGATTTTGCAGGTGGCGACCTAGAGCACCCGACTAAGACGCCTGAAGAAATTGAAGCTAAACGCGAAGAGCTTCGTAGAGAGGCTGAGGCCAAGATGAAGGAACGGTATCCAGATATGGTGGGCGATGTTGAAACCACTGTTACTTCAAAAGTGATTGAAGAATATGCCAAAGCGCGTACCGAACTAGAAGAGGCTACGATAGATGCTCTTGATAATGGATCTATTTGTCGCAAAGTAGTTAGTAAAATCATTACCAACAAGTGGGTAAAGCGTGCCTTAGTGGCTGCCGCTGCGGCTGGCTTAGCTGTCGCTGCGGTCGGTATCGGTCACGGTGTTGCGGCTGGAACATTAGCCGTCTCTCTTGGCTATACGGCTGGAAGTGCTATTGCTGGGGCTGTTCGTGGTGGATTGGCGGGTTTCTTAATGTCTCGCCAGGATTCTAAAACTAGCGCAATTCGTGGCTATGGTAGTAATGTTGGCGAAAACGTAGAAGAAAGGGTTGAGTCTGGTGAACATATTACGGCCGAGGCTCTTGCTTCGGAAGCTATGTCTGATTACGCTGCTGCTAATCGGGCGGATCTTCGCAGTAATAGGCTCAAGACGGCCGTTTCTACTGGTACTGGTGTTGCTATTGGTGCTGCAGCTAGCGGCATTCATGTCGATAATATAGCTCGCTCTACTGCTAAACCAGATCAAATTGGGACTAAGCATGAGCTGAAGGTAACCGATTTTAAGGTCGATCAGGTTCAGACAGGAACTACGCCGGTAAAATACGAAGTTGACCTTGGCAAAATTGATGTTCATGAGGGGGCTGGTTTGGGCGAAGCGTTTACTGATCTTGGCGGGGATCCTTCTAGAATATCTGAAGCCGTTAAAATTGCGAACCAATTAGATGCATCGTATGGCATGGTGCCTGGTAGTAATGGTGTTATTCCTGGCGCCGGAGGGCAAGTTGGTGAATTTGCTCACACCTACCCAGGTACTATTGATACATGGCCGCAGCAAGCTCGCGAGTATATTACCCGAGTTGCACAGAAATGGGCCGAAAGTGGGCTCATAGATGCTACCAAAATTGGTGGCGATCCAGTATATCTTGATGTCGCAAAGCCGGTTTTCTCTGTCGTAGAGACGCCAATTTACTCAGACGTTGAAAAGACAGTGATTAGCTACCTTCCGAATCTGTTTTATCGAACCCTCGTCCAAGCCGAAGCAGCCGCTGTTTCCGGTGTTATTGGCGGTACGGCTAGCTCGACGAGAGAATCAGAGCCGCAACAACACGATAGTTAGGACTTAAAACCGAGTCTTAAAAATGCTTTTTGATAGCATTATTTAAATTTAAATAGTCCTTTAATACTCTTCGAGATAGTGCTCGAGATAGCATTGGTTACCCCACGCTGAACGCCAGTGGTGACAGTTTTTTCAATTTTGCCGCCAATACTATTAGCTTTTTTCTTTGCCTCGAGCGCTTCTTGTTGCTTTTTGATAGCAAGTTGTTGCTTTTCTTCGAGAGTCCTAGCACGCTCCTCGGCTTTGGCTTGTTTTTCTGCTTCCTTTGCCTGTTTTTCTGCCTCTTTAGCTTCGGCTAGCTTTTGTTTCTCTTCTTCTATGCGTTGTTTTTCCGCTTCGGCGGCGGCAGTTTTTTCTTCGTTGTGTTTAGCAATCTTTTCGTGAGCAGATTCGTTGTCGATAGCTTCGTCGTATTTGCCGCAAAGTGGGCTGTTGTTGATAACCTTCATGCGGACCATATCGTTGATAGCACCCATAGAGCTTTGGGGTGGTAAGATAGTAACGCGTTCGACGATGGTTGGAGCACCCTTCTCGTCCTGGAAAGAAACAAGCGCTTCGCCAGTGCCGAGCTCGGAAATAGCTTTTTCCGTGTCGAAAGCTTTGTTGGTACGGAAAGCGCCAGCAGCTGCTTTAACGACCTTTAGTTCGCTAGGC
>DEVX01000016.1 GCA_002363515.1 Candidatus Saccharibacteria bacterium UBA3225 | reverse complement strand
TTCATGATGCCGACGCCGCCGACGATGAGGGAAATGCTGGCGACGAGCGTGAGCATACCGGAGATAATCGTGAGCATGGAGCCGGCCGGATGGAGATCTTCGTTGCCGGAAATGAGAGTGAAGTTTTGGTCGCCCTTCTTGGCTTCAGAGAGTCTTTCGCGGATGGCGTCTTTGGTATTGTCGACCGCATCGGTAGTCTTGGTGCGGATGTCGATTTGCTGAATCTGAATTGAAGATTCGAAGGTACTGGCATACTTGATGTTGATAAGAATGGCGTTATCGAAATCGACGTTGTTGTAATTAATCGGGTCGTTGATGTCGTCAAGGACGCCGACGATCATGAATTTTTGGCCATTGTAACTGAAGGTGCGGGTAATTGCTTCGGTGGTGCCGAAGAGCGACATGGCAAAATCATAACCGACGACCGCGACGTTTTCGCGGAGGCTATAATCGAGGAACTGGCCATTTTTGAGCTTTAAGTCGAGGATATTTTGGAGGTCGTTGCTAGTCGCGACGATTGTGTTTGACTGGTAGACCTTTTCGCCGATGCTGATGGCGGCGTTACTAATAGCAATCGGAGCAACGCTTTCGACGTTTTCGACTTTTTTGATGGTTTCGACGTCTTCGAGCGTGAGGTTTGACTTCGAATACTGGCTAGTATGAGTCAATTCGTCGATGATGCTGTCGCCAACTTCTTTGCCGTTGCTTGGGCGGACCAAAATGAGATTGGCGTTGTTCTTGCCACTGCTCGTGCTGACGAGGCGGTTGATGCCACCGGTGAGAGACATGATGAGGACGATGCTTGCGACGCCGATGGCGATGCCGAGGGCAGACAAGAAAGTGCGGCCGCGATTTTGGCGGAGGCTATCCACGGCGAGGTGAAAATGGGTATTTAGGAGAAATTTCATTTTTTGCCTCCTTTCTTGGCGCTAGACTTTTTCTTCTTGGTCGTCGATTTTTTGGCGGCCGGCTTCTTGGCGGGAGCCTTTTCTTCTTTTGGCTCTTCTTTAATGCTGACGTTTTCGCCAGAAACGGTAACTTCGGAATCGGAAATGATTTCCATTTCGACATTGTCGCGATTTGGAAGAACCTTGACGGAAACTTTTTCGTTTTTGCCACCGCGTGGGAGTTCGGAATCGTCAACCGTCTTGATATCGGTATCAATTTCACCATCAAGCATGTTGATTACGCGAGTAGCGTAAGTCGTGAGGGCAGGGTTGTGAGTAACCATGATGATGGTGTTGCCGGCAGCGTGAATCTCCTGGAGTTCTTCCATGATGATGTGGCTGTTGCGGCTGTCGAGGTTGCCGGTTGGCTCGTCAGCGAGAATAATGCTTGGGTTTGCGATAAGGCTACGAGCAATCGCAACGCGCTGCTGCTGACCACCAGAAAGCTGGTACGGCATGTAGTATTCGCGTTCGCGGAGATGGAAATGCTCGAGGATGTTGTCCGCCATGCGGAGGCGGCGGGCTTTGCGATAGCCGGAGTAGATCAGCGGGAGGCTGACGTTTTCAATAATCGGAAGAGTCGGAACGAGGTTGAAGTTTTGGAAAATGAAACCGATTTCTTTAGCGCGAAAGTGCGCCTTGCGGCGAGAAGGAATCTTTTCAACATTTTTGCCGTTTAGTAGGTATTTGCCTGAAGTTGGCTTATCGAGAAGGCCAATAATATTGAGTAGAGTGGTCTTACCACACCCTGATGGTCCCATAATCATAATGAATTCGCCGCGTTTAACGGTGAGGTCGAAGTTGTGAAGCGCGTAAGATTCTGCGTCGCCAAAACCGTAGCGCTTCGTGACGGCTTTGAGCTCGATGATAGTTTCGTTGTTTTCTTTTGACATCGTGTACTAATTATAAAGGTTTTTTAAAGATAAAGAAAATGCTAATGACAAAAAAGTATCATTGACAATTATTGATAATTATGATACAATTATGTTCTAGTTGTACTATCGCGTAATGATGAGAGCGAAGAACTGTTCTTTAATACCGAGAGGGGGTGTATTTTATGAGACTACTTGAACATAGGCCGCTTTTGCTCTTGCCGCATTCACGACAGTTTCCATTTGACGCAACGGCTGAAAAGATTGTGAAAGCTTTAGAAAAGAGGAACTGGAAAGTCCCCGGAATGGAAGTAGAGTTCTCTACATATGGGCACGGCTTTTCGAAGTATACGTATGTGTGCAGAATCGAAGGCAATGACTTCTATGTGAAATTTTGCCGTTCGCAGGGTAAATTACCTGGTGGCTATAATGATGTGGCGGCTATTGATGAGATCTGGTACGGTAAAGAGATTCTGAACGTTTTCGAGGATGAGTCGGGGCCGCAGTTTTATCTTTATGTAGGCGATGATTGGGAAAAGGATAAACATAAGTTTGCGCATAGCTGCAAAGTCAATGCTAAGCTACGTGGAGAGCCGCGTACTTATCTCGAGTATTCTGGAAGCTATTCGGGCAGGTCAAGTAAACGTGCGAGATGGATTGTGAACGCCGATGATATGGGTCGTCAATATGCCGCGGAAGACAATGAGCCTAAAAGTTTTTTGACGATACAGAAATATTACGAGTTCAGTAAGCATTTAAAAGAAATCTTGAAACGAATTTTGGCGACACCGGAGGCTGGAGAGAACTATAATGCTATGGCCTACTATGAATTACCGACTCTGATTCCGTTTGATGAGGTTAAGCATCCTTTAGGGGATACGTATGCCTACTGTGATGGACGAGTATATGAGCGAGTAGAAAAAGGCCAAAAAGATCTGGAATCTTTAGAGCTTTGGGAGCGCTATGTCTATACTGACGGTAATCGACTGATGAGGTTGACCAGTGGAGTTGAAGTGCCCGAGGTGGCTTATGATGGCTTCATTTGGGCTGGCGAGCTGAAATGCAAAGATGCAGAAAGATATGTAGACATAACATGCCATTGACCCTCGATATTTGGGCCGAACTACCTGCTCAAGATTACGCCAAAGTATGCGAACGATATTTACGTTGCAGACAGTGCGGTTTACGAAAAAGCGCGCGAAGAGATGTTTGCGAGTATTGCGCCACGTGGTAGGCTGACGGACGATGAACTGGATGCTTGCGATGCGGTAAGAGCGCGCAGCATAGTTCCGATTTTGGACTATGATGGTAGCTATGAGCGGCCATTCATGTTAATTGGGCGTGAGCTTGATTTCGATGAAGTCGAGCTGGCTGGTTTAGTAGAGCCGTAAAAATACACAATAGGCCCGCGCTGAAAGGTGCGGGCTTTTTCTAGGCTTCGCAAAAAGGACATTTAATGATAAAATACAGGGAGTACGGAGAGGTGTCCGAGTGGTTGAAGGAGCACGCTTGGAAAGCGTGTAAGGTCGCAAGGCTTTCGCAGGTTCGAATCCTGTCCTCTCCGCCAAACAGAATAGCTTACCGTAATTGGTTGAGCTTTTTTGATGACTTACTTTTAGTAAGATGGTTACTAATTTGTAATAAACATGTTATTATGTAAGCATAAGTACTTCTGGTGAGGAGAAAAATGAATCCACAACAAAACGACCAACAACAAGGGAATCAACAGGCGAATACAAACCCTCAGACTCAGAATTTTGATGGTTTTGGTGGACCAAATATAGCTTATGCGAATTATGACGATAATATGGTCCAGCAACAAGCTCAGGCTGCTCAACAAGATCCAGGCGCAGTGCCTATGAATGTAGTCGATGTCGTGAACGCTAACGGAGTTGTGAGCGGAAGAAAAGTCGTCGATTATCTTTGGCAGCGCGTGGCTATCTGCATGATTGTGATAGCTTGTGGTTTGTTGATAGGTTTGGTTGTTTCCTTGATGATTGTAGTAACTAAGAACTCAGAAGTTGCATCTTTGAATCGTGAAAAGACTGGCTTGAACTCTGAGTTGCAAAGTATTTATGGTAAGTTGGGCGTAGGAAATCTTGCTGATGCGATAACTCAGATTGACAAGACCGAGCCTATGGACGGTGGAGATCTTAGTGAAGTAAACGATTTGTTAACGGGGAAATTTGGTGCGAGCTACAAACTAGACTTAGCGGACGCTAATATTAATTTTGTTATTAGAAACGGCGTTTATAAGATTGTAAGTTTAGGTATATATCGCGAAAGCGGTACGCAGAGAGTTGTTTTATACGAAAAGATTGCTGATGGTAAATGGAAGCTTGGTGGTTTTGATGCGACAAAGGCTGATGCTTGTACGGATTCCACGGAAGAAGAGAAAGCTGCAATTGATGGCATAATTCCTTGCGTCGAAGAAAAAGAAGCAGAATAGTAGTAAAATAGGGGGAGTATGATAGGAAGCTTGATTTCTTTAATGATTGCGCACGAGGTTGCGATTCGGAAGATTGAGCTGGAAAAAGTATCGGCAGAATATAAGGCACTACAAGAGTCGAGTGCTAAAGTTGCCGTTAAATATAATGTTAGCTTCGATATCAGTTCCCGCGGTTCTCTGAGAGGGGACGTGAATGAGTTTGCTGATTTTGTGGAAGAGACGTTAACAAGCCGTCAAGGATGGATACGAGCTGGAGTTAAATTTTCGAAAGTATCGAGCGGCGGAAGATTGCATGTGGTGTTAGCGTCTGGGGCGGAGATAGATAAATATGCTGGTTGCTCGGCGGAGTTAAGCTGTACGGTGTATCCTTATGTATTAATAAATGATGCGCGATGGCTGGGCGCTACGGACAGTTATAATTCGGCTGGTTTGAGTTTAACTAGCTATAGGCAGATGGTAATTAATCACGAGGTTGGGCATTTTTTGGGGCATGATCATAGCTCTGCTTGTGGTGTGGGCGGTGTAGCCCCGGTAATGTTGCAACAATCGACTGGATTAAGAGGGTGCAAAGCGAATTCTTGGCCATTAGATAGCGAACTCTGGGTGACGCGATGGTAAAAAGAAAAAGTAATAGAGTTAAGATTGTATTTTGTGTAATTTTGATGCTTGTTGTGGCGTTGGTGGTATTTTTGGGTGCTTTTTGGGGTCGAAAATTGACGGAAAATGAGAGGAAAGATTATACGGAAGTTCGGGCCGAAGTTTTGAAGTTGATGGATGGCCGAGAGGCAGTAGAGAAGTTTTTGAATCTCGAGATAAAGACTGCAAAATTGAATGATGCGGATAAAAAAGTAGTGGATGATTTTGAGAAAGCAGTGCCGAAAGATGGCGACATACAATCATTACTACAAAAGATTTTGGATATCAATAAGGAAGAGGATGAGGGGATTAAGAAGGCAGTTGATGTCGTAGCTCTTACGTACATTGAGCTACATTCAGTCTATTTGTTAGAGCGAGATTTATCCGTAATGTTTGATGGGGAGCTGAGCGATGAGGATTTGGCGACATTGGAGAAATCGGAAAACGATTATTTAGCGAAGCTTGCGAAAGAAGTGGGCGATTATCGCACGAAGGTGAAGGAGCTGAGTGCGAAAGACGACAACTTCGAGCAAAATTACAAATTATTGGAAGAAGAGGGCGAAAAATTGCAAAAGAAATATGCCGAAGTAAAGTTGAAGGACATAATTGGAAAAACGGAAGAAGAAATAATGGAGTATTATGATAAAGTTGAAGAATTAAACACAATTTTGCTTGAGTATGAACAAAAATGAAAAGATTGATATTAGTATATAATCCGAGGAGTTCGCATTACCTACGCGTAAAGGAAGAGGTAATAAACAAGTTGCGCGGTTTGAAAGGGTGGATGCTAGGGAAGTTTGAGGTAGCAGATACCGATGTGGACGATAATGCGCACCGTTTGGCTAAGATTTTGATGGATGATGATCTGGTAGTCGCGGCTGGTGGCGACGGTACGGCTAATATTGCAATTAATGGAATTATGCTGTCGAATCGAGAAAATGTGCGAATTGGCGTACTTGGTTATGGGAATTTTAATGACACGGCGAGAACGTTTGGAAAATTAAGCCTCGAAGAAATATTGACTGGAAAAGTGCAAGAAGTTTGGCCACTCGAGTGTAAGATAAACGAGAAACATTGGCGTTACGGCATGTGTTATTTTACGATTGGTATGTTTGCGGAGGCTTGTGCGGTTTTTGATCATCCAAAAACTCGAAAGGCTTTGCAAAAAGGGAAGAAGAGAATATTTTTCAGCTTATCGGTGTTGGTGCGCTGGTGGTTGAAACAACATCGTAAGCATCGTTTTATGCCGGAATTTAGTTTGGGAGATAAGAATGGGGATTTTTTGCCGAGTAACAAAGCATCGGATTATATGGCGATAAATGGCAAGTCTGTGGCGAAAATGATGAGAGGCGGTAATTATTACTTATCTAAGGAAGACTTTTTGAGCTGTACTGGCAGGATGAATAGATTCTGGCATTTAGCTAGTATGATGCTGAGGAGTGTTTTTAAGCGTATCCCTGGTGAAGAAAGCACATATGATTGTTTAGTATTTCGACGGCCAAGTAAAATGATGTTTCAAGCCGAGGGCGAATATAAAATGATCAGCGATGTTTCCAAAGTGGAGATTCAGAAGTCGAAAAAACCGCTTCTTGCTATAATAAAATAAATGGAAGTTGTAGGTAGGGCAGGCTATAAGCTAAGTAATGCTATTAAAGCGTTTGGGATTGATTTGCATGGGAAGACAGTTTTAGATATTGGGTCTTCCACGGGCGGTTTTACGCAATGTGCCTTGGAGAATGGGGCAGAGCATGTGATTGCCGTCGAAAAAGGCACCAATCAAATGAAGGCACCATTACGATTTGATCAAAGAGTGGAATTATACGAAAAGATGGATATCTTTGATTTTCATTGTATGCCGCCAGATTTGATAATGGCCGACGTGAGTTTTGTGAGTTTGCGAAAGGTGCTGCAATATGCGGCGAAAGAATTAGCCGATAGTCATACGGAATATCTAGTTATGCTCAAGCCGCAATTTGAAGCAAAGAAACATCAGCTGAAAGATGGCGTCGTGAAGAATAGCAAGATGCGACGAGAGATTATTGCGGAATTTGAGTTCTGGCTAAAAAAGAATAAGTTCATCGTTGTAAGAAAACGCGATAACGAATTGGCGGGGCGATTCGGGAACGTAGAGCGGTTTTATTATTTGAGGGAAGCGGCGAAATAAAAAATACCCCCGAACTAGGGGTATTTTTTATGTTGACTCGCCTGTACTAGTATGGTTCGGAGTTATCCTCAGTGGCGTTTTGCTCTGTAATCCATTTTTGGAGGATAACTAATTGGTCAATGTCTTTTTGTTGCTCAACTGGATCTAGGTCTTCGTATGGCACAGCTAGCTTTGGATCGCCATAGTTAGGGTCTTTAGCCCATTCGTTACGGCTAATCCAGTTATTATGTACGAGATCTCCGTATTTTTGACGAGCATCTTCGTCGCTTACAAAATCTTGTTTAAGTATTTCTTCTGCGCCTAATTCATCTAGTAAGGAAATGAGATATTCTGCCCCGCCGCGGTTTTGACCCTTCCAATACTCGGAATATTGGTCGTATGGGGTATTAGCAATATCGATGACTGCGGCGTTGGCTTCCTCGATAGTTGCAAATGCGCCTTCTTGAACTAGATTTTCTGGGAATTTGTTTTCGTAAGCCTTCTCGTCATTCTTGCCACGCCAGGCGGGTTTAAATGTGCCATTCTCGAGTTTTGAATAATTCTTCTCGGCATAGTCACGAGCTAGAGGAATAGCAAGTGACTCGACGCGCGGATCATGCTCTTGTTCGGCGCTAGCCTCTGTCTCGATGTCGGTCTGGGCTTGATTGGCGCTAGGCTCGTCGTCTAGGTTCTTTGGGATATTCCACTCACTACCAGCGTTTGGGCCTTGCTCGGTATTTAACTTTGCTATTTCGCTTATATGTTTTTCTCCGGTGTTTATTTTTGTGTGATTAGCTTACGATTTAATTATAACAAAGTTCTTATGTTTTGTCAAGATGTAAGGGTAGAGAGTGGAATTTGCGATAAAATTATTGCATAATTAAAGAAAAACGATGGCATAGTAACGGAGGTGAAATGCAAAAGAATAGTGTTGCGCGCAATAGGATGATGGGCTTTCTAGGCATAAATATATTGGTCTTGATTTTTGAATTTATAGGGCTGTGTAAGGTTTATGGCGAAATTGGCAATAAGAGTTTGATTTTTTACACGCAATTGAGCAATATATTTCTGCTAATTGCGGTTTGTATTAATATTGTTGAGTCAATTAAGTGTTTAATGTCGGATAAAAAGAGCGGTTTGCCAGCATACGCTTGGCGAGTCTTTCATGCGGCAGTGAGCGCGACGACGGTAACGTTCTTAGTAGTGTTACTGGTTTTATCGTGGATGTATGGCAACCTGTGGTATGTGTTGACTGCTGGATCGATGCTATTTACGCACACATTATGTCCGTTGATATCCCTCGGGACCTTTATTGGTTTTGCGCCAAAAGTATTTAAGGGCATTGATGCAATTAAGGCTGCGAGCTTTACGTTTATATATGGCATTCTAGCAATCATATTAAATATAATGCGCGTGATAACAGGGCCATATCCGTTTTTGTGGGTATATGAACAACCGGTATGGATGACTATCTTTTGGGTAGTGACAATTATAGGTGGGGCTTGTGCGATATCGAGAGTTATTTTAATAGGCAAGACAAAAAGGGAGTCATAAGCTCAGTTTAGTTCGTGGTAGAATATAAATATGGCAACGGAGGAACAACTTAAACCAAGTGATTTTGTGCATTTGCACAACCATACGCATTATTCGCTTCTTGATGGCTTGACCAAAATGGATGAGCTGGTGGATTTTGTGAAAGAGAAGGGCATGGAAGCGGTGGCCGTTACGGACCATGGCACAATGTCTGGTTTGATTGACCTCTATAAAACAGCAACAGACGCGGGAATAAAGCCGATATTAGGTCTAGAAGCTTATGTAGCTGCTAGACGACTAGAAGATCGTGATCCGGCTTATGACAAGGAGCGTTTCCATATTACTTTGCTAGCGATGAATGAAAAAGGTTTTGAAAACCTTTGTCGCCTGATGACAATTGCGGAGACGGATGGAAAGTATTACAAGCCGCGCATAGACCATCGTGTGATGGAAGAATACAACGAAGGTATTATTTGTTGCTCGGGCTGTGCGGGTTCGGAGATTTCGATGGCGATTCGCGCGGATGACGATAAGCGTACGATGGAGCTAGTTAAGTGGTATTCAGAAGTTTATAAGGATCGCTTTTATCTAGAGATGCAGGATCACGGGCACCCGGATTCGCCAACGCATTGGTCGGAACAGACGAAGATAAATAACAAGCTAATGGAGATTAGCAAAGAGACTGGTTTGCCACTAGTAGTAACTTGCGATGGCCATTATCTAAGGCATGAGGACCAAGATGCGCATGAGGTGTTGCTTTGTGTGGGTACGGGAAGCCGCATTACTGATACGAACCGTATGACTTTGAAGGATTTTCAGTTGAATGTGATTCCGCCAGAAGAATTAATTCCGCGTTGGCAGAAGACTTGTCCGGAAGCTATTCGTAATACGAAAGTGATTGCCGATCGTTGCAATGTGAAAATTGAGTTGGGCCGGATTTTGATTCCGAAATTTCCAATTGAGACCGGTGAGACGGAGAAGCAGTATTTGGATAATATGGTCTTTAGGGGATTGGCAGAACGTTTTGGCTACATGTCTAAGGAAGAGGCGCAAACGAAGACGGTAGAGGAAATACGTCCAATATTATCGAAAGAGATTCTGGAACGTATTGATTATGAGCTAGCGACCGTCGATAAGATGGGCTATAATGGTTATTTCTTGATTGTGCAAGACTTTATTAATTGGGGGAAAGGGCAGGGGATTATTTATGGCCCTGGTCGTGGTTCGGCGGCTGGTTCGCTATTGGCATATGCAATCCACATTACAGACCTAAACCCGCTGGAATACGATTTGCTCTTCGAGCGCTTTTTGAACCCAGACCGTATTTCGATGCCAGATATTGATACGGATATTCAGGATAACCGTCGCGATGAGGTGATTGAATATTGTACGCGAAAGTACGGTAAGGGCAGAGTAAGCAATATTTGTACTTTTGGTAAGATGATGGCGAAGAACGCAGTGCGCGATGTGGCGCGGGTGCTTGATGTACCATTTGCGGAGGCGGATAGAATTGCGAAGCTAGTGCCGGATCCGGTGATGGGGCATCATGTAAAGTTGAAAGATGCGATTGTGAATGAGCCGGACTTGAAACATGAATATGAGACTAATCCGACCGCAAAAGAAGTGATTGATTTAGCGATGCGGCTAGAGGGGACGATTCGCTCGCACGGCGTGCATGCTTGTGGCGTAGTGATTGCACCAGACGATTTGGTCAAGTTTATGCCGCTAGAAGTTTCGGCTAAGGGGCCACTTGCAACGCAGTATCCTGGTCCGCAGGTAGAAGAGCTTGGACTACTTAAAATGGACTTTTTGGGCCTATCGAACCTTTCGGTAATCCAGCAGGCATTACGTATCATTAAGAAAGTTCATGGCAAGATGATAGACATGAACAAGATACCATTAGACGACGATAATGTATACGACTTGTTCCGAAGGGGAGATACGACGGGCGTATTTCAGTTTGAATCTGCGGGCATGAAGCGTTATTTGCGTGAACTTCAACCGACGGCTTTTGATGATTTAATCGCTATGAACGCTTTATATCGTCCTGGTCCGATGCAGTTTATTGAGAGCTTTATCAAACGTAAGCATGGCGAAGAGCCAGTTACGTATTTACACCCCGGACTTGAGAATTCATTGAAGAATACTTATGGCATTTTGATTTACCAGGAGCAGTTCATGCAGGCTTCGAAGGAATGGTGCGGTTTTACGGGTGGCCAGGCAGACACCTTGCGCAAGGCGGTGGGTAAGAAGAAAGTAGACTTGATGAACAAAATGAAGCCGCTATTCGTAGAGGGCGCCGTGAAGGTGGGTGGTGCGACTAAAGAGATAGCAGAAACTTTCTGGGATCAGTTGCTCGATTTCGCTAACTACTGTTTTAATAAGAGCCACGCGGCATGCTACGCTTTGGTGGCATACTGGACGGCATATCTGAAGACTTATTATCCGGAAGCATTCATGGCGGCATTAATGACGGCAGATATGCGTTGGACAGATCGTTTGGCGATTGAGATGACTGAGTGTAAGCACATGGGAATTCAGGTGCTTGGGCCGGACATTAATGAATCTTATGCCGATTTTGCTACGGTAGGTAAAACTAAGACAATTCGTTTTGGCTTAGCGGCCATTAAGGGTATGGGCAAGGCTTTGGCCGAAGATGTGATAGACGAGCGCGACAAAAATGGCAAATTTAAGTCAGTATGCGATTTTGCGAAGCGCGTGTCGGGGGCGAAGTTTAATAAGAAGAGTTGGGAATCTGTAATTAAAACTGGTGGCTTCGATTGCTTTGGCGATCGCTCGGACTTATTGTTCAACTTGGACAAAATTCAGGCTTACGGCAATAAGATGCAAAAAGATGCCGCAAATGGCCAGACGGATTTGTTCGGTGCTATGGGTGCGGCGGCAGAGGTTCCGGAAGTAGAAATTCAACCAGCGCCGACGAAATATTCGGATAAAGAACAGTTAATGTGGGAGCGCGACCTGATGGGGCTCTATATCTCGGCGCATCCTCTAGATAAGTATGATACTTATTTTGAAGAGCAAACAATGCCAATTAGTGAGATTAAGCCGGAAATTGACGGAGCGACGGTAATAGTTGGAGGTATCATTACGAATGTGCGTTCTTTAGTAACAAAGAGTGGTTCGAAGATGGCTTTCGTGAAGATTGAGGACAAGGTTTCAGAAATAGAGGTGATAGTCTTCCCGAAGACCTATGAATTAGTGGGTGCGAAGTTGGTTCAGGATGCCGTCGTAAAGGTAACGGGCAAAGTTAATGCTTCCGATCGTGATGGGAATAAAACAGACGAAGCGAAGATAAATGCTGAAGAAATAGATGTTATCACCGATGAGGAGTTAGAAAATTACGAGTCAACTGGAGCAAAGCTAAAAACTCCAACTAAGGGTGTGGCACAAAAGTCGCGAAGTAAAGTGGCGGCAACAAATGTGAATAGCGGACACGGTAATGGTGGCGGTGGCGGTTTTCGTCGTGGTGGTGGCGACAAGCCGACGGTTCATTTTAAGACTAGCGAGAGTGGCATAAATGCTCAACCGATTAAGCCGAAGAAGGTGTTTGTGCGCGTATTGGATCCCTCTAATAAGGAAGCGTTAATTAGTTTGAAGCAGAGTTGCGCGGTTTATCCGGGTCTTTCTGAGGTAATACTAGTAATTGGTGAAGATAAGAAAGCGATGCGAATGCCGTTTCGTTGCGAGCCACAAAAAGCACTCGTCGACGAGCTTGTAAGTGTCTTTGGAAAAGAGGGCGTAGTTGTTAAGTGAGCGGTAGTTATAAAAAATACCCCCTTGTTGTTGGGGGTATTTTTGGTAATTAGATTTGCTTGTATGGTCGATGATTATTGTAGAGGTTGTCGTAGATGCTGCGATGCCCAATTCGGTTGGCGGCCTTTACAACTTCGTCAATATCGTCAGTGATTTTGTAGATTTTGCGGTCGTTCGAATTGATTGTTTTGAGGCCTTTTTGCATCTTTGATTCGAACCAATGATCGAGTGGCTTCCAAAATGATTTACCGATGAGGAACATTGGCATCTTGGGCATCTTGCCTTCTTGCATAAGAATAAGGATTTCTGAGAATTCGTCGAGCGTTCCAAAACCACCAGGGAAGAAGACGTAGACTTTTGAGCTCATCGTGAGCATAACTTTACGAGCGAAGAAGTAATGAAATTCCATTTGGTCGGTAACGTAGGGATTAATGTGTTGTTCGTGTGCAAGCTGAATATTGAGACCAATGCTGCGTCCACCACCCTCATAACAGCCTTGATTGGCCGATTCCATGATGGAGGGGCCGCCGCCAGTAACAACTGGATGGCCATTGTGCGCTAATTTGTAGCCAAGTTCATGAGCGAGTTTGCACCATTTGCTCTCTTTTGGAAGACGCGCTGATCCAAAGATAGCTACGCCCTGGGCGAAGGTGCGTATTTTTGCGAGGCCTTGCTCTAGGTCTTTTGCATAGCGTAGAGAACGTTCGACGTCTTCGGGGTTTAATTCTTCATTTGCGATTGCTTCTAGCCATTTTGTAATAGCTTCATCCATTAACGTATCTCCTGTATTGGCATATTGTGTAATTTAACATTTTTATTAATAATACCCGCTTTGCTGCCGATTTTTTGTACCACAGAGGTGGAGTTTGCAGACGCAAAGACCAACGATTCCTTAAAGCTGCGACCGTCGGAATACGCAGCGAGGAAGCCGGAGCCGAAAGCGTCGCCGGCGCCAGTCGAATCTTTGATGATTACATCTTCGTAGAGGCCGATGCGATAAGTTTCTTGGCCGTCTGAGGCGATTGCACCTTGGTTGCCATCTGTAACGATGGCGGCAGGGACGTAGTTTTTGATGCGTGCGACAATTTCGGAAAGCATAGCACCTTGAACAATTTTCTTCGCTTCATTTTTGTTAACGATTAATACATTAACATCTGACAATAGCCCGAGGAGCTTGCGCTGGTGGTCTAGTTCCAAATTGCCAGGGTTGAACATGATTTTAGCACCAATCGAGTGCGCTTTAGTAAATAGCTGGTCGAGCATATTCATGTTGCCACGAAATGTAGTGACGTATATCCAATCTGGGTGGATGGAGTCTAAGTCATCCGGATTGATGGCGTCGAATTTTGCCGATGCGCCACGGCAGGTCAGGATTGTGCGTTCGCCATTTGGAGCTAGCAGAATGACGGAATAACCTGTGTGGATGTTGGATATATAAGTGACGTAGCTATTGTCGATACCTTCATCGTCGAAAGAGGAGATGATGGCTGCTCCGGCTGGATCGTTTGAAATGCAGCCCATGAAAATTGATTCGTGTCCGTAACGGGCAAAAGTTGTGGCGGCGTTTGTGGCGCCACCGCCGGTACTAAATTTAATTTTATCGATATCTACTTTTGTGCCGAGTTCGATTTGATTAAAAAAGCCACGTTTGTTTGTACCGAAGTCGTCATGGTCGATAAGATATACGTCTTGTAGGGCTGCTCCTACGCTAACGATACGTGCCATTAAATTGGATCCTCCTTTTCAGTCTCCTTATTGAGTTCTTCGAATACTTTTGCTGGGTCTTCGGCTTTACTAAGAGCGCTACCGACATTTATGACAGATATGCCGATATGAGTAAGTTCGCGAGCGTTCTCTAAATTAGCTCCACCATCCCAGCCGATTTCAATGCCGGGATGAATATCCTGAATAAGAGCCGCTTTTTCTCCTAGTAGTAGATCTGCTTTGCCGCCGTATTTGCCGAGTTCGCCGGAAAAGATTAATGCATGGTCGGCTGCACTTAGGATAGCTTTAATGCTGCCCGGATAAACGCTGCGTACGATAGCAACGCCTACTTTGATGCCGTTGTTCTTGAGGGTATCGAAGAGCGGTAAGAGATCGTCGCGCGCTTCGGCGTGAAAAATGATCAGGTTGGGGTGAAGTTTTAAGATGTTTTCGATATGCTTGGATGGCTCGATGGTCATCATATGTATATCGACCGTCCAGCCTTTCGGCCACCATACTGCTGTTTCGGCAATCGTTTTGCTGTGAGTCAGAGTGCCGTCGGATATGTCAATATGCACGCGTTTGGCGAAGGGATAGTACCGTTCGACTAATTGTTTATAGTTGGCGGGAGTTTCCGCGAGAATGCTGGGGGCGATAGTGGTTATTGCCATATTAATCCTCGTCTAGTTTTTGATTTCGGCGTTGATATTTTGGGTTAGCGATTGGGGTGCTATCCAAAAAGCTTTTGATAATTTCGGGATATTTATCACTATCTTGGTCGGCCGATATGCATAGTACATTTGCGTCATTGTGGCCGCGTGTCTCGAGTGCATCCATTGCAGAATGGCAGATGGCGGCGCGAATGCCCTTGAAGCGGTTGGCTTGCATTGCAACTCCTTGGGCGGATCCGCAAATGAGTATGCCAAAGGCCGAAAGATCGTTCGACTCCAAGATAGCATTTGCTACTTGTTTTGCGTAGTCGTTATAGTCGTCCTCGGCGTCGTAATCGAAAGCACCAAAATCGGTATAAGGGATCGATTCGGTTTCTAGCCAATTAATAACTTGGCTCTTTAGTTCATAGCCACGATGGTCGGCGCCGAGGAAAACATGCATTTTATTGTTGGCCCAGTTTGCCGAGGTCGACAGTTAATTCGACGAGACGATTACTATAGCCCCACTCGTTGTCATACCAGGCGACGACCTTGATTAGGTTGCCACCTATAACGTCGGTTAGTTTGAGGTCGACGATAGAAGAATGTGAATTGCCACGGTAATCGATTGAAACGAGTTCTTCTTCGGTTGCATCAAGAATACCTTGATAATATGGGTCGGCGGCAGCCTTCTTGAACATTTCGTTGATTTCTTCGACAGAAGTGTCGCGCTTGGTAACAGCGGTAATGTCTGAAAGGGAGACTACTGGGGTAGGGACGCGAACGGAGAGACCATTGAATTTGCCTTTGAGGGAAGGAATGGTAAGTGCGGCAGCCTTGCTAGCACCAGTAGTGGTTGGAACGATATTTTCGGCAGCAGAACGAGCTTCGCGAATATCCTTAGCTGGAGCATCTTGAAGCTTTTGGCTAGCAGTATAGCTGTGAACGGTGGTCATCATCGCTTTTTCGATGCCGATGTTGTCTTCGAGAACTTTCATAACAGGAGCGATACAGTTAGTGGTACAAGATGCGTTGGAAATGATTTGGTCATCAACTGTAACGTCATCTTCGTTGACGCCAAGGACAATAG
>DEVX01000052.1 GCA_002363515.1 Candidatus Saccharibacteria bacterium UBA3225 | reverse complement strand
GCATTCGGTGCCATTCGTATAAATGCACCAAAATATCGCGCAAGTTTTTGTCGCGGCCCCAATGGCGTTCTTTTTTGCTTGGATCGCCTGAGAAATCAAACTCAGTATTCATTTCTTTCTCGCTCATCCCATCCGCCATTTCAATCAGCTTGGCGTAATATTCTGCACCAGCTTTTAATAAATCCTGTTTGTTACGTGGTCTTGGCATAAAAAGTCCTTGTTTACTACTTCAATTATACCATCGGGTGTAAATCTACCATTGACGCTGTAGCACATCGGAAACGGAAGTCTTATTTTTTATTAAGTCTATTATGATTTCACTGCGTTTTGTTTTCTTAGCTACCATCAACTTGTCCTCGATATTCTCCATCAATCATCCAATGTCCTCTAATCCTAAAGGCGGGAATGGTTCCGCGAATAGCCTTATTGGTTGCAGATTGGAGATTAATGCCATTATTCTTGGCCCAGTCGGCAACTGGAATAATTTTCTTGGCTGTAAGCTTAGTAATACGGCGATACAGCGCCTCGATCAAAAGGCTCGCAAATAGCCCAGTTAGCTTATTTGCTTTGTTGGTTTTTGCATATTCGTCAAGAGCAGGGTAATACTCATCGAATTTCGATTTGTTCGGGATAATGATTGGTGGCAGGCCAAGCATGTCTAATTGCTCGTTCGTGAGCAGGCGTCCAATGCGGCCATTACCATCACCGAATGGGTGAATGTTTTCGAATTCTGCGTGGAAGTAGGCAATTTTCTCCAAGAAATATTTGCCGTTATCGGAGTTATAATCTCTAATCAAATCATGCATAAAACCATTTACGAATTCTGGGTTAGCGCCAATATGTGTACCGACACGTACCCACTCTTTACCGGAACGAAAACGACCAGCAATCTCGTCACAAATATTTGTAAGTAGGGTTTTGTGCAATTTCAAGATTAACTCTACGGAAATCTCTTTTTCTGGATTATCCATCAGGTATTCTATGGCGCTAGCCAGGTTTTTGGCCTCGTAAATCTCGCGGATTTCATGATCAGTACGTATTTGATTGCGGATTAGAATATCTTCAGTGTCTTCAAGCGTAAGAGTAGAATTCTCAATGGCGTTTGAGTTATAAACCATTTCCGGAAGTTCAGAAATAGTAATCTCTTTAATAGCTTCTTTATACTTAGCGGCCAGCTTACGGTATTCCTCAGATAAGCCATTAATTCTATCTCTTGTAACTTGATTTATCATACCTCTATTATATCAAACTTTGCGTTAAAAATCCAGTTTTGAGATAATTTTAAACGTAAAGTTACGAAATCTGCACCATTGACATATCTATACCTCAGAACTCACACGGCATCAGAATAGAGTAGTCCTTAAATTTCTCGTTATAAAATCGTCGATTTTGTCAATTATCCCTTCATCCACTGAGTTTTGCCAAATTTCCGTCGAAAATCTAGAGTTGAGGAAATCGACAATCTCCGCCCAAGCTTCGGGGTGTTTGCTGACGTCGTATTCATCATCTAAAGAATGTTTGCGATAGATATCGCTAATCTTTTCGTCCCAAATTTTCTGCTCGGTTTCGTCTTTGCACGAATCATTCATGCATGCCATAAATTCAGAGAATTTTTCGACGGCTTCGTCTGTCCAATATGGAGCGTGGCCGCGCTTGTTTAAGACGACATATTCTAGGCGCGATTCAGGTAGATTCTTTTTATATAGTTTATAGCCAAAATCTGGCGCGACGACATTATCGTCTTCGCTCGCAATAATTAAGCCTGGAGTAATGGATTTCTGAAAGCCGCTCAAGCCCGTAAAGCTCTCATATTTCCCGAACTTCGTAAATTCGGTTAGCTTTAGATAAGGTAATGCCAGGTTTCCAATCCCACCAATCATTTCTTGAAGTTCGTTTAGCTCTAAATCGTATGCACTAGAAAAACCAGAGATGGAGATTACAGAGCTAACCTGCGGTTTTAGGTTTAAAATTGCGCTTACGGCATATCCACCCCAAGAATGGCCGATTAGAGATATTTCTAAATTATTAAACGTTTCTTCGCTCTGAACGAA
Organism: Candidatus Saccharibacteria bacterium UBA3225; assembly: GCA_002363515.1. GTDB lineage: Bacteria > Patescibacteriota > Saccharimonadia > Saccharimonadales > Saccharimonadaceae > UBA2834. The sequence goes on along the minus strand of DEVX01000052.1, from coordinate 2,071 downwards.
TTTTAAAGCGTATTCTAGGTCGATAGTATGTTGTTCTAGTCCAATCATCGAATCACCCTCGCTCTCGCCCGTTCCGGTTGCGTCGAATGCAAATACCCAATAGCCGCGACTGGTTAAGGAATTGATTAGTGGTTTATAAAAATTATGGTCTCCACCGAATCCATGTACGAAAATGATTAATGCTTTCGGGCTATCGGTTTTACGATAATTATAGCCGACGAGTTTTTGATTATTATTCGAGAAGAATTCATATCTTGTTCTCTCCAATCCTTCAAATACGGCATTTCCTGGTTCATAGTTCATCTTTTCTGATAGAGGTAATCCCCTCGTTCTCATAAAATAATTATCGTAAGCTACTCTAGATATTATTCCAACAACGGCTAAAACTACGATGATAACCGATGGAATGATATTTTTCTTATTTACTTTCCTACTTTTAGATTTTTTGCTATCTTTTTTATTTTTCATGTTTATGGCTATATTTAACCATATTTTGTCCAAAAAATCTTAGCTCGGCTTATAAACGACTTTTCTGGCGATTTTATAAACTCCTATCTTCGCAGTGCATTTGGGGTGGTCAATACACCAGTCCGCTACCATGCAAAGCCGAGCACAACGTCTAGTGCCTCATTCTCTCTTCAGTTAAAACCAAGACCGCTTAGCCAATTATCCAAGTTTTTAATACCATCATCTGTGCGCGCAGTGGAGCCAGACATATTAAAGCCATCACCTTTTAGTGTCGCACCGGCCATTTTAGATTTTAGAATATCATAAGTGCCGGCATTACCAGAACCCTCGTGCGTATTGAATGGAATTACAGTCTTACCGTTCCAATCATGTTTCTCGACGAAATTATAAACAATCATTGGCATATCGCCCCACCAAATTGGATAGCCAAAGAAAATCGTATCGTAATTAGTAATATCTACGTCATCAACATATTCTGGACGCGCGTTCGTCTTGCGCTCTTCAGTTGCACGTTCGATAGCTTCTTTATAGACGGCCGGATATTTGTCTTTTGGCTCAATTTTAAATTCATCGGCGCCAGTTTTTGCGACGATTTCTTATACTTTTTTACGCTTCGTCTGGCGCAAAGAAAGATTCGTGGTTCTCGCATATTGCGATCGAAGTACCTGGCGAAGAAACGTCGAACGAATGGTGCGAACCGGTTTCAGACGAAGTGTACGATCAATTACAATAATGATTTGAAACTATCTAATAATCTTCGAATGCCTTTGCTAGACTTGGCGATATTTTCGCGTGGACTTTTTACGATAAACCTATCCAAAGTCGCTAGCAGCGCGGGTAATAAGACTAAGATAATTAAAGTTGCGCAGAAAGTTCCTAAGGAAATTGCCTGACATACAGCTGCTGCAATCGCCGTCGCTAAGTTGCCTACAATTGCCGTCACGATAATTAAGATCGAGGCCGACGTAAGAATGGCGTTTATTGAACGATTATATGTACTAATCAGCGCATCGCGGATGCTCATTTTGAAATAGCTTCGATTCTCCACGTAATATGAAGTAAATAGGATTGCATAATCAATTGTTGCACCCATTAAAATCGATTGAACAATAATTAGTGCGATAAAGAAAATTCTTGATCCAGTTAGCGATAGGTAGGCCATTACAATATAGACCGCGCACTGAATTACGAGAACCAGCAGCATTGATACGAAGAATGATTTAAATGTACAAACGACCACCGCGAAAATTGACAGCATAGTAAGGACCGTAATGAAGTTCATCTCGTCGTTAAATGTTTGCGACATTTCATAAGCCATCGCAGAATCTCCCACCATGTAATAATCGATTTTATTACGCGGGCCAAGCTCGCTCTTCAAATCACTAATCAGGGCAAAAGTCTGATCGCCTTCGGCCGGCAAGTTTGATTCAATCAGCGCGCGATAATGGTGCGGTCCGACTAATAAATCCTTCGCCTCATTAATCGTTTTGTGACCGTCTGCAATTTTCTCGCGCATTTCGTCGTCAATACGCTCGGCAAAACGCCCATCTGGCAAAACTTTGTCTGACAGGAAGTTGATAAACTTTTCGACCGTCAGCGTCCA
>DEVX01000082.1 GCA_002363515.1 Candidatus Saccharibacteria bacterium UBA3225 | reverse complement strand
GTTTGAGCCCAAGTAATTTAAGGGCAGCATAGCCACCAAACCCAAGCGAAACTTCCTGATATAAACGATGATCCGAACCGCTCATGCCGGAATAGAGCTCACCAAAGTTCGGCTCCGTAATACAAATAATTCGTGACGAACGGAAACATTTCTCGACTACATCAAGATGACAGAGTGTGCCACAACATTTAATGTTGACTGAATCAATATATTTAAAACCAAAATTACGATAGTCAACCGGACGATGCTCGTCAATTACACGATTGCCATCCATTTTCTGATGGCCTTCACTTGGATAAAACGGCGTGATTAAGGCAAATGGTACACCCATTTGTTCAGCCACGCGCCGCGTATCAGCAGCAAGAACACCCAAGCCACCGCCACCACGAATGCCATTTTCTTGATCGTAAATCTCGAGTGTCCAATAAGTGTATGGACGTTCCGGCGATAAGCTCTTCGTCAAATGCGTTCTATTAACGGCGGTCTCAAAATCATCAATATCCTCGATATTTTCGAGCGGATGATAAAAATACGGTTCGTCTTGCATTATGCTTATGATTATAGCACGAACGAATGTTTAATACCAAAACTTTTTCGGGAGTTTCTTGGCAATGCGCATGTGAAAATCGTAATCAAACCCCTCGAGTCGCTTCGGATTTTTAGTCTTGAAATACTTCTTCTTGATTTCGTCAGCGGTCATCATTTCGCCCGGAATCAGTTTATACTTTTTCCGAAAGTTTAAGCCACGCTTATATTTTTCTGGCGGCAAGACTGCCATTGGTAAGAAATCGCATTTAATATCTTTATCCTGATAAAGCTTCAAAGCTAGAACGGACATGGTTGGGATAATATCTTCTTTTTTATCATAGACAGCCTTAGTCTTAAATACGGTCGCTTGGCGTGTGGCGGATGGTGCTACGAAAATTACACCACCATTCTTTACGCCATCATGCGAAATCTTGGTATAAACATCGCGAAAGTCGCGTTTTAAACGATTGGCTTGTTCATATAATTCGGTGCCCTCCTTAAGACCAATCTTGCCCCACGTCGCCGGAGTAATCGTCGGCGTGATGATAATTCCAAGTTTCTTGATCCGGTCATAATTCGGTGCGAGTGCCTCGTACCACGGCAAATTCACCGGGAAATACATTGGCTTTTCGCCCATAATATCTACCTTCATTAATAATATACGGGCAATCTCGCCGAGTGATGGGTGATTAAAACCAACTACTAAACCATTTTTCTGGTCATGCGGCATTCCTTCGTATGAACCAGGAGTTAATTTTGAAAGGATTTTGACTAATTTTCTTCTCGCAGCTTGAGCGTGTTTTACTGGATCTTTTTTAGGTCCGGTGGTGCTAAAGAAATAATTAATTGCAGTATTGCAGGCTTTGCCAACCGGCACCATTTCTTTGCGGAGCTTCTCCGCACCTAACGTATTAAGAAGCGAATAGTTTTCGTGTTGCATTTTATCGATGATTTCCTCTGCAGAAAGATTTCTTAATTCATCGATCGTGAAGAGCTTTTTCTTTGCCATAAAACCATTATAGCACATATAAAAAGCCCCCAGCATTAGCCAGGGGCAAGGAGTTAGAACAACCGGTAGGTATAGAAAACCGGTGCCAGAGTATTTGCGACGGTCGACATGGTCTTGATAAAGATATCAAGCGCCACGCCCACAACGTCCTTACGTGTATCGCCAACGGTATCACCGACCACTGCAGCTTTATGTGCCGCAGAGCCTTTTTCATGGCCCGGCAGACCGCCAGTTTCGATCAACTTCTTTGCGTTGTCGAAGGCGCCGCCAGAGTTGCCGTTAAAGATGGCACGGCTAATTGCTACAATGGTGCTACCGCCCAGGAGACCGAGCACGATTTCGGGTCCAAACGGGAACCCAAAGACGATAGGCGAAACAAGTGCCAGGATGGATGGCAGGAGCATGCAGTGCAAGGCTTCATCGGCTGCCATTTTGATTACCTTTTCATAGTCAGGTTTTTTCGTTCCCTCAATGATTCCAGGAATCTTCAGCTGACGCTCTCCTTCGTCAGCCATCAGTTTTGCGGAGTTGATGGTGTTTTCGGTCAGGATTGAAATGAAGAATTCAATTAATGCTCCGCCGATAATGCCACCAACAATTACGCTGATGATAACCATGGGGTTGCTATAGTCTGATGCGGGATAACTACCGATGTAGGACATGATGAGCGCAACAGTTGCAAAAGCTGCTGAACCAATCGCATTGCCTTTACCGATAGCTGCGGTGGTGTTGCCGACTGCGTCAAGCTCGTCAGTGATTTTACGAACGCTTTCTTCGAGATGACAGCTCTCGGCAATTCCGCCTGCATTGTCTGCAATCGGGCCAAAAGCGTCAATCGAAACTGTCGTACCAACGAAGCTCAGCATGCCGAGCGCTGCGATTGCGATACCATAGGTTCCGCAAAGGATACCGGACAAGATGATAGAAATGCCAATCACAAGTACCGGCAGGAGCACTGAACGGGCTCCGATTGCATCACCATAGGTTACCACAAAGGCCTCACCTTCGGTTGCCATTTGGGCTAGCCGTTTGACTGGCTTGTACTTCATACTAGTGTAGTATTCAGTAATCTTGCCTACGGCTACCGAGCTAACCATACCAAGTACGGCCGCTACCCATGGCGAGACCCATCCAATCTTAAAAACGTCTTCTAGGCCGGAGACTTTTCCAAAAATTGCATGTGCGCCATAAAGAGCCACCGCGATTACGACAATTGCCGAAAGGTATGTCGCTCGGTTGAGTTCTTCGCCAGGATCATTCGTTTCACGCGAGTATTCGTGTGGTACAAGCTTGCCATCGACATGAACATAGGCAGTTTGCTTCTTATTCTTGACGATGATGTGATTAACGCCAATGATACTACTAAGTAGCCCTCCTGCTGCCAGAATGAATGGCAACATACAGGCCGCGGTGAGTGCTTCCGGGTTGTTTTTGAACACCTGCATCGCAATAAGGATACATGCAGTAGGTGTCGCAACGAAACTTTCCAGAAGGTCGGAGATGTTTCCAGCGATGTCGTTGACGCAATCGCCAATAAAATCGGCGAGTGAGTTGGGCATTCTGGAATCGTCTTCAGGCATGTTGTGGACATTCTTGCCAACTATGTCCGCAGAAATGTCGGCAGCTTTTGTGTAGTTGCCACCGGCAACGCGGTTAAACATTGCTACGACTGAACAGCCCAGTGAAT
>DEVX01000049.1 GCA_002363515.1 Candidatus Saccharibacteria bacterium UBA3225 | reverse complement strand
AGTAGAACGAGCATGAATCTTATCAGCGACCATGTGGTGTAGCTTGAGCATATACATTACACCAACCGTAATGCGCTCTTCGAACGGCTCGCCAGTGAGGCCATCATAGAGTTTAACGCGACCATCTGGCTCGAAGCCGGCTTTCTTGAGCTCTTCGGAAATTGTTTCATCAGATACAGAGTTGAAGGATGGAGTCGTGACATGATAACCGAGTGCGCGAGCAGCCATACCAAGATGAGTCTCAAAGAGCTGACCAAGGTTCATGCGGCTTGGTACACCCATCGGGTTAAGCACTACATCGACTGGAGTACCATCTTCCATAAACGGCATATCTTCAACTGGAAGAATGCGCGCTACCACACCCTTGTTACCGTGGCGACCAGAAAGCTTATCACCAACACTAATCTTGCGCATTTCGGCGACATAAATCTTGATCTGCATAATAACGCCAGATTTGAGATCATTGCCCTGTTCGCGGGTGAAGATTTTTACGCCAACGACTTTGCCACCATCAGATCCATTCATACGAACGGAAGTATCGCGAACATCTTTGGCTTTCTCGCCGAAGATAGCGCGAAGGAGGCGCTCCTCAGAACTGAGCTCTTGCTCGCCCTTTGGCGTAATTTTACCGACAAGGACATCGCCATTGCGGACTTCCGAGCCAACAGTTACAATACCGTCTTCACCAAGGTGGCGAAGAGCAGCTTCTGATACGTTTGGAATATCACGAGTAACTTGTTCTGGACCAAGCTTGGTTTCGCGAACTTCTACGTCAAAATCACGAATGTTAATACTGGTCAATTCATCATCTTGGACGAGACGGCTAGAGATTACGATAGCGTCATCCATGTTATAGCCGCGCCATGGCATGAAGGCCACGAGCATATTCTTACCAAGAGCAAGTTCGCCATTATCGATTGACGCGCCCTCAATCAAGACATCGCCCTTCTTTACTTTCTGACCACGCTTGACGACAGTGCGCTCATCATAACAGCGGTCGTCATTTGTCTTCATGAAGTGAATTAGATTATAAGTTTTAGTTCCGTTCTTATATTTCACTTCAACGGAATTTGAATCAGCCTTAACAACTTCCCCGTCAGCCTCTGCGTAGGCGATTTGTGAGAGATTTTTTGCAACTTCGCCATCAATACCAGTGGAAACAATTGCAGCTTCTGGCTTAATGAGCGGCACAGCCTGCTTCTGCATGGCGCAAGCCATCAAAGAGCGGTCGACGCGGTTCTTTTCTACGAATGGAATCATGGAAGCGGCGACACCAAGAATCTCTTTGTGGGCAGCATCCATGTGTGTTACTTCGCTCGCCATAACCTGCGTTGGTTGAAGTGCCTTGCGAGCGGATACGTATTCGTCTATAAATTTGCCGTCTTTGTCGAGCTTGGCGCTAGTATCGGCAATAACCATCTTTTCCTCAGCGGCAGCATCGGCGTAGACTATTTCATCGGTAACCCTACCGTCTTTCACAACGCGATACGGAGCCTCAATGAAGCCGTAGTCATTAATATGCGCATAGGTTGCTAGGTTTAATACAAGACCGACGTTTCCGCCTTCTGGAGTTTCTACTGTACAAATACGACCATAATGCGTAGGGTGAGTATCGCGTACCTCAAAGCCTGCACGCTCGCGAGTAAGACCACCAGGGCCCATACTGGATAGACGGCGTTTGTGCGAAAGTTCGCTGAACGGATTAGTCTCGTCCATAAGCTGACTGAGCTGAGAACTGCTAAAGAATTCCTTAACGGCAGCCGTAACTGGACGAGAGTTGACTAATTGCGATGGAGTTACAGTTTGCGGATCGCTCATCGACATGCGGTCAAGAATATTGCGTTGCAAGCGAAGCATGCCCAAGCGGAATTGGCGTTGTACAAGTTCGCCAACAAGCTTGACACGGCGATTCGCGAGCGAGTCAATATCGTCAACTGGATCTTGCGTATTATTCAGACGAATAATCTCGCGAATAATAGCAATTAGGTCTTGCATTTGTAGTGTGCGGTGAACTTCATCATTTGGCGTATCGAAGCCGAGGCGTTGATTAATCTTGTAGCGGCCAACACGAGAATAATCATAACGACGATAATCATTGAAGGTGCGATCAATCATAGAGCGCGCATTTTCAATGGTTGCCAAATCGCCTGGGCGAAGGCGTCGATAGATTTCGAGAAGAGCGCTGCCCTGGTTATCGGACGGATCTTTTTCGAAAGTATTTTCAATGTAATGAATATCGCCGGTATCAATGTCTTTGAAGTCGGCCATAATCTCAGTCTTCTTGCGACCAAGCGCGCGAAGCAAAGTTGTTACAGGGACTTTGCGACGACGATCAATCTTGACATAGATAACACCCTTGGTGTCAGTCTCAAACTCAAGCCATGCACCACGGCCTGGGATTATCTTTGCGCCATAATAATTATGACCAGCAACCGTATCGGCCTGGAAGAAAACGCCAGCCGAGCGAATTAGCTGAGAAACAATTACGCGCTCGGTGCCATTGATGATAAAACTGGCGCGATCAGTCATCCACGGATAGTCACCAAAATAAATATCCTGTTCCTTAACTTCGCCAGTTACTTTATTTGTCAGCTCTACGTTTACGTGTAGTGGAGCCTCGTAAGTTGTAAGATTTTCTTTAGCCGTACGGTCGTCTTCTACAGGATCTTTAAAATAATAATCCTTAAAGCGTAGGCTCATTTTTTGACCAGTATAGTCATCAATCGGGTTTAGCTCGTTGAAGACTTCCTGAAGACCGTATTTTACGAATTCGTCCCAGGATTTTGTCTGGTGCTCAGTTAGATTTGGTATTGGAAGAACTTGGTCGCCTTCGGTAAAAGATACCCGGCTACCACTCTTTGCGGTATTTGTAGATTTTGCCACGTTCCCTCGCTGTTTTTAGTGTTGATACTTTGGCCGGAAGATCCCCGCTTTAACCTCAACCGTTTCGCCAGTACGGTTCGAGCAAAAAAGTTAAAGCACACTACTTCTTAGTACAATATTTTAGCGCATTTTTACAACTTTATCAATACTTTTATTATAATAATTGGTTTGAAAAAAATAACGTAAGCATTTATAATTTGAGTTATATGAATTATGTTTGGATAGGTGCGTTGGGGATTCTATTTTTAGTAATCTTCAACCCAATTACGTGGGGGATAGTGGCAGCTATTTTAATAGCTAACGACAAAAAAGGAAAAAAACAAAACAAGGGGCGCCCCGGCAATGTAGTGGCAAAGCAGGCGCAAAAAGCGCCAATGCAACGAAAGCCTGAGAACCCAATGGCGAAATGGAATTGGCTACTATATATTGGTAGCTTCTTGATTGTTTTGGCGACGGTTTATTTTGTGGATTCCGTTAACGATAGCTTCGTAGCTCCATTAACGATATCCTTAACAATATTAATATATATAATCGGCTCCATCATTCATAAGCGCATTAATTATTTGCGCCCAGTCGGCAAAGCGTTTATTTACTCCGCACTCTGTATGATTCCGCTTTGGACGATTTCATTTAGTTCGCTCGGCATGCCAGATAATATTATGCCTCTATGTGTTTCTATGTCTCTTGCCGTCGCAGCACTCGTTGGTACATTCATAACCGACAGCTCAGTGATGGCCTATATTACTTATCTATGCGTCGCTCCGTTATTCTGGTCTCTATATCTGGCATTTAAGCTTAAGGGGAGCGAGGCATTTTTATACTTCTCATACCTTTCACTAATAGTCGCCGCATTAGTGCCAATGACACTACACGTGAGTAATTGCAAGAATCTTCCTGCGGCCTTCAAGTCAGCGACAAATGTGCTAGGCGTTTATTTGATGCCAATTGCCTATGCGGTAACATTGTTATTATTCTTTATTCCAGACATTCACCTATCCGCGCCATTATTGCGTTTCGTCTGCTCAATCTTCTTTCTTGCGTATGCTCTGGCTTATTGGATTCGTGGCCATATGCAAAGCCATACAATCTTACTACGTTTTGCAGTACAGAGTGTAATAGTATCCCTTGCCTTTGACCTGCTTGGTTTTTCGCTGGTTAGTGTAGGCGCTCGCCCCGATATTACTTCGGCTTTGATATGCGCCATAATTTGGCTACTCACTTTTACAACACAAATCGTCCTTTCGCTATTCGCGCCCAAAAAGACCACAAAAAGCAGAGATTCAGAGTATGCCGTCAGTATTATTTCTATTATCAGTATTCTCTTTACCCCTTCACTTTGCCATGGCTTCACTACGGCCGCTATGGCTGCCGTTTGGTTAGTAATTTGCCTCATCGTCGCAATCCTCGGCATCATACATGCGATACATTACAAGAACGTAACTTGGAGTATTGCAACCGCCGTCAGCGTAATGATAGTTCCTGCAATTATCGGTGGATATATCGCATCGCCAGTATGGGATGGCGGGGCTTACCTTGCAGCCTATTCGATTATCTCAATCTTGTTCCTGCTGGGGACCTATTTCCTGCGCAAGATTCAAAAACACGAGGCGGATATGTTGGGTATTGCATGCGTAATTGCTAGCTGTTTTGCGATTATCGTGTCGGCGATTGATATTAAGGTTGGTTATGTTGGTTTTCTGATTACGACATGCATATTAACCTTATTCGCGTTCATTACGGAAATGCCTTGTTTCTACGAAACGGCCGTCTATACCTTCGCTATTTCGCTATTCCTAATAACAGATACCGTCATAGATAACGTCGCGCTTTCCGGAGCTGGCTCAAGGCACGCATTAGCTACCACGCTAAGCGCAATCGATGCGCATATCTTAGGTGGCACAATGATCGGTGCGCATATATTGTCAAAATATTTATACAAAACGAAAAGCCCCGCACGTTATATTGTTGGCTATATTGCGTTTTCCTTAATCATGACCATCGTTTGTCTCGAAGATTATTCTGCGAACTCTGGTATCCTGTGGCCGTTATTGTTCTTAATCGAACAGGTGGGCGTACTGCTCTATAGCGTCTTTAGGAAGAAAAATTGGATGATTTGGTTTAGCTCGATTGAGATTCTATTGATTGCCTTTGAACTAACGGGCGGCATGAGCTACTTGTGGCTAGGCATTATCGGCATCGGCTTGATTGCGGTCGTAATTTGGCAGCTCAAGAAAGCTAACGATAAGCAGGCAAAAATAGACAACTCTGCCAAGAAGGAATAGAGTAACATCAAAAAACCATCCTCTGAAAGGGGGGATGGTTTTTTGACATATAAGCTCTCAACTTTTTATGTTATAAAGCTGACTCGCAGTTAGCTTAATGCCCGAACAAAGCATTAACAATATTATATATCCAAATCGTCTAAATCCGCAAGCTCTGCGCGGGTCTTTTTTGCAAGTTCGCTACCTTCCTCTACGGTAGATTCGCTGTTATCGTCCTCAACTTCATCATCATCAGCCTCTGGCGCGTCGTCGTCATGCTTGGCCGGCTCGTAATTGTCATTGTTTACAATTTTAAGATTGTAGCGAGCATCATTCTTAGTGCCGAGAGCACGCAAAAGCGTACGAATACTTTGAGCGGTTGCGCCACGACGACCAATAATGCGACCGACATCCTCTGGGTCTACTTCGAGGCTAAGAAGCACGCCTTTTTCATCGATAGTACGATCGATACTAACTTTGTCTGGATTGTTTACTAGAGTCTTTACAATGTATTCTACGAATTGCTGGTCTATAGTAGCCATAGGTTCTCCATTTTTAATTATTTATGCTTTTATTATATAACACTCTGGCATTTTTGACATTGTGGCGAGCGGTATTTTACATTTTATGCGAATATGACAAATTCGCCCAAGATTATTTGACACGAAAAAGCCCTGCGCCGAGATGGCGCAGGGATCGTCGTATAGTTGGCTAAAGCACTGAACATCGCGTACCCCCGCCCCAGATTAGTGGCAAAGAGCAAGACTGAAAAGATTAATTAGTTATCAAATTTTGTTTTTCCGCTCAAGTGCGGCGAGTTCTGCCCTGCCTAGCTCATCCTCCCCCATATCGAACCAGTTAGGCTGCCATTTGTCACCATCTTCACAATCCGGCTCCTCGTTCGAACCAGTTTTGGTTATAGGTTCGCCGGACAAATCGCCGGCCTTCTGCGGGCGTTTTTTGCGTCCATCAAATACGATAAAGAAAGCTACGACGGCAATTATTGCTATTACTGACACTATTATTTTTACCATTGAGTTCCTCCTTTTTCTCAAGAGTGTGTCCAACAAAAAACTATACGAAGTTTCCGTATGTATACATATTACATCATAAAAACACAATGCGTCAATCGAAAGATGCCGCCCTTTTACGAACGACATCTTTTACATTCTGGATTCTAAGCTTCAGAAGTGGTAGCTTCTTCGGCTGCTTCTTCGGTAGCCGGCTCTTCCTTTGGCTGATTCTTACGAAGCTTGTCGGCGTGCTTAGCAGTGGCATGTTTCTCGTTTGGCATTTTAACCCATTTTGGCATTTTGATACCTTCTTTGGTTAAAATACGGATTACGCGAGTGCTTGGTTGAGCACCATTGCTGAGATATTTCTCAACCTTTTCCTTATCGAGGCTGATTTCTTTAGTATGTGGGTTGTAGCTGCCGACCTGAGCGACGATACGACCCGAAAGAGGGTGACGTTGCGCTTCTTGGACGACTATCCGGTAAAGCGGTAAAGCTTTACGGCCATTACGCTGTAAGCGAATCGCAAGCATAATTCTCCTTAATTAATTTATCTTGATTATTATATCTTATTTCTATCTATTAGACAAGTATACCTCTTTAGGCACCTTTTACTGACAAACCCCGCTTTTTTAGCGGGGTTTCTCGGTTATGGATTAGCGCTTTTTGTATTCGGTCTTTGTCTCTTTCGGATGTTCTTTTTTGTACTTGCGGATAGCTTCCCCAGCCGCCTTCACCTGTGCTTCTTGCTTGCTGTGACCGATTGCAGTCGCCTTGAGGTGGTCGTTAATATATACGCCAAGCGTAAAGGTTTTATCGTGATCGGGCCCCTCCTCTTTCATGACGCGATAGACCGGCGTGACACCATCGATACGTTGGGCGAGTTCTTGTAGATAAGATTTTGAATCGCGCCAAGATTCCGACTCAAGAATCTCGTCGATTTTGACAAGGGTGTTATCTTGGATAAATTTCTCGGCAGCTTTGTAGCCTTTATCTAGATAAATTGCGCCGATAATCGCCTCGTAACAGTCCGCCATAATGACATGATGTGCACGCTCCGAGCCATGTTTTTCACCCTTGCTCAAACGCACGAGTGATCCATAGCCAAGCTTTTCGCCGCTAGCCGCGTTCGATTCAGTATTAACTAAAGCCGCACGCCAGCTAGTCATAATGCCTTCTGGCTGATCATAGTTACGAAAAAGAAAGTCTGAGGTGACTAGTTCCAAGACGGCGTCGCCAAGAAATTCTAGACGTTCGTTATGCTCTACTACGGTTTTCTTATGTTCATTAACATATGAACGATGTGTCAGTGCTGTAATCAGCAAATTTATATCCGCGAACTCAATGTTTAATTTATTTTTGGCAAATTCGCGGTATGCGTCAATTTGTTCTTTATTCATTAATTAATAATCCCCACTTCGTATTTTTCGCTTAGCAATAAGCATAAGTTTCTCAATATCTGCATATTCTATCGCATCGAGCGCTTCCGAAAAACCAAACCAACGAATGCCGTTCATCCACTTTTCTTTAGTAGGGCGCTCATTCTTGTCTAATGATTGCACGAGATAAACTTGCGTTGTCATTAGAACTAGTTTTTCGAGACGGCGATACTTGAAGTGTATCTTGCCCAACCAAGCCAGTACGTCGACATTTTTTAGCCCTGATTCTTCGCCAATCTCGCGCACGGCGGTCTGCTTAGCGGTCTCGCCTGGCTCGATGTGGCCTTTCGGGATAGTCCAACGATTCTTACTGTCTTGAATAAGTAAGATCTCAATATCGCGCTGATCTGGCGTCATGCGAAAAACAATCCCACCAGCAGTCGGCTCGCGCACGATTTCTTTGATCTCTGGTTTTTTACGCAAGACTACTTGTCGCAATTTTTCTAGTTTTGGCTCTTTGTAAAGCTCCGTAGGAAGAGCCTCTGGAATTTTGAAGCCATTGCGATGACTAACTTGCGTGTTCTGGGTTTTCTTTTTTGGCGTCGTCTTTGCGGCGACGTTTTTAGTCCTCGGTTTTTTTGCCGCCCTCTTCTGGTTTGGTTTGCGCTGCAGCTGTTTCGCCTTTGGACTTTTCTGATTCTGCATGCTTTTTATTATCCTCTCCCCCGATATTACGGTAAGCAGTACCAAGTACGCCATTAATGAATTTGGACGAATTGTCGGAGCCGAAAGCCTTTGCGAGCTCTACGGCTTCATTAATCGCTACCTTCGGAGGCACTTGGTCTTTACGGCGCGTAAGCTCAAAAAGGCCAATCCTCAAGACATTACGATCGATTGAGGAAATACTAGAAATTGGCCATTCTGGCGCCATCGGTTGCAACTCTTTATCGAGTTGCTCCATTTCATCAAAAACACCGTGCGTCAAATCATGGACGAAATCCACATCGCCAAGAGCTTTGGCGTATGGCTCGATGTTCTTCGCGACGATGCTATCGATGTCGGCTGTGGCGTCGCCCGCCTTGCTTCTAAATTCGTACTCGTACAAACTTTGAAGTGATATTATTCTGCCGAGATGTCGATTGCTTGCCACCTTATTTTGCCTCCCTTTTTATTTTGTCTTCTTGCTATCTTTTTTGGCTTTGCAATTCTTGCAGTTACAATCTTTGCAGTCGCAATTCTTTTTGCCGCATTTGCCACAAGTTTTAAGTTTGAGATTTGGGGTCTTCTTTGCGGTTTCGAAAGCTTTAACTGGTGAATGCTTATTCACGCTACGAGCGAGCTTCAAGCGCAAATGACTGCGGCGAAGGCCGGTCTTGCGAGGGCTGCTCTGTTTTTTCGGTTCAGGCATGTAAAAATGCTCCTTCTTTGATATATTACTTTGGACCTAGTTTACTATATTTTTACCCTTTTTACAAGGGGGTCTGACCGATTACAGCATATGCTATAATAGAGCTTATGAAAATTCGGAAGGTAAAATCTCGAGCTAAACTATGCGTCAGTTGTTTGTTGGCGTTAGTTTGCGTAGTAGGAATCGTCATATCGGCTTATAAGATAATTGAATGGAAAATTGATTCCGATCGTACAAAGAGTCAAGAGAAAGAAGTCCAAACCATTGCCGAAGTTACCGAAAAAGAAGACGATCAGAAAACCGAAGTAGTCAAACAAGAAAAGCCCGACCCAAAGACTGGACCATATTGGGACTATATAAAAATGAAGTTGATCGATGTCGACTTTACCGAACTCAAACAAAAGAATAGTGAGACCGTGAGTTGGATTTCAGTGAGTGGTACTAATATCAATTATCCCGTAGTTCAAACTACGAACAATGATTTCTACCTAAATCACACCTTCGACCGAAGCTACAATGAGGCGGGTTGGGTATTTGCAGATTTTCGCAATAGCGTTGATGGCAATGATAAAAATATGATTTTTTATGCACACGGCCGCATTGATGGCACCATGTTTGGTACTTTGCGAAATATCCTCACTAGTGGGTGGCTTAATAATGTCAGTAACTACACCATCCGTACTTCGAACGAGCATGAAAATGCACTATGGCAGGTTTTTAGCGTCTACCATATTCCGACCACTAGCGATTACATTCAAACCAGCTTCTTGAGCGACGAGGAATTTCAAAAATTTACAAATATGCTTATGAAGCGTAGCTCGTTCAATTTCCATACTAATGTTACGGGCGCAGATCATATCATGACATTGTCGACCTGCTATAGCGAAACCGAACGCGTAGTTCTGCACGCGAAACTAATTAAACGTTCAGCCAAGAATTAGTCTAGAGGTGCTAGCTTAGTGTATTTTAATCTTTGAGTTTTATAAAAAACACCCCGTGCGTAGACGCACGGGGGTTTGAATTGTTTTTTTAGGATAGTAGTACTTCGACCCTACCGGAGCCAAGCCCAGAGCACCTCGTTCGTAATACGATTATAATGATGTCGTCGGGGGAACGGCTTCGCGTAAAGACGCACTTTTGCGGCACCACGTTTCGGCTGGTGCACCTTGATCTTAATCGTAACCTTTCGGGACGGGCCGCTCCGTCTCATTCTGATCTTGATGACAGAGTCGTGCCTTCCGCACTTCACCACCTTCTTTGAGTAT
>DEVX01000054.1:13254-21257 GCA_002363515.1 Candidatus Saccharibacteria bacterium UBA3225 | reverse complement strand
AGTTGTCGCTAATATCAAAACTCTCGCCATCTTCCTGAGCTTCGGTTGCTGCAGCCGCATCGGCCTCTTCCTGCTGCGTCGCTTCTGGAGCCTTCCCGCCATTAAATGCGCCACCTAAGCCTGCGCCAACGATAGCAGACACAGCAGCAGTACCGGCCAACATAGCAGCGGTCGCAGCTACCGCCCTCCCCATATTACCGTTATTGGTATTATTAGATCCTCTCTCCATCCCAGCATTCTCAGCTGTACCACTGTTACTTGAAGTCTCAGGAGCACGCGGTGCTGGACGTGGTGCTGGACGCGGCGCTGGCGCTGGAGCTGGTTCTGGGTTCGCCGCACCAGCAGGCTGCTCTCTTGCCTCTCTTAATTTTTCTTCTAGCTGCGCCATTTGATCATGGGAGTATTCGCCTTTGGCAAATTTCGAAAACTTAAAATCCGAAATAACTCCCTCAGCTACCTCCACGAACGCAGAGTGCGACATGTCTCCTCTATTATTATAGATTTCTCGGCTTCGCTCCTTAGTTGTACGGGTTTCGCCGGCTGATTCTCTTCTTGGGGCTCTTTCCATTATTATTCCTTTTTTTATTTTTATTTTTGACCTATTTTGCCTCGATTTTAGCACTAGCATTTCTAATTTGTCAACATACAAAACAAAAAGAGACCAATGGCTAGTGATTGGTCTCCTTCTGCATTTTTATTCTTTATCTTATAGGCATACTCCTTTAGTTTTTTATTATTTTGCTTTTTCTATCTTATAGGCATACTCCTTTCACTGTTTATTTTGTATTTAAGAAGCTAATTTAGATAGTAAAGCGTGTCCTATTACTTGTCTTCGTTTAGCAAGTGCGGCAAGTTGTTCTGGACTCATTTTTACTTCTTTGAACGGTACGAATTCTACGCGATCATCGTAGTCGCCAATTAGGTTATCAAGAGAATCGTTTTTACTATCTTCGATTTCCGCTTCTAGCTGAGCCTCATTTCTTCTTTGTTGTTCCTCGAATTGCTCCTGGTCATCTACGATACCATCAGCCATTCCCGGAATTGTCATTTTTTCAAATTGACTCATATTTTTTGTTTTTCCTTTCTTTTTTGTTTTTCGCTCTCTCCTTCCTTATTACCCGATTTTGGAATTTGATTTTTCGTTTTTGTGTTGGTTTCTGTTCCAACTGTCCTTATGCTATCACACTTATGCTTTTTTGTCAAGCATGCTTATGCTTATTTTTAGCATATTTGTCAAATTTAACAGAGGTAAAATCTCCCTTGAAAAATTCTAAAAATATTTTCACCACCCCGCTATTGATACTTAAAATTATGCATATTTTGCATAATTCCATGTTTTTTGCGGCAACAAAATACGCCCAGTCGAACGATTAGTGCGTTGAAACTAGGCGTATCAATAGTGCTTATTAGGCTTTTTCTAACGAAATAGTTACATTTTCCCCTTCAATTTTAGCTATTTCATCATATCCATAGTTAGCATCAGTCGAGAATTCAGTTGCCAACACCTCATTTTTGAGCATTTCAAGGTGTTTAGCTGGAACTTTTACCGATACTGAAAGTTTAATGCGATCGTCAACATTAAGCCCAGCTTTTTTGCGTGCAGCCTGAACAAAACGAATCAACTCGCGAACAAATCCTTCTTCGCATAGTCCTTTTGTTAGCTTTTTGTCGAGTACTAATCCTTCGCCATGAGCAACTTTTTTAACATTAACCTCTTCGGCGATAATGCTCTCGTAAAACTTTTCAAGCTTATCTCCGCCGTATGTTAGCTTCGCCAATGGTTGACGCACCTTAATTTGACCAAAGCCATCATCGCGCACCATTCGCAAAGCCAAACCGTCCTTAATAATCTCTCGACAACGTGCCATATCGTCCAAGACTTTCTGGTCAACCTCAACATTTTGCGGATAGTTCAAAAGATGCACCGACTCGCCATCTTCGCCGCCAGTCATATTTTGCCAAAGCTCTTCCGCCAAGAATGGCACAAACGGTGCAACTACGGCAGCAAACTTCACCAATACCGTATATAGCGTCCAGTATGCCTCAGCTTTATCGCCATCGTCCTCGGATTTCCAGAAACGTCGGCGTGAACGTCGCACGAACCAGTTTGAGAGATCATCAATAAATGGCAATACTCCAGCTAGCGCTTTCGGTATATTATATTGATCCATCCCCTCAATAATCTCAGCCTTTACTTGATGTAAGCGCGAAATAATCCAACGGTCCAGTGGATTTTTCAAATCGCCAAAAGTTGTCTTTCCAGACGGTTTCCAGCTATTCTTTGAATCCCAACCATCCACACTGGCATACATCGTGAAGAAATCATAGACATTCCAAATCATTGTCAGCTTGCGTGCCGTATCGGAAACATCTTTGTCTATCAAAGCAAAGTCCTCACCGGCAAGTACCGGACTAGATAACAATTGGAAACGCAAAGCGTCTGCCGAGAACTTATCCATTAATTCATTCGGATCAGTATAATTACCTAGCGACTTACTCATCTTGCGACCATCATTGCCAGCTAGTGTACCTGTCGTAATTACATTCTTATAAGCGCACTCACCAAACAGCGCCGTATTCACTACATGTACATAATAGAACCATGCACGCACCTGACCAACATATTCCACAATGAAATCTGCTGGGTAGTTCTTCTCGAATTTTTCTTTATTCTCAAATGGATAATGTAGCTGCGCAAACGGCATCGAACCAGATTCGAACCAACAATCCAACACCTTATCTATACGTTTAAAATGCTCGCCATCGATATCAAATTCAATTTCATCTACCCATGGACGGTGATAATCTTCCAGACGTACACCTGATAGCTCGTATAGTTCATCATAAGAACCAACAACCTTTATCGAGCCCTTATCACCCTTCCAAACTGGCATTGCCGTCGCCCAAAAACGGTCGCGCGACAAGTTCCAATCTGGCGCCTGTTCGATATTTTTAGCAAAACGACCATATTTCAAATGAGCTGGGAACCAATTGATGTCTTCGTTTTTCTCAAGCATCAGCTCCTTGCTACCCTCAACATCGAAGAACCAGCTCGGAAAAGCTCGATACATAATACGTTGTTTGCTACGCGGATTGAATGGGTACTCATGTTTGATGTATTCAATCTTCCAAATTGCACCTTTTTCCTCTAGGCATTTTGCAATAAATTTATTACCAGCCCATACTTCAATACCATTCTCGTCCGTATCGCGCACGCCAATCTCATGCAATTTTTCGGCCCACTCTGGGAAATAATAACCATTATCATCAATCGTATGACGCACGGGAATCTTATTACGTTTCCCTAAAGCGTAATCGTCCTCACCATAGGCTGGCGCAATATGCACTACCCCCGTACCATCTTCGGCTGAAACGAAATCTGCCACCCAAATCTTATGCGCATTTTTATTGCGGGCAATCTCATCATCCATCTCAAACAATGGAATATATTTTAAGCCCTCCAGGTCGCTTCCAGAATACGTTTTAAGGGCCTTAGCGTCCTCTCCAACGAGTTTTTTCGCCAAATCCTTAGCCATAATCATTTTGTCGCCTTCGACGTCATACAGGCCATATTTGAGCTTTTTAGACACAGCTAAAGCCATGTTAGCCGGCAAGGTCCACGGCGTCGTCGTCCAGGCCAAAACATATTCATCACGGTCGACCAGTTTAAACTTTACGAAAGCACTCGGATCGGTTACCGTCTGATATGCGTCATTATCCATTGTAACTTCGGCCTTTGAAACAGGAGTTGCGAACTTCGTGTCGTACATCAAAACTTTTTCGCCCTCGTAAATCTTACCCTTTTCGTAAAGAGTCTTAAAGGCCCACCAAACCGACTCCATAAAGTCTTTATTCATCGTGCGATAACAGTTATCAAAATCTACCCAACGGCCAATTCGGTCAATCGTACCGCGCCAAGTCTCCGAATTCGCCACCATCGACTCGCGTGCTTTTGTAATATATGTCTCAAGCGGCCATTTCGTGCCAATTTCGCGCCTATCCGTAATACCCAATTGTTTTTCGACGAAATTTTCTGCCGGCAAACCATGACAATCCCAACCCCAACGACGCTCTACACGTTTTCCTTTCATTGTCCAATAACGCGGCACTGCATCTTTCACGATTGAAGACAATAAAGTTCCGTGATGCGGATTTCCTGTAATAAAAGGTGGGCCATCATAAAACACATAGGAATTGTCTATCGGGCGGTTTTCGACCGATTTTTCGAAGGTCTTATTTTTCTTCCAGAACTCGACCAAGGCTTTTTCGTATTCGCTTGCTCGGCGTCGTTCACCATATTTATACTTCATGCCCACGCACTCCTTTCTTTTGCATAAAAAAATTCCAATTTTCATTGGAACTCCTTAGAGCGGTACCATCCAATTTCTAGATCATTCTAGCACTCAATTAATCCTTCACGCAGACTCACGGATGACTCTACTAGACTTAGCTTCTCGCACTAGCTACGTCGTTCTTTCATCAGCTCGCAGTTGATGGCTGCTCAAACGCTTTATGCTTGCATTATATCATATTTATTCAAATTAATAAAAAATGTCTCACCCGCGAGTGAGACATTCTCTGTAGAGTTTCATTAATGCTCTATCAAATAATATGTTACATCATCAATACGCGGCAAATCCCTTCCCCGCCACATCTGCAACATCTTGCCATCATCATTCATCGCTAAGATGGTCGGATATTCCACTACATCGTACGCTCTGCATAGACTCTCGCCTTCTGGCTCGTCTGGCGATAAGCTTTCTGGCGCCACGCCCACTCGACGTTCGCAGTCATGCATCCATTCAATTACCGAACGCGCATAATCCGTTTCCTCGCGCCAAATTACTACCACCCTCATGTCTTTATTGCTCCTTTTCTTTTCGCTGCTTCATGCGCTCACGCTGTTCTGCGATGCTGCGTTCTAGATCGTCAAGAGACTTAAACTCTTTAAACACGCTCGCAAAGCGAACATAAGCCATCTCATTCTTTTCAGATAACACTTCCAAGATTGTCTCGCCAATCAGACTAGACGGAATTTCATCCTTACCCTGGTCGTATATTAAATCTTCCACCTTATCTACAATATCTTGGACATCTAAATCGCTATTAAAATACTTGCCTACACTATTGCGAATCGCTCCAGCAAGTTTGTCGCGATCAAAAGCCTCGCGCGAACCACTACGCTTGCGCACCATCATTCCAGGTCTCTCAATTCGCTCGTATGTAGTAAAACGATGCTTCCCGTCCAAAGATACACGACGACGACGAATCATTGTCCCGTCCTGAGACTCCCGACTCTCGATGACTTTACTCTCGCCAATTTTTAGATGGCTCATGAAAGTCCTCCTAATCTTTGTTCTTCTTGCGACGCCTTAAAATAGCCGGAATGTCGCTGTCGTCACTACTATTGTCGGTGCGAATATTATCCCACATATTAACCGTAGAAGGCTCGGCAAAATCAGCACTCTGAGTCTCTACTTCCGTTTTCTCGACATGATGCTCTGCTTCTTTAACCGGATCTGCCATTGTCTGGCTAGGCTCCGTCAAAGGCTCATTCATTGTGCTTGTGGCAGACACTGGAGCATCGATACCATTATGGCCATACTCCTGCGCGCGCGGATCGTCACGGTAATATTCAGAATCAAAACCGGTCGCCACCACTGTAACGATGATTTCGTCTTCAAGCTCTGGACGTACCGAAGCACCCCAAATAATATTTGCATCTGGGCTAACGCTAGCCGTAATAAGTTCTGCGGCTTCCTGCATCTCGCTCATTGTTACATCATAACCACCAGCAATTGAGAAGAGTACGCCACGAGCACCGTCAATCGAAACTTCAATTAGCGGCGACTCAATCGCCTGCTGAGCGGCGATGCTTGCGCGATTCTCGCCAGAAGCACGGCCAATGCCCATCAAGGCCGAGCCGGCGTCTTTCATGATAGCCT
Source organism: Candidatus Saccharibacteria bacterium UBA3225 (assembly GCA_002363515.1). Lineage (GTDB taxonomy): Bacteria > Patescibacteriota > Saccharimonadia > Saccharimonadales > Saccharimonadaceae > UBA2834. The sequence continues at coordinate 15,312 of DEVX01000054.1, read as the reverse complement.
TTACATCAGCAAAGTCCAAGTTAATCAAGCTGTGCTCGGTAATTAACTCTGAAATGCCCTGAACGCCTTGGCGAAGCACTTCATCGGCAATCTTAAAAGTCTCAAGAATCGGCGTGCGCTGATCAATTGTCTGTAATAAGCGGTCGTTTGGAATCGTAATCAATGCATCGACATTGCGCGCCAAATGTTCTATTGCCCAATCTGCATTCGCTTTTCGCTTTGCGCCTTCAAACGAGAATGGCTTTGTAACTACACCAACGGCAAGAATGTCTTGCTTGCGTGCCTCTTCTGCTACGATATAACCAGCACCAGAACCAGTACCGCCACCAGCGCCAAAGGTAATAAAGGCCATATCTGCACCAGCCAACGCATTCTTGATTTCTTCACGGCTTTCATCGGCAGCACGCTCACCGACTGTCGGGTCAGCACCAGCGCCAAGCCCATTCGTAGTTTCATGCCCAAGATGCACCTTTACGTCGGCTTTTGAATTATGCAAAGCCTGCGCATCAGTATTCATCGCAATCAACTCGACGCCACTCAAACCTGCTTCGCGCATACGATTTACGGCAGAGCCACCAGCCCCACCAACGCCAATTACTTTAATACTAGCTGTGCTCTCCACCTCACTTGGCTTTACTTCAGGCATGTATTAACTCCTCACTTTTCTTCAATTCTTATCTTATAGTAACATTTGAACAATTTTTTTGCTAGACTTCTCTCGTCTGGTCTATTTAAACTTTTTCAGAATTTTCGCAAACCAGCCATCTCCCTTGGCGGCCTTTTTCTTTTTGCCAACAAACATATCCTGCACGCTACGCGCTTCCTCGCCCTCTTGGAATTCCGCATCTGCATACATCAAACCTATTGCTGTCGCATATTCTGGCTTCTTGATCTCTTCGGAAACACCCAAAACATCTTCCGGCTTCGTCAAGCGTACTGCTAATTCCACTTGATCGCGCGCATACGTATCGATGTCTCGCAACTTCGAACCGCCACCCACTAGTACTAGGCCTTCTGGCAATCGCTTGTCGTATCCAGCATGTTTCAATAACTTGCGTACGCCCTCAAAAATCTCCTCAAGACGCGCCTCGACCACTTCATCAACCTCCTTGCGGCTGAATCGATATTCCTCGCGTCCACGCTTAATCACGATGTCCTTATCTGTCTCTCCAAATTTTGCCGAAGCAAAGCGCAATTTTATCTCTTCCGCTATCTCTGGAACTGTCTTCAATACCGTAGCGAGATCGTTTGTAATATCATTGCTACCAATTGGCACCACACCCGTAAACTGTAGTTCACCCTCGTCAAAGATTGCCAAACCAGTCGTAGCGCTACCCATATCTAGCAAACCTACGCCGTTTTCTTTTTGGCTATTCGTTATCACGGCCCTTGCCGCCGCCAATACAGACGGTTCTAGCGCCCGCGCACGCAAATTTGCCGCATCACAAACTTTACGCACATTATCACAATCTGGCGTCAAGGCAGAAATTACATTCGCGCGAAGCTCTAAACGCGCGCCATGCATACCAAATGGCTCCCTAATACCACCTTGGCCATCTAAAATATATTCATATGGAACTAAAGAAAGAATCTCGCGATTTGCCGGAATCTTACCAGCAATTGCCGCATCAGAAATGCGATTAATGTCTTCGTTGTCAATCTCGTGATCGGCTACGCCAACCGCAATCATGCCGTCTACTTTTGTACTACCAATATGTGAGCCGTTTATATTTACCGTAGCATCGTTTACCTCAATGCCACTCATCCCTTCCACGGCGCGTAAGCACATGTCAATCACACGCGGAGGAGACATAAGCTCCTTTACGATACCACGACGTAGCCCTTCAGAAGGAACTTCGCCATAGCCTACAACCGATATCTTGCCATCACGACCAATAGTACCCATGACGGCCCGGGTCGTGCTGGTACCAACATCCAACCCTACTGCAAAGCGAGCTTTTTCTTCCATAAGCTTATTGTAGCATATCTTATACTACTGGGTTAAGATTTCATAACCGTCTTCGGTCACGAGAATCGTATGCTCAAAATGGCAGGCCT
>DEVX01000054.1:0-13198 GCA_002363515.1 Candidatus Saccharibacteria bacterium UBA3225 | reverse complement strand
CCATCCTTAAGGCAAACCGTCCAACCGTCGTCATCTTCTACGACCATATTGTCCGGTTTTCCTAGGCTAGACATCGGCTCAATACAAATAGTATCGCCCACTTTCAGCTCGTATCCCTGACCACGTTTGCCATAGTTCGGCACTTCTGGAGGCATATGCATACTTTCACCAATCCCGTGCCCCACATAGTTACGCACGACGCCCAATTTTCCTTTTTCGAGCTGTTTTTCTACAGCATAGCCAATATCGCCCAACTTTGCGCCCGGCTTAACCTGTTCTATGCCCTCATATAATGCCGACTCTGTGAAACTCAGTAAATGTTTTTGCGCTGCCGTCGGTTTTCCGCCCACAATCATCGTAAACGCCGCGTCGACGTAATAGCCCTGATATTTTATAACCAAGTCGTAGCTAACCTTATCGCCCACCTCCAGCTCGATATCTTTCGGAATACCGTGGACTAATTCTTCGTTTACTGAAATACAAATTGACCCAGGAAAATTAACTTCTGGCTCATAGTAAGCAATACCACAACCATAGTCGGTAATTTTTTTCGCCACCCATGCGTCAATTTCTTTTCCAGTCATACCAGGCTGGGTATAATCTTTTAACTCGGCAAGAATCTTTGCCATTATTTTACCCCCCGCTCGCATTGCACTTATTTTTTTCTGATTCATTTATTCGTTCTGACTTTCTTGAACATTAATTATATTCCAATCGCGTAAAACATTCTCAATTCGCTGCGTAATTTCCTCAACTGCACCTTCGCCATTCACATGCGCCATCTTCACGCCCGCCCCCTGAAGTATCTCTATCATTGAATAAATATTTTGTTCAACAATCGCCCAGCGTATCTCAATTGCTTCGCGCGTATCATCCGCTCGACCACGAGCTTCTAGACGACGCCAAAGCTCTTCGCGTCCAACATCCAATATTATCGCACCATCTATATATTTGTCATCACCATGTTTAACTATCCAGTCCGCTTGCCATTGGTCACGCGGATAACCATCCAATATCGCATTTCGTCCTAGTTCGACTTCCTTCATCATCTCGCCATGCATCAAATTCACTACTAGCTCATCTGGCACCAGCTCGCCTCGATTTTGAATTGCCGTGATTTCCGGATCATTCAAATCGCGCAATAGTTGCCCTATCGACATCCAACGCCAACCGTATTTATCGGCCAACGTCTGCCCCTGAAGGCTCTTGCCGCTACCCGCTAATCCAAATAAAACTATCATTATTTGCTCCTTTTTCTTTTCGTAAAAAATACCCCGTCTTAAGGGGGTATTTCCTATTTAAGACCTAATTTCATGCGTTCTGCCTTTTCAGCTTTGCGCTTGTCGCGCAAAATAGCTTTTAGGCGGCGTTCGCGTTTTGAAATTGGCTTCGAGAAACGTAGGCTTTCCTTCGCAGTCGCCATCACGCCACTCTGTAGAACCTTACGATTGAAGCGACGAATAATGTTCTCGTTGGCCTCATTCTGGTCTTTTCTAGTTACTTTGATTGCCATACTGCCGCTTATTTTAGCATATCTCCTCTAATCTTTCAAGAGACAATATATTTCCCTCGATTGAAACTTTTCCATACCATTCATTTTTCGCTAAAGTAAACTGCACACGCACCCTAGCATTATTCTCAAGCCCCTTCCACTCCTCTGGAGCATAAAATGCCATCATCTTCATCTCGCACTTATTCTTATCACGCAATATGATCGACAGGTGCTTGTCTTTTAATACTCGCGGACTACGCACGTAACCATCAAACTCAAATACTGGCTCCGCATTGCCGTCGCCAAACGGCTCCAACATACTTATTTCCGCAAATAATTCCTCCGTTAGGCCACTCAAATCCGGCAACTTTAAGTCACTCTTGCTACGCAAAAATCTTTCCTGGTCACGCAAGTTTAGACTCTTATAATAGCCGTTAATCTCTTCGCGGAACTTTTCTAAGTTTTCTTTCTCGAGACTAACTCCGCATGCTCCAGCGTGACCGCCACCAGCCAAGAGTAGTCCGTCACTACAGCTTTGCAATGCTTTCGCTAAAGAAAAATCACCAAAGCTTCGCCCCGACCCTTTTAGACATCCGTCCGCTAACCTCGTCAAAGCAAAAGCTGGCTTTTCATATAACTCCACCAAACGTCCCGCGATTATTCCCAAAATCCCCTCTGGCCAATCGCCGCACGCTACGATTACTGCATCTTTATCAGATACCTCTATTTCTCTTACCGCTTTTTCTTGCGCTTTTCGACGTTCCCCATTCAATACATCTAACTCCTCCGCCAACAAGAGCGCCTTCGATCGGCTCTTTGATGTCATCAAATCTAACGCCAAATCCGCACTCTTCATTCTGCCCGCCGCATTTATGCGCGGCCCTAGCTGAAAGCCAATCGCATGCGCGTTTAGCTTTTGCAAATCTACACCCGCCACTCGCGCAAGTTCTTTAATGCCTGGGCGACGCGTTTTTTCTAACACCTTCATTCCAAAATAGGTCAAGATTCGGTTTTCTTCGCGTAATTCCATCGAATCACAAATTGTGCCAATCACTACCAGGTCCAATAACCATTTTTCTTGACCATCGCATTTGCCCCCATTCATATCCATATTTAAAGCTCGCGCTAGCGTGAATGCTACCCCTACGCCAGCCATACGTATGCCATCTCTATCCCCCTGCTTCGGATTTACTACCGCTACCGCCGACTTTGGCACGCTCGGTATCTCGTGGTGATCAGTCACAATCACATCTATACCACGCCGCTTCAGCTCTGCAATTACATCCTCCGAGCCAGAACCGCAGTCCACCGTCACTACCAAAGTTGCATTTTTCTTTACTATCGTTTCTACAGCCGGCATGTTCAGACCATAACCATCAATAAACCGATTCGGCAATATGACTTCAACCTTCTTACATCCATAGCTCTTTAAGGCATCGTTTAGTAAAGTGCTCGAAGTAATACCATCCGCGTCATAATCACCATAAATTATGATTTTCTCTCCCCCTTCTTTCGCCTTACGAATACGCCTTACGGCCGCCTCAACCCCCTTAATCTCTAATGGATTAAAAAGATTCTCATACTTGGGGCACAAAAAACTCTCATCCAGCCCACGTTGCCGCAGAAGCTGCTTGAATAAATCCGTCATCCGATAATCTTGCTAGGCGTCTTTTTTGCGTCTTCTAGTTGTTGACTTTTAATGACGATACTCTGAAGCTCTTTTAGTATTGGGAACTGTTTGTTTGTCTGATAGATGCTAGTATTTCCCTTTTTAGTCACTACTAAAAAGCCACCTTTAGTTAAGCGACGCAACTCGCGCTGAATATTTCCGGGATCTTCCTTGATCAACTTCGACAAGCCACGTACGTGTGTTTTAAAATCTGGATACTTAGCAAAAACTACAATAATCTTCCGCCGCACCCGACTTGTTACGAAAACGTCTAACACTTAACCTCCTTACTGGAATAATTTTAGCTATTTTTTGTAAAATCTACAACATCACGAGATGCATTTTTCTAGCGTGTTAAAATCACATTATGAATTACTACCTTATCGCGCCCGCCAAAACCTTTCATGATAGCGACAATACTCTTACTTACGCATCCGTCGAACCACTTAAGATTGGCCATATTGTTGAAATTCCACTCGGCAAAAAGACCACTGTCGGCATTGTCTCCGCCAAAACATCGCAGCCAGATTTTGAAACTAAAGAAATCCTTCGCCTTCTCTATCCCGAGCCGCTCCCCAAACATCTCATGAAAGCACTATTCTGGCTCAGCGATTATTACCGTTGCCCATTGTCCGCTGCGGTACAAGCCATCCTGCCTCGCGGTATCACCAAAAAACGCCGCGTTGTAAAAAATACCACAGATAGCATATCGTCTCAAAAAGCTACTCCTAATCCACTAAACGCCGCTCAAAAAGACGCACTCAAAAAAATCAACCAATGTACCGCTAATACTATTATGCTTCACGGCATCACTGGTAGCGGTAAGACTAACATTTACATCGAACTCGCCAAACAAACTCTTGCTCAAAATCAATCCGTTATCCTGCTTGTGCCCGAAATCGCCCTAACCTCCCAACTAGTGCGAAATTTTCAGGCACATTTTTCCGACATCATTCTGCTCCACTCCGCTCAAACCGAAGCCGTCCGCCATCGACTCTGGCAAAAAGCCCTTCAGGCTACTACTCCACTGGTCGTCATCGGGCCACGTTCAGCTCTTTTTGCGCCAGTTTTGAATTTGGGAATGATTCTCATCGACGAAGCACACGAACCAGCCTATCAACAAGACCAGAATCCCAAGTACTCCGCCCTGCGCTTAGCCGCCATTATGTCAAAAACCATCCTCGGCTCCGCCACTCCTCTTGTCTCCGATTATTATATCTGCAAACAACACAAGGCTATCGTAGAGCTTAATGAGCTAGCCATCAAGAGCAATCATCAAACCGAAATCACCCTTATCGACCTGAAGAATCGCCCTAATTTTACCCGAAGCCGCCTCTTAAGCAACCAGCTGATTGATTCTATCCAAGATTCCATTAATAACCACACTCAGTCCATGATCTTTCATAATCGTCGCGGCACCGCGCCCCTAACAATCTGTGACCATTGCGGTTGGCAGGCCCTTTGCGAAAATTGCCTCTTGCCACTAGTTCTCCATGCTGATAAATACCAAATGCGCTGCCATACTTGCGGTCGCAATTACCCCGTACCTACCGCCTGCCCAGAATGTAATAATGCCACCATTCACCACAAAGGATTCGGTACCAAGATGCTAGAAGAAGAGCTACGTCGACTCTTTCCTCAAGCTCGCATTGCCCGCTTTGACGCCGATACGGAGACTAGTCAGCAACTCTCGCAGATCTACGATCAAGTACACGACGGAGATTACGACATTATTGTGGGTACTCAAATGATTGCAAAAGGCTTCGATTTTCCAAAACTCAGTACGCTCGGTATTGCTCAAGCCGATGCTGGATTGAGCCTTCCAGACTATTCATCCGAAGAACGAACATTTCAATTAATCACTCAAGTCATTGGTCGCGCCAAGCGTGGACACCAAAATAGTCACATTTTCATTCAATCTTTTCAGCCTAATCACCCCATAATATCTCACGCCATACAAGCAGACTTTACTGGTTTATATAATTATTTAATCCAAAAACGACGTCAAAGTAGTCTGCCACCGTATAGTTTTTTGCTCAAATTCTCACTGTCCTATAAAACCGAGCGCGCCGCCATTTCAAACGTCCAAAAATTGAACAAAAAAATTATACAATATATACACCAACACTCTCTCGAGCAAGTCTCCGTCACGCCCCCTATGCCAGCCTTTCATGAGCATACCGCATCAGGCTATACCTGGCAAATCATCGTCAAAGCCAAATCTCGCAAGGATCTTCTTGCAATTTTCGACGCTATCGAAAAAAATCCCTATCTTCATTATTGCTTTGATCCAATTTCCCTGCTCTAGTTGGGCTTAGCCACAACGCTTATGCTCGCCATAAAACTGTTATTATGTTAAAATTTACCCCAATAAAGAGGAGTAAAATGGCCAGCAAAAAGGAAGTTATCACAACGCCAGACCCGCGTTTGCGCAAAAAATCTACCAAAGCAAAAGTCGGCGACCCAGAAGTAGAAAAAATCATTCGGGAAATGATCCAGTCTTGCATCGACTGGGAAAACGCTCACGAATTCGAGCTTTCTGCCGCCATGGCCGCGCCACAGCTTGGTTACAACAAACGTATTATCGTTGTGCGCGAAGATATGAATAACAAGGATAACACCACTTTTGTTCCACTCCTCAATCCAGAAGTCATCAAAACTGAAGGAAAAACTCTTTATGACTACGAAGGTTGTCTTTCCGTACCAACAATCTACGGAAAAGTTCCCCGCCCCGCTAAAGCTCGCGTTAAGGCGCAGCTCGAAGATGGCACCGAGGTCCGCCTCAAGGCTACTGGTTATTTGGCTCGCACTCTTCTACACGAAATCGACCACCTAAATGGCATTCTCTTTATTGATCACATTAAAGGTGTTAAAGATGCCTTCTATAAGCTCAACGACAAGGGCGATCTTGTGCCACTCGATTACGATAAAAACATTAAAGACAACAAGGAACTTTATCCCGATGGCGACGAAGACTAAAGTCATCTTCTTCGGCAATGAGCAACTCGCTCAAGGCATTAAAGCCAAGACCCCCATATTTGAAGCTCTACTTGCAGACCAAAACATCGACATCTGCGCCCTTGTATTGCCTAAAGCACACGTGCGCAAGCCGTTCCCTATTTCAATCTTAGCCAAGAAACACGGCATTGAAATAATAGAGGTCCAGAAAGCTTCGGAACTTTTACCAATTGTCGAGCGGCTCAAACCCAACCTTGGCGTACTGGCCGCCTTCGGAAAACTCGTCCCCGAAGCCGTAATTAACGCAATTCCCGCCGGCATCTTAAATATCCACCCCTCGCTTCTACCAAAATATCGCGGTACTACCCCTATCGAAACCGCCCTCCTAAACGGCGACGTTGAAACCGGCGTATCCATCATGCGCCTCGCCAAAGAGATGGACGCGGGTAATATCCTTGCACAAACAAAAGTCGCCATTACTGCAGAAACTACCAAACAATCCCTCTATGAAGAACTCGCCACGCTTGGTGCGAAACTACTTTTGGACGTAATACCTGGAGCCCTAGCCAAAAATGCCTCTGAGACCGCACAGAATGGCGCAGAAGCCACTTTCACGTCAAAACTTACCAAAGACCTTGCGCTTTTAAAACCAGCCGAGAAAGCCGCTCAGACGCTCTACAATGAGGTTCGCGCTTATGCTGGTTTTCCAAAATCCAAGACAACCCTACTCGACATCCCCTGCACCGTCACTCAGGCGCACGTCGCCGACCAAGCATCGACCGAACTCGACCTGCTCTGCGCCGATGGTAATTACCTCGTTATTGACCGCCTGCTTCCAGAAAATTCCAAAGAAATGGACGTAGTGAGCTTTTTGAATGGTCACAAGAAGAAATAAATAACTGCAATCGTATCTACATAAACTAACTCTCGGTGCGTATTGACTCTAGTACAGCTAGAGTGTCCAATTTAATGCTTTTTTCTATTGGCGATAAATAATATACTACCGCCCGATATTACTATCGCTATAAATACAAGTACTGCATTTTGGGCAATTGCGGCCACTAAATTCATGTTGTCAGAATCCGCATCCGAACCTTCCCCAGTTATACTCATATCGCCATGATTCTCATCTAAATTGCTATCATACTCACCATTGCCGTTAGCATTATCATCAATAGCCCCCTCTTGGCCCGAATCATTATCGCCACCCGAACCGCCACTTCTAGACTTGCCAGATGAGGATCCAACTACCTTTATTGATACTTTTGCGGTTTTTTCGGTATCTTTCGTGCTCGCCGTAATCGTCGCAACACCACTCGATACGCCCTCGACAACACCGCTCGAGCTTACACTGGCAATACTATTGTCACTACTAGACCAATCGAGGTTTTTATTTGTTGCATTATTAGGGAGAATTGTTGCGGTTAAATTAATAGTCTGGCCAACATTTATGGTTGTGTCACTCTGGTTTATTTTTACGCCAGTAGTTAGCACTGTATCGAGGTCGTAATCTACCTCACTCCGCTCTTCTTCATCCGGCCTATCGATCACTGGCGCCTCTGTCGCATCCACGACAATATTTGCGGTTGCCGTTTTATTCCCATCTTCCGTAATTGCAGCTATCACGGCTAATCCAGCGGACTTCGCATAGAGATTTCCATTCTGATCAACTGCAACTATCGCATTATTCGAGCTGCTCCAAGTTATTTTTCTATTCGTAGCATCGTTTGGAGATATTGTAGCTACAATCCTATCTGTGTTACCAACCTCCAATAAAATATTCTTTTTGTCCATTTTGACTGATTGGACCTTAATTGGCGTTACGACCACCCTCATAGTCGCCATCTTTGCATTATCGCTCGCAATCGCCACAATATCAGTAGTGCCTACACCTACCGCTGTGATTAATCCAGAAGAATCTACTCTTGCAACAGCAACGTTATTGCTCTTCCAAAGAATACTGTTATTTGTTGCATTCGATGGCAACACCGTAGCAGTAGCCCTTTCCGTAGAACCAATAGCTAAGCTAGTTGCAATCTTTGATAACTGAACATTAGCGACTCGCACAGTTGGCACCACTACATTAACTTTCACGGTTGTTGTTTTTGCTCCATCTATAGTTTTAGCCGTAATCGTCGCCACCCCCACAGCCTTTGCCGAAATTACGCCATCCGCATCGACGGTTGCAATATCCGTATTGCTACTCGACCAAATTAACGCCTTATTAGAGGCCGTCATAGGCATTATTTCTAGTGACACCTTTTCCGCTTTACCTTTGTTGATTATAGTTGAAGCTTTATGGAACCTTGCATCCGCCACATGTGTCTTTACAGTAATCGTCGCCGTTGTCATCTTACTAGTACCTTTTACTTTAGCCGTAATTGTCGCCGTACCATTAGATACTCCTTTCACAACACCAGTCGAGTTGACGGTAGCAACACTCGTGTTGCTACTAGACCAAATTACATCCTTCTCCGTTGTATTGCTTGGTGTGATTGTTGGCGTCAATGTTATAGTGCTATCTTTATAAAGAGTTGCACTTGTCCGATTCAATGTAATCCCGGTCGCAGCCACGGTAATATGCAACGCTGGATCGGAAATATTTACTACTTTAACAAACCCCTCACCGTCAGCCCCCGCCGCAGCCCTGACGGCGGCAATATTCGGACCAAACTTTACGCTTACCTTTACCGCATTCTTCTTCTTATAATCTAATCCCTTGATGGCATTTAGCAAAGCCACATTCGAGATATCTTTATATAACGAAAAATGCTCTGTTTGGCTCGGATACACATAGTACTTAGCCCCATTAATATCAAACCTAATCGCATCAATCAAATAATTCGTAACAATCATGCCTTTCATTCTTTTATTAGCAGACATGTAGTTATAAAGGGTTTGATCCTTATCTTTATATTCTTTATCGAATACAAGTTTAGCGACGGGTTTTTCTACCTTATTAGCTGAAATATTATTCGCAACTTCATTATATTTAAAGCCATAGTAATCACCATTATAAAGAGTAGTAAAAGTATATTTAAGATTGACTTTGAATATTGAACTGAGCCCGCGACTACTATCATATAAATCATCTACACTCGATAAATCAGTTAGCAAAGGATTAAGCGTATATTTCCAACCAGTTTTCGATGCGGCAACATGTGTTGAATCCCTTCTATAAACCTTTGTATGCTTGCTGCCCACTTCCGTCGTAATCACATAACTTTTCTTTGGATCTATGCCACCATATTTATCGCAAAAACCAGCTTTATAATTGTTAGTTGATCTATCACCATCTTTGCAAACTACATGCGTTTTCCCCGAAACTATTCTAACGTGTCCATATTTATCGATAATATCTCCAGGAGTCGTCAACGCATAGTTATTAAAAATCTTTTGCGACCCAAACGCATTCTTTAAGTAAGATGAATAATAATTGCGATATAAATCTTCGGTCATAGGCTGATTGCTTTTTAGCGTTCCTTTTTTCCGAAGAGTCATTTCAACTCTACGCATCGTGACAGATAAATCACCCAATAACGACACCTGGCCGTTGCTGAAATAATTTTTTGATGCAGCCATAGAATCCGTCGTCGGCACCTCGCGCCCGACCGCCAAATACGTCGCCGCACTACAATCTAACCCTAAATAATAATGTGGCGCCGAATTACTGACGAAATGCAAATTATTATTTGCCATATCCTTCTGCCTAGTGCCTCGCTGTTCGTAAAAGGCTTCACTCTTTTCGCTAACATACAACATGTTGTTCGAAATAGCACTTCCAGCTACAATCTTTTTATTATGATTCGAAACCGTGTCTGTTAAATATCTATCGGCAAATCTATACGAAAAATATGCCGTATCGTTCTTTTTTGCCGTCACTCTATCATTAATCGCGCCTTCATGAGTAAATTGTCCGATTGTAGTATCCGAAGTATTTACATAAGGGATTCCGTAATAGTTCTGCTTGCTATTTGGTCTTAAGATAACTGGCTCAGATAAAGAATGGTGATAAAAGTACAATGATGTATTTCCAACAACATTCCATTTTACTGTTGCATTCTCTAACATATTATTCACAATATTATGGCGAATCTTGTCTTCTGCACCAGTAACCGTTATGTAACTTCTGTTATTCTTGTACTCTCCAAGCGCAATTTTAAATACCCTAAAGGCCCCCCTCAAAAGCGGATAATTATAATATGGATAAACTCTGATAGCATTTATTTTTTCATTAGCCGCAAATTTATCCGTCAGCTTAGATGATATCAACTCATAAACAGCTAACTGGGAACTATTACCAGTCGATGCGTATTGTTCATAATAATTATTTTCAAAATTTGCTTCTGCAAGAGAATACGGTCCGTATACATCCTTATTTGTAAATACATAATAATTCATAGAACTATGCGCCGATATATCTGTTTCAGAAGATTTTCTGCCATACGTTATAGATAATCTCAAATCTTTAAAAGTTCCACCCTTAATATTCTTATCACTTACGTCCAATTGCAAAAACGGCGTCTCTGCATTCTTTAATGTCGCGGCGGAATTAGTAACTGAAGTTGGCCTAGCGCCATTCGAAATATAAAAATATGCATAGTTACCATATGCATTCGCACTTTTCATTACCTTATCATCAATATATATTTTATTCGCCTTCGTAGCGCGTCCAAATTTTACGAAAGATTCGCCCTTCCTAATTTGGTTAATTCTCGAATTAAAAATTGCCGAATTATTACATTCGTTAGCGGGAGAATCCATATAGTAACCTTTATTATCGTAAAAACTATATAGCCCCACGCGTATGGCCTTATTTGTTTTAACGGCATTACAAATATCCTCTGCATTATAGCTAACAATATTCGATACTGCACTAACAGCCGACACCTCATTTGCTCTACTTGCAAACAGGCCGGACCCCTGAAAATAACTAAGGACAGCCCCTATGCCACAAAATGCCAAAGCAACCAAAGCAATACATAAGGTCTTTTTCGTCGTCTTCCGCATAGTCACACCTCCAAAAAACAAATAAGCTATCAGAGAACAGCTATTCCGCCGCCAAAATAGCGTCTTTTTGCTCACGAATTTCGTTCTGTAAATCCGCTAAACTATCTTTGATAATCTGCTGGTATTGTGGGCAGTTCTGACTAAGCCATTTTGCGGTTACATAATCTGAAAGAAGATTAGCGTCACCATCTTGTGCACCAGTGTTACGCTTTAGGGTCTGATAAACCTCATCATTTTGGTAGTCGCCATACGAATCCAACAACCCCTGAAGCGTAGCGGGGTCGTTATCGATAATGCGCTCGAATTCGCCGAGCTGGTCATCATTCAGGCTCTCGCTCATACTTTCGCCAATCCGTATTTCTAGCTGATCTTGCGCATACTGCAAGAAAGCCTCCTTTTGTGAATCTGGAAGTTCGGCCAATCCGACGCTATCCAAGAACCTATTATCAAATTTAAACATTGCGTTACTCTCCTATTTACCACCATTTTAGCACAAAAACGCTAATGATTATTATATTACAAAATCTTTTTCTTCTTGTACTCGCGCACGAAGAATTTCAAAGTATCACCAATTTCTAGCTGAATCTTCTTGCTAGTCTTTAGAGACAGACCGCCAATTTCGCCCTCAGCAAGCGACGGCACATTAACTTTGCCCTCTTGCGTACTAATCACCTCAAACTCGCCCAATTCTACCTTCTTACGATAAGCATGGCCAAGCATACCCGGCGCTACACGTCCCTTCTTGACCTGTCCACCAGTAATAATTTCTGTTTTTTCAGTGCGAAACACGCCTTTTACTTCCAGCTCGCCAGTCTCGGTTTCTACTACTTCCGCATCGAGCATTTCTTCCATATCATGCTTTGCATCATCTAGCAATTCATAGATCACTCGGAATACGCGCACTGGCACACCGTTGCGTTCTGCCATTTTCGCAATCGCATTCGGAACCGTCACATTAAAACCGTAAATGACCGTTTTGCCGCCCGACGCCATATAGACATCATTCTCAGAAATTGCGCCAACACCCGTCGATACGATATTTAGAGTAATTTCACCTTGCGTGTCTATCATACGTAAAGAATCAACTACGGATGTAACTGATCCGGCGACATCACCTTTTACGATTACGTTGAATGTCTTCGTATTATCTGCTACATTCATCATGCGCAACATGTCCGTTGCGGTCACATTCGTGTTTGCACTGTCATTTGCTTCGGCTTGCGCATTCAATAGCGCCATCTTGCGCGCGGTTTTTTCATCGGAAACTTCTTCAAACTTATCGCCAAAATTTGGCAACTCCTTAAAGCCTGTCACTACTACCGGCGTCGAAGGCGTAGCTTTCCCTTTTGGCTTGTTCTTCCAATCAACCATCGTACGCACCTTTGCGTACGTCTTACCAGCTACAATAAATTCACCAGTCTTCAGCTCGCCACCAGTTATCAATAAGTTCACCACTGAACCTTTTCCAACCTCCATATGGCTCTCAATTACGAGACCTTCAGCTGGAATATTAGTATCCGCTTTTAACTCGTCTATGTCGGCCGTCAACAAAATCATATCTAGCAATTTCTCAACATTTTCGCCAGTTTTTGCGGAAATAGGCACCATAATCGTATCACCACCCCACTCTTCAGGATTAAGATTAAAATCTGTCGCCAACTGTGCCTTTGTACGGTCAATATTAGCGCCCTCTTTGTCAATCTTATTTATCGCAACAATAATCTTTGCATTTGCTGCCTCAGCAAACTTAATCGCCTCCGCCGTCTGGGGCTTTACGCCATCATCGGCAGCCACCACGATAATTACAATATCCGTAAGCATTGCGCCGTGCTGACGAATTGCCGCAAAAGCCTCGTGGCCCGGCGTATCGAGGAATGTAATCTTGCGCTCTTTATATTCCATCTGATATGCCGAGATATGCTGCGTAATACCACCCGCCTCATCATCTACGGTTTTCTTCTTCAGCAAAGTGTCAAGTAAAGTGGTCTTACCATGATCAACGTGGCCCATTACTGCCACTACTGGCGGACGCAATTTTGCATCCTTCGACAACTCGCGCTTTATGCCAG
>DEVX01000038.1 GCA_002363515.1 Candidatus Saccharibacteria bacterium UBA3225 | reverse complement strand
TTGTTCGTGCCGTAGGTAATATCGCAGTTATAAGCTTCCTTGCGCGTACATGGTTTGAGGTGACGCATGCGCTCGTCGTCATGTTCCTCATTGGTGTAATCTGGGTCATAGCAGAAGCTAGCTTCGTTAATAATTACACCGACGGAAAGGCCAAGCCAATTATAGAGCTCACCCATCCAGCCAGCATCGCGCTGAGCGAGATAATCGTTTACGGTGACGACATGTACACCGCGGCCAGTTAAAGCATTAAGATAGGCCGGGAGAGTTGCTACGAGAGTTTTACCTTCACCAGTTTTCATCTCGGCAACATTGCCTTCGTGCAGAACAATACCACCAATGAGCTGCACGTCGAATGGGCGCAACTTTAGGACGCGATCGCTAGCTTCGCGAACTAGAGCGAAAGCATCTGGCAAAATAGCATCAAGAGCTTTGGCGTCGTCCTGAACAGACTTTGCTTTGGTCTTCTTCGCGCTTTTCTTGCTTCCCTTTTTACCTTTTTCAGCCTTGAGTTTTTCTAGCGCAAGCTTGGCTTGCTCTTGCTTTGTGAGTTTTGCGAGGCGTTTTTTGAGCTTTTCAGTTTGCTCCTTAAGCTCGTCATCGGACATTTCGGAGTATTTTGCGCCAAGTTTATTAATTTCCTCGACGCGACGGCCTAAACGACGGAGAGTGCGCTTTTGGGCGTCTCCAAAAATGTGTTGCAAAAATTTAGTCATGCCAGATTTGTCGGCAAGTTTGTCGGTTGGCTTCTTTTCTTTTGGGGCTTTTTTGGCTTTTTTAGTTTTTTTGTTTTTTTCGGTAATTACGGCCTCTTCGGCATCGATATCCACCCTTTTCTGCTTCTCTTCTGACCTCTTCTCTTTCATCGTTCCAGTATATCACGCAGCTTACTTCTTCAAGAAGCGCTTGAGAAATCCTTTCTTATCATAATTAGTTTTCTCGGTTTTAAAGCGACGAATCTGGCCAGTCAACTTTGCTTCCAGAATGTCAACACCTGCAAATACATTTGATGCTTCATCCTTAGCGTTGAGAACTTTGCCGCCCGGAATATCTAATGTAGCGGAAATCTCATACTTATTGCCGTGGTCGCGATTAACTTGAGTGACTACGACTTTTGCAACCAAATCTTTGCGGTTTTGGCGCGGAAGATAACGATCGAGCTTACCAATACGTTTCTGAACGTATTTCTGCAGGCTCTCTTCGACGTCATAATTTGAGCCACTTATGTCAATATTTTCGATCATTTTATAAGATCTCCTTTCCATTCAAATATTTACGCAGAACTTCAGGAACACGAATGGTCATGTCCTCGTTCTGGTTATTTTCGATGATAGCAATCATGATGCGGCCTAGCGCAAAGGCGGTAGCGTCATTGGTATGGACCAACTCTACTTCGCCACTCTCACGACGAACGCGCGTATTGAGGCGGCGCGATTGATAATCGGTCATATAGTCCGCCGTATGCGTTTCGCGATACTTGTTTTGGCCTGGAAGCCATACTTCCATATCGATACCACGAGCGTCGGGCTTACCAATATCGTAAGTACATTTGCGAATTACGCGATAAGGAAGCATCAGCTGCTCGAGCAACCAACGCTGAATAGCGACAAAAAGTTCATGCTCTTTGCGACTAGTTTCCTTTGTCGAGAAGCTCTCCATCTCCAATTTGTCGAATTGATGCATGCGAATGATGCCTTCCATGTCTTTGCCATAGGTGCCAGCCTCTTGACGGAAAGAAGTTGCGTAGCCTAAGTAGCGCGCCGGAAGCTCCGCTTCGCTAAAGATTTCGCCAGCATGCATACTTCCTAGAACATGTTCGGCGCTCCCCTGGAGCCACAGTTCTTCTCCCTCAATTTTGTAACGATCTTCGCTCGGCTCAAGACGATCCATAGCATCATACATCTCGGTGCGGAGCATAAGTGGTGGAAGCACAAGCGTAAATGGCTTAGTAGATACACCGTCGAGGCCGTTCTTTTCGATTATTTCTTTAATAACACGCTCGTCGGACAAGCTATCCATAACAAAGTTGACAATTGCCATCTGTAGCTTAACCATTTCACCTTTTATATAAGCAAAGCGAGCGCCAGTAACTTTAGAGGCGCGCTCTTTGTCAATCCAGTCGCGCTCTTGGCCAATCTCATAGTGGTTCTTTGGCGTGAAGTTAAAATCGCGCGGTTTGCCAACAACTTCAGCAACTTGGTTTTCATCTTCAGATAAACCAATCGGGACATCGTCCTCTGGGACATTCGGTACAGTCTTAAGTTTTGAGACGTATTCTTTCTCGACTTCAGAAAGCTTCGGTTCGAGCTCGGAAAGCTCCTTCTTTAGCTTTTTGCCCTGCTCAATTAGAGTCTTGTCGGGCTTACCGTTTTTCATCTTCGCAGAGACTTGATTGCGTTCTTGGCGCAAGTTGTCAATTTTCTGCGATAGACTCTTGCGCTCGTCATCGAGGTCGAGAATTTCAGCAAGATCAATTTCGTATCCCTTGTTCTTGATTGCATCCTCTACCTTTTGGCGATTCGCACGGATGTAATTAATATCTAACATATAACTCTATCATAACATCTTATCCCTGTTGTGACTAGTAAAGAATGCGGTAAAATAAAGGTATGGATAAGAAACTTAGAGATTACATAAAAGAGATAGAAAAAGCAAGCAAGAATCCTAGTATGGAATTGATTGAATATCACAAAACAATGACGGCGCAGTTTCAGCATGAACGTTTTATCCATCTAATCGTGACGATGTTTTTTGCGTTGTATATGTTTTTATCTTTTGCGATGTTTTTATTTACGGCAATATATTTAACTGGTAACTACGGCGCAATTATTTCGTCTTGCCTCGGCATTGTGACATTAATTCTAGTTATCGTTACCTTATTCTATATACGCCACTATTACCAGTTAGAGAATGGCACCCAAAAATTAGAAGAAATTACAAAGAAGTTATATAAATTATAAAAACTATTCCTTGTTCGTATACAGTATCTTGCCATCTAGGCTAAACACATATACGATGCGTTTTTCGGAGTTGGGGCCCTCGTTATAGGTAAGCATAAGACAAGTATCCGCAAGTACATATTTATAATATTTGGGAGGGAGTTTAACTATAGTCTTATCCTTATACGTTAGTATTCGGTCCTGCAAATAGCCCACTATCCTATAGTTCTCGTCTATTATTCCACCACTTACTTCATTTTTAGGGTATGTTGAAACTTTAATTGATGTTTTTGCCTTGTCTTTAAGTGCGGTCGCAGAATAATAGTGTGTAACATCATTTTCCTTTTTCGACAGAAGCATTGCGTCACTGGAAAAGCCGTAGCGTTTAAAGCCTAAGGCGGAATAGTAACGCTCACCTTCTATCTCATTGCACTCATCGTCTATTAGCGCCATGCTATTCTCCTCCCCAGATGCAATAAGAGAATAGACGTCAACTGCACTAATTCCGTTTCCGTAGGTGACTAAAGAAAGACCATTGTATAGATCTCCTGCTGATAGCCACTCGATTGTGACTTTTCTTGTTCCACCGGAATTATAGCCAACTATGGGGGTATTGACGCTATAGCCGTCTTTAAGTGTGCATATTTTATTCCCATTACGATCATAAAAAGACAAGTCTGCAGATGCCCTATCGTCGCCGGTTGGCCCCAAAGTTAACCTCTGCACCGTATATCTACCAGCAAAATTATTTAAGACTGCATATTTTACTATGCCGCTTGTGTCGTTACGAGAATTAAAGCTAGTTTTCTTCTTACCGTCAACATAGAGCGCGTAATTGCCGCCGCTTTCTTTTACGATATAGTCGTCAGAAGTCAGAGGATATATATTTGAACCGGTAGCTAGCGACTCTAGACTTATTAAATAATCCGTTAATTTTCCCTGATTATCAATAAAATGCTGATATTGCTCAACGGACTTTATGTCGCCATTTCCATTAGGCATAATACGCGTATTCTCAAATAAACATGCAAGATATCCGCCCTCACCGCCGCCATAACTAGTCTCGTAGATTATATTAGTGCAACTACTATTGTCATATTCATTCAAGCTGCCATTGACAATGGCTGCATTTTGACGCTCGTCATGCAAAACATCATACAAAATCCCGTATTTCAAATCGTTCCTTTCGGACCTATTAACCTTTCCGGGTTTTGTCGATAAGACTATCACTGATCTGTCTTTAGACGAATCAATAACGAGGTATTTCTTTGCGATATTCTGTTCGATGTGTTGTATTTCCTTACCTGTATCATCGTAAATATAGATTCCGCCACTATAAACGACTGCCGTAGTGCTTTCGGTATTAATTAAATTCGTGCTAGATATTGTAGGCTTATCGCTGCTTTCAAATCCGGCAAGTCTTTCTCCCCTAGGGCTGTAGATGGAGTATTTTTTGTCGCCCTCTGGAAAAATTGTCAAAGCGGCACGCGTTGACACTTCTATCTCGCCATAATCTTTAAATTCATCTCTATATTCCCTGATGACACGCCCCTGCCCGTCAATCAGCACATTGTGATTATCTTTAGTGGCGCCATAAAGACCGCCATACTCGACGAGACTGTCATATTCGCCAAAATCAACTACCACATTTCCCGCTTCGTCAATAATGCCGTTCTCGCCATTCTTTTTGACTAAGGCATATCCGTCGAGAAATACCGACGTGTAACTATATTCATAATCGCTGATTTTCCCATCTCTAACCAATGCATATTTTGTCTTATTTTCATCAAAAGGCACAAACACTGCTTTGGCGTCAAAGAATGACCCGTTTTTACCATTCGAGCCAGGCCCATAATTCTTATGATTAGCGATTATACTAATAACTACCACTAAACAAGCAATTCCCGCCACGACCGCTGCACCGATGACGATAAATATTTT
>DEVX01000050.1 GCA_002363515.1 Candidatus Saccharibacteria bacterium UBA3225 | reverse complement strand
TTATGCTTTCATTTTGATAAGCATTAATGTTATTATTCCAGTTATGATAAAGAGAGGTAGAATTGGTTATATTGATGTGGCTCGTGCCATAGCTATGTTTGCTATTATTCTCGGACACGTCGTTCCTCCCGAAAGGCATTCTATTGCGCATATTTGTTTTACCTTCCATGTGCCACTTTTCTTTATCGTAAGTGGCCTTTTGTCTCATAAGTATGATTGGGATACTTTAATCAAGAAACGATTTAGGTCTCTCATAATTCCTTATCTCATTACGTCTCTAATTATTATTCTGATGGTCTTCGTAGTTCGTCATAGCTTTCTTCAGATACCTGGATTCGCGGACCGATCGGTGGCATCTTGGATAATGAGCGCATGGTTTGGCAGCGGCTCACTAACGGTTTTTGGCATTAAGCCAATTGGAGCCATCTGGTTCTTGCTAGCAATGTTCTTCGGCCTCCTTTTCCTTAATCTAATCATCGATAAGAAGGGGCGCTTTATTTATGCTACCGCTGTTATGCTGATTGCCTACGCGGTTGCACCACATTTTTGGGCCCCTCTCAGTCTTCTATCGGCCACCGCTGCAACTTTCTTTATGCTAATAGGCGTAAAGATGAAAGAAATCGGTATCGAGAAAATAATCCGTTGGCCTATCGTCCTGGCCTCATTCATGATTTGGCTCGCAGTTCTTATCGTAACTATAGATTCGCCAAAGCTGTTTTCGATTGTGGAGCTAAGCTTTACGAATTTGCCATTAGACATTATTGCTGCAATAGCGGGTGCAATTGTAGTTTTCGGCATTTCCGCTTTTCTAGATAAATATCTAAAAAAGCTCGCTAATATTATTAAGCCATTCGGCGAATATTCCCTGATTGCTCTCTGCACGCATTTGATCGCGCTGGGCCTTATTCCTTGGTATAACCTTTTCCGTTTCGTTGGGTTAGCGCCGAAATGGTATTTTGCGCTGATTGGGCACGTATTTTGGTGTGTTTGCTGGATATTGATCATTCGATTCTTCAAGTTTCGCAAACAGTACAAAAAAGAGTTAGCCGCTACCCATACTGCTTGCGAAAAAGCAAAAAAATGATATTATATATCTAATGAAAGTATTCTTAGGTATGTCCGGTGGGGTTGATTCCGCAGTGTCGGCCTATCTTTTGCGCGAACAAGGATATGAAGTTGTTGGCGTCTATATGAAAAACTGGAGCAAGAACCTGCCTGGTATGAAGTGTCCTTGGGCGGAAGATCTTGCTGATGCAAAACGGGTCGCAGTTAAACTTGGTATAGATTTTCGGGTTTTTGATTTTGAAGCTGAATACAAACAAAAAGTGGTTGATTATATGCTCGAGGAGTACAAAAAGGGCAATACTCCTAATCCTGATATTATGTGCAATCAAGAGATTAAGTTTAAATTGTTTGCCGAAACAGCTTTCGAGCAGGGCGCAGACATGATAGCGACCGGTCATTACGCTCGCACAGAGGGTTCTACTCTTTTGAAAGCTAAAGATGAAAACAAGGACCAGACTTATTTTCTTTATCGTATCTCTGAAGATGTTATTTCTAAAACTATATTTCCTGTTGGCGACATGTTAAAACCAGAGGTTAAAGCTCTGGCTGAAAAAATCGGCCTTTCGGTTGCGCATAAGGCGGAATCCATGGGTGTGTGTTTTGTCGGCGAGGCTAATATGAAAGATTTTCTCGCTGAATTTATCGAAACTAAACCGGGGAAGATCATTGAGCTAGAGACCGGCAAAGAACTTGGGGTCCATGACGGCGCTATCTTTTATACATTAGGACAGCGTCACGGGTTGAACATTCGGGCCGGGCTACCATATTACGTAGTAAAGAAAGATATGGCACAAAACATTATCTATGTTTCACAAAACCTTAACTCACTTAAGCTTTGGACTAAAGAAGTAAAACTGAAAGAGGTCATTTTGCGCCATGGTGATGATGGTCGCCATATTCAGGCGCGCATTCGTCACCGTGCTCCGCTCGTTGATGCTGATTATCTTGACGGTAAGCTAACATTTTCCGAAGAACAGAAATCTCTCACGCCGGGGCAATCAGTTGTCTTCTATCGCGGCGATATTTGCCTTGGCGGCGGCATTATTGAAGCATGAGAAAACCACTCCCGGATTGGGGGGTGGTTTTTGTTGTGTTGATACTAGAAGTTGGCGAGGTGCTGCCTATGCGGTCATCTGAAGAATCCACCATTGGCGAGCAAGAAAATGCGTATTGCCTCTTCGACGAGCGTTCCGATGAAACTTTCTTCTCGATAAAGCGAATCATCGGACAGTCCTATTGCTATATTGATAATAAACAGCACGATGTAGGTAATCTGGGGCCAGCGTATCTCGTTGAAAAAACCGCCAGCTGCATAGATGACGAAAACAAGGAATACGGAAAAGAATGCGCCGGCTCCTGATGGTCTTTTGACGTTTTTCCCCGAATTAACTAAGCTTACCCAGAGCCCTAAGATGGTGAAGATAACATAAACCCACTGAGGCCACCCCCAATTTGCAACAACGAACATACTCTACCTCCTTTGGAAAGGAACAACATGTAACAGTGCGTATAGTTAATAATAACATACTTATGCATAATCGTCAATGGCGGAAGCTTTTAATTTACCAAATAGTCAAATTATTGTATAATCATAAGATGAATGCAAGTGAAGTACGCCAAAAATATCTCGACTTTATGAAATCTAAGGGGCACGTGCAAATTCAGCCTGCGCCGCTCGTACTAGAGAATGATCCTACGACATTATTTACCGGTTCCGGTATGCAGCCATTATTGCCATATCTTCTCGGCAAACCGCATAAAGAAGGCAAGCGCTTGACCGATTCTCAGCCATGCTTACGTCTCCAGGATATTGATGATGTTGGCGATCCGCGCCATACTACCGTCTTCGAGATGCTTGGCAACTGGTCGCTTGGTGACTACTTCAAAGAAGAGCAAATTCGCAACTTCTTTACCTTCCTAACTAAGGAAATCGGCCTAGATCCGCAAAAAATTTACGTCACTTGTTTTATTGGTAGCAAAGAATACGGCATTCCGCGCGACGATGAGGCGGCTGCTATTTGGCAAAAGGTTTTTGCCGAGGTTGGCATCAAAGCGGATATTGCCGAAATTGGCACGGCCGAAAATGGCGACAAGCGCGGCATCAAAGGTAATGAGCGTATCTTCTTCTATAACGACAAAGAAAACTGGTGGTCTCGCGGTGGCGGCATTGAGACTACGCCGATTGGCGACCCGTGTGGTCCAGACTCGGAAGTATTTTATGACTTTGGTGAAGAGCATCAAGACGAAGCCAAGTATGGAAAAGCTCATCCGGCTTCCGACGGCGCTCGTTTTATGGAAATTGGCAACCAGGTCTTCATGCAGTACCGCCGCCTAGAGGACGGTAGCTTCGAGGAGCTCAAGGATAAGAATGTCGACTTTGGTGCTGGCCTCGAACGTATTACGGCGGCGTCCATGAACTCCTACGACGTCTTCCAAATCTCGCTACTTAAGCCAATTATCGATAAACTTGTTGACTTATCTGGCAAAAAGTACGAATCTAACACTGCTGATATGCGCGTGATTGCCGACCATCTTCGCGGCGCCTACTTACTGACCGCTCAAGGTCTAAAACCGTCAAACAAGCAACAGGGCTACGCTTTGCGACGCATTATTCGCCGTGCGGTGCTCAAAGCGCTCAATCTTGGTATCGAACAAGATTTCTTGGCAGAAGTTTTGCCAATGATTGCCGAAAACTACAAAGATCTTCCAGATAGTATCCTCACTACGCGCGAGCAGGTTCTAGAAGTTCTCAGCCATGAAGAGCAAGCCTTCCGCAAGACGCTTCGTCGCGGCATGAAGGAGCTCGCTCGTTTCAAGAAGGACGGCCTTACAGGCAAAGAACTTTTCATGTTGCAGGATACTTATGGTTTTCCAATGGAACTATCCGTAGAGGAGGCCTATCGACAGGATATTGAGCTTAGTAAAGATTGGCGCAAAGAATTTGACGCGGCACTTGAAGAGCAACGCCAACGCTCAAAGACCGCTAGTAAAGGTATGTTTAAGGGTGGCCTTGAAGACCATGGCGAGCAGACCACTAAATATCATACTGCAACTCACCTCTTGCTTGCTGCGCTTCAGCAGCTAATCGATCCGAATATCGGTCAGCAGGGCTCCAATATTACCTCAGAGCGTCTCCGCTTCGACTTCAATCTTGACCGCAAGCTCACTCCAGAAGAAAAACAGAAGGTCGAAGACCAAGTTAACGAATGGATTAAGGAAGATCTCAAGGTTGTTCACGACGAATACGACAAGGCTTACGCTCGTGATACGCTCAAGGCGCACGGCCAATTCTGGGATAAATATCCAGA
>DEVX01000065.1 GCA_002363515.1 Candidatus Saccharibacteria bacterium UBA3225 | reverse complement strand
TCAGCAATTGACGAAATGCAAACAAACGCTCGTCCTAGAAGGAGGGCTTGATACCGAAAAGCAACGAAATGAAATCAAGGACCTACTCGCCAAAGCTGGCTATAGGCCCATCCTCATCTGGGAACAAACAGATCTTAACGCAATCAAACATCGCATGCGTCACAAGTACAAAAAGCTCGAGGAAGCTAAATCCGCTCTTGCTGAGCAATACAAAAAGATTGAGGCCCCTTCGGAACTCGAACGCCCACTCGTCATCTCCGGCAAACATACCTTCCAGACCCAATGCAAAAATGTTCTTACTGGCCTATCCGACCGCAAACGCAACACAAAATAGCCAATGACTTTCAACGATTCTGAATTTGGCGAAGTAATCATTCGCAGAAGCGCTTGGGCGACAAATCCTAAATTTTCCGTCTCTACTTCTGGAAAATTGACCATCTCTGGCCCAAAACATACTACTGTTTTTTTGGCAAAACGCTGGTTGAACGCATCGCGTAAACAGATCCGCGAGAAACTACCCCTAAAAGATCCCGCTACCCAACGCGCGCGTGACGCCCAAAAGAAAATCTTAGCCAAAAAGGCCAAAGATTATCTACCATACCGGCTAGATTTTTGGGCCGAAAAATACGGCTACCATTACTCCAGCCTTCGCCTCTCTCACGCCAATACACGTTGGGGTAGTCGCTCCTCTAGTGGCACAATCTCCCTTAATATCGGACTAATGAAAGTTCCAGAGCCACTTCGCGACTACGTAATCCTACACGAGCTAGCCCATATTAATCACATGGATCATTCGGCCGAATTTTGGGCCGAAGTCGAAGAACATGACCCCCATTATAAGCGCCATCGCAAACTTCTGAAGTCCTATTCTCCCGGCGTTTAGTGTATAATAATGCTAATGGATACTACTGGCATTAGCACAAAGGATCGCATTCTTGGCTGCATAATGGGCGGCGCCATCGGCGATGCGCTAGGCTATCAATGCGAATTTACGCGCAATATCAAAGAGCGAGAATATACCACTTTTGCCGACGACTATGGCATTTTTTCTGACGACACCCAAATGATGTTATTTACCGCTAACGCCCTACTATGGCGCAATACGCACGGCACCCTCAACGGCGAAGCGCCCACTCCAACCGAATGTATTCGCCGTGCATACCGCGATTGGTATCGCACCCAAAACGGTTTCGAGGCCAACAATCAAAACATCTCATGGATCGATAAAGTTCCCGCCATGAATCATCGTCGCGCGCCAGGCTTCACCTGCATAGAATCGCTCAGCCACGAAGAGCAGGGCACTATCCAAAAACCAATCAATCAAAGCAAAGGTTGCGGCACCACCATGCGCGTCGCGCCTATTGGCCTGATTGCGCAAAATATCAATGATGCCATTCAGGTCTCGGCAGAATCCGCCGCCCTCACACATGGACACCCACTCGCTATCATCTCTGCCGCTTTCCTAGGCGGACTCTACTACGAAATCATGCGCGACACAACTCGCAACTTCTCCAACCAACTCCACATCGCCTTCGAGTTTACGAACCAATTCACTACAAAGAATTTCCACGTACAGTACCAAAACGACTTCATGAAAATCATGCGCAAATCATTCGAGCTATCGCGCAATAAGTCTCGCGACAGCGAAAATATCCGCTCCATCGGCGAAGGCTGGGTAGCCGAAGAGGCCGTCGCCATAGCAATCTATTGTTGCCTCCGTCACCAAGATGACTTCTTTGATGCAGTAGTTTCTGCCGTCAACCATGACGGTGATAGCGACTCTACTGGCATAATCGCCGGAAACATCATGGGCGCACGCTACGGCATCGGCGCTATTCCCAAATACTACATAGACCATATCGAGCAAAAGGACCTAATTCTAGAGATTGCCAACGATCTCGCCGATGGCGTGCCCTACGACAACACGCACAATCCCGCAAATCCCGCCTGGGACGCTAAATACGTCGATCTTACTCCGCCAAATCTTGGAGAAGCCGCCTAATGCCGCACTTTATAGATATCTTCGAACCACATTATAAAAAACTGCTGGCCAGTTGCGAGCGTCAAAAAATTTCCGTCAACCTCGACATTCAAGATCTCACTGTCAATATCCGCGACGCGTCACCGGTCGATAGCTTCCTCGAATCCGAGATTAGGCGCGCCTTGCGCAACTGCAAAGCTGGCGACAAAATCACACTAGCCGAAGCTTCCAATTCGCAAAACATCAAAATCTCCATCAAAAACTCCGGACGTGCCACGCTAACGGACTCTGAAAAAGCCGCCCTTCGCGAGCAAGGCTACGAAGTACGCGCCCGCTTCGGCTACGATACTGTCGTATCTATTAACATCAGCCGTTAATATTGTGAAATATAGGCGCACCGCTCACGACACTATGCGTCGCCGCCCAACGTTCACCCGTTATTTTTTCTAAACACCCCACATCATCGATGTAAAAATCTCGCTTTAGTCTTGCAAATATTAAATATTTGTTATAAAACACATCAATTATCCTTTCCGCTTTTGACGTATCTACCGAAAGGGCAATCACAAACAAAAGCAAAAGACTATAGTGTCTTACATATATTTTCTTTCCACTGCGCGGATTGTACATATTCGAACACCCATAAACTCATCTACCAATTTGTGTACGAGCATATTTCTTTACATAATATTGCAGCTTCTGCCTCGAAATGCCCAACGCATCGCAAATACCTCTCCCACTAATATAAATCTCATATAATTGGTGCTTCATGGTTTAATATTATTCTTCCTTATACATATCACCCAAGCATGAGCATTATCTTATTGGCGTACTCATACATAAACGTTTCTCATACGACCATGTCGTTATGTCCAAAGAATTCAGACACTACATAAGAGACAATAACAGATAATAGACAAAATCCTCACAGCGTCCACCCCTGGTAACCCGCCATTTTTAATGTCCATTTTTCCCGGACATGGCCGCATAAGTTCAAAAAACAGTACGGCAAACAACGCAACCTTACTGCTTCTGCAATTTAATCGCAAAACCGCCACCTGGCGCAATATACATCTCTAAACGATCGCCATTACGTACAATCTTTTCTTCTATCACATACCCAAGCTGATGATCGCGATAATGCGCATCTTCAGAATCTCGATAAACAGTTGCTATATAATTAATCCCTGGCTCAAGAAAATCAACATATAACTCTACGCGACGACCTTCTTCATTCGTAACGCCACCTATATACCAATCATCAGACTCCCAAGCCTGACGCGCCACGACATAATAATGGCCAATCTCGCCCAATAGTGGCAAGGTACGCTCCCAACGAAGCGGCACATCGCGAATAAACTCAAACAAATCAGGATACTTCATCTCATATATCTGCGGACGATCTGCTGCCATTTGCATCGAAGAATATATCGTAACATAATAAGCCAACTGACGAGCAATCGTAGAAGCGATACGTTTTGAGAAGTTTCCTACATCCAAAATCCCTGGCGTATAATCCATGCCACCAGCCAACAAACGAGTGAACGGCAAGAAGCAAGCATGCGAAGGCGATAATGCGCCGCCTTCATATTCCTGCCCGCGCGCACCTTCACGGGTCATTAAATTCGGCCAAGTGCGCTCAATACCCGTAGATTTAATCGGTTCATGAACATCAAGCATAATGTGATATTTAGCTGCCAGCTCTAAAGCGCGCTGATAGTGTAACACGCCAAGCTGCGAATGATGAAATTCGCGACGACCATTAATCGTCATCTTCGAGCCAGCGTAACCAGACTTAATATAGCGAATGCCGTATTGTTTTAAGAACTTATAGGAATCCTCAAGCTGCTCCTCGTAGTTATCGATAAAACCAACTGTTTCATGATGACCGACTATTTCTACGCCGTTAGCATGACCATAGTCCGACACTACCTTCAAATCAAAATCTGGCGTAGCTTCCATGAATTTATTATTCACGCCATTCTCGAGCCAGTCGCCCTCCCAGCCATCATTCCAGCCCTCAATTAGTAGGGCAGAGATGCCAAGATCCTTACACGAGTCGATATATTGCATAGCATGTTCGGTGGTCGCACCATGACGATCGCCCGGCGCCCACGTCCATTCACCAACATACATCGCCCACCAGATACCCAAGAACTTCGTTGGCTCCACCCATGAAAAATCATCCCGCGGCGGGTCGTTCAAATTCAACATCATGCGAGACGTGATCAAATCCAAAGCGTTATTCCCAACAATCACCATACGCCACGGAGTAGAGAATGGCAACTCAACATAAGCCTTCATGCCATCCGAAAGCGGCGTAATATCCGTCTTCAACGACGCTCCGTTCAGCTTTATTGTCATTCCACCATAGTTGTAGAGCGCCGCCTCGTGAATTGCCAAAAAGTGTCCCGAGGTAGACTGAATCGTCAAAGGCGTATGCACAGAATCAGTCAACGTATAAACCGGATGCTCTACGTAATCATACTCATAGCGATCTGGCTGGTACGCGGGAATACTCCACGAGCGCGAATTTGTATCAACAGAAAATTCCGTCAGCTCATCGGCTACGGCCATATTTTTCATCTCTGGCTGAGCAGGTATTTCATAGCGAAAAGCAAACCCATCATCGTAAACACGAAAACGTAAGGTCAAAAGTCGATTTGGCTTTTCGTACTCCTCAAGATAAATCGCCGTTTCGTTATAGT
>DEVX01000069.1 GCA_002363515.1 Candidatus Saccharibacteria bacterium UBA3225 | reverse complement strand
AACACGCTTGCTCTAGCCGACGAAACGGGAGATGATACTGGTTCTGGTACTGGTTCAAACGATAATACTCCAACCGATAATGGCGGCGATGATGCGGCCGAAAAAGAAAAACAAAATACTGTCACTTCAAATAATAAAGTCTCAAACCCAAAAACTTTTGACGGTACCTTTGTTTCGGCCAGCGTCTTAGTCGTATCGCTTGCTACTGCGTTTGTCGCTGTATCTAAATTCTCGCGCCGCTAAAAAACTTTACTGACCTTGGCCTTCATGACTCTGCCTACGCGGAGTCATTTCTTTTGTCGTACTCATTTTTGATCCAGCACATAATTACATCGACAACGTAATCTACTTCATCTTTCGTCAGGGCGCGACCTTTCGGGATCTTATGCCACTTCTCCAGACAGCCTCTACAACAGCACGCACAGGCGTGCTGCGCAATGAATACTGGATGCCCGCGCATTGGTGTTTGTTTACCATCGTTCTTGGGTTCTGTTGGTGCTAGGCGTTCGCGAACGAAATCGTAAGCGTGACTTCTAATCTTTTCTATGCCAATACGGTCTATATACTCAACGTCTTTTGGCTTTAGGCAAAAACTTGAACGGAACTTTGACTGCGCCAAAGCGGAGAATAGAGTTTCTGTCCCAGATTTTTCTACTACCATATAATTATTGTACCTGATCACTTGGTGCTATAATGAAGTCTACATTGTAGCATCTCATGCCTAAAGATGTCGAAAAAACGGGGATATTTTTACCACGTTTTTCCCGAATAGTAACCGCCGCCGCTCCACTCTTTGTATTGGCCCAGCTGCTTCTGCCTTCCTTTTAAGGCAGTAACCTCTCCGTCTTTGAGTTGTTGTTCGATATCTTTTATATCTATATTGGCGGTCGGGTCGTCTGGGCTGCTGTTGGGGTCTTGCGATGGGTCACTATTTGGGTCCGACGAAGGATCCTCTTGTTCTTTTTGGAGATTTTCAATTTCATGTTCCAATTTTTCTGCCTCACTGGATTTTCCATTATCGTCATTTTCCCTTGCGCAATCGTTTTCGTATAACACCTCTTTGGCCTTCTGTAACTTTGAACCGGCATTCAGGTCATCTTTCTTGATTTGCTTGAGCATCGAAAGAGATAAATTAACGCGCACATCACAAATACGATCTTCTGGCGGATTATGATTCAATGTCTCCTCAAACTTGGCTTGGGAATTTTTGAAGTCGGCCAATTTGTAATAGCGAATTCCATCGTTGTAATGGACGATATAAGGCTCTTCTAGATTTAGTGCATATAACATTTTTACTAGACTATCAGAATAGTTGCCGTTATCAATATTGGCCACTAATGATTCGTTCAGCGCAAACGATGCGACGAACTTTAATAAAGCAAAGCCCACGACAATCAGGGCAGCAGCGATAATCTTTTTTACTGTTTGTTTGCTCATATCTTCCTCCGCCAGAGTTTATTAAATTCGAGGAATAATAACAGCAAAAGTGGTATGGCGAATATATAATATAAATCCATTCCTGTAGGCTTATCATCCGGTCTGGTGTCAGCGGTTGCGAGTTCAGAAATTTTCTTCAATGCCGGCTCTATATCTTTTTGCGATTCCATATGTATATAATCGCCGCCAATATCTTCTGCAATCTTCTTGAGATTAGTCTCATCTATTTTAGATATCGCATAATGGTCGGAGGTGGTCCAATCTGCGCTATAATCGGTGGGATAGTATTTAATATACGAATCTAGACTATAAGTATTGTTCGATTTCATCTTTCCGCCATTAATGGTGCCATACCCAAGCACTAGGCCATAGTCGAAATGTTCTTTTAGGCTGGCGTAACTCTTTAATGTACTGTCGTCTGTAATTTCACCATCGCTGATAAAGACTAGAATTCTTGTCCTTTCTTCTTCTTTTTTCTCGGCAGATGTCACGATAGTGTTTATTGAATCCATTGGCGCATTAAGACTTGAACCTCGCGCATATAAGCTCGGGAGCGGTGCCATGGCTTTGATGGCCGATTCGATCATATTATTGTCATAAGTAAACGGCGCAATAATCGTAGCTGAGTTCGTAAAGGTGATTAAAGAAAACTGCGCTCCGTTCAACTTTTCTAGAATGTATTGCATGTCAGATTGAACCGCGCCTAATCTCGGCTCGTTTCCGTTATAATCCTCTGCAGTCATGCTAATTGTATTATCAACCACGAATAGTACATCTAAATCATTAGTTTCGACTTGGGAGCTATCTTTCTCTGGAATCATCGGGCGCAGACCTATAATTAAAAGCAAAATAATTATCATAATCTTCGGCGCTAAATACTTTAGTTTGTTTATTGCCGCATCTTTTTTGTCGATGAGGCACGGAATAATCAAAATGCCAAATAATAAGATGGCAATTACGATTAATGACCACAATGGAATAATGGGTTCCAGCATCATTTCGCCACCTTTCTGCCTAATATGGCAATTCCGCTAACTCCAAGAAGAAGGATTAAATAGGGGATTAATGGCACATCTCTCTCCTTTGCCTCGCTTCGCTCTTCGAGTTTGGTTTTTGTGGTTTTCTCTATGTCTTGGACGATACTATCCGTAGTGCCGCTAGAGTATGTATATAATTTACCGCCATTAATATTCATCGCCTGCTTAAACTCCGAAAGATTTTGGCTTGAGGTTAATTCTGGACTAATGCCAAATATTTTTATGCCTTTCTTTTTCGCGATTGCGCTAGCTTGAGCAGTAGTCAATAGCGGTTTACCAGCCAAATCGTTATCGGTCGAGAATATAATGATGCGCGTCCGCTCCTTACTATCTATGTCTGGGAAGCCTAATGCGCATGATGCTAGCCCATCTCCAATCAATGAGCTACCGCGCGATGCAGCCCCCTCAATAGTGCCACTTTGGATGTATTGAATCATATAGAGGTACTCATCGACATCGAAAGAAGAATAATCCATTGATTCATAATACTCGATTGATTTTTTAATATTGCCTAAAATAGTTTTAGCGTATTCGTAATCTTCCGTAAGTGGCACAAGCGTTACGGAGGATGAGTTAAAGATGCTAATACCAAAACGTTCACCGTGTAACTTATCGACCATATTACTGAGACTATTTACTAGTTCGAGATTTAGATCGTCAACAGATGCTGATGTGTCCATGCACAAAATAATGTCGCGATTATATTTTTCTTCTACGGTGACTATAGTTTCGTACGGGCGAGCAATCAAGACCGTCGCGGCAAAGATAGCTACAACAAAGAGAGCTAGCAATAGCCTGCGAAATATCTTGTAATTACGCAAACGTCGCTTATAATAGTCGGTATTTTTCAAGAAGAACGTGTTTGCGATTTTGCTACCAGAGGAATACTTGTGTCGTTTTTTGCGTACGAAAATAAAATACAACAGAATCAGTAAGAGCGCTCCGACAATGACGAATGGGTATCTTAGGTCCATTTATTTATTACTCCCTCAGTCTTTTCGATCGACTTCATAATATCTCCGCCCGATTTGGCCGCAAACTCCGGATTATAATATTCGCGAATAAGTTCGGTTAGGCTCGGCATTTTCAAAGTTTCAATCTGTTGTAAGGTATAGTTTTGGACTTTGACGTTCGTGGCTTCAAAGATAAAGTTTCGGATTAGCTTGCTTAGTACTTGGAATGCTCGTCGGCTCGTAATCTTTTGCGATGCGACATCGGATTTTAATGCCCCAATTCTACCTAAATATTCTTTCTTTAGTTCGGATAATTCTTTCTTTTTGGGGATATTTACTACTTGTTTGATTGGTTTTTTGCGCAAAAGTAATAGTAGCGCAACAAGTCCGCACACGAATAATACTGAGCAAATTATTATCGGAACGGCAGAGTAGTGAAAAGCTGGTCGTAGTTCAGTTTGTACTTGCATAACGATGCTCCTCTAGTAACTCAATTACTTTATAGCTAATCTCTTCTTTCTTACTGACGGAGACCATACTTACGCAGTTACGGCGCAATTTCTTGCGATTCTTATTTAGAATCTCACTCTTTAGTTCGTGCTCGAGTTTATTCATTTTCTTGTCGCCTAACAGAAATTCTGGCACGTATTCATTTTCCGCCACATCGAAGACGTTCGCGCCGAACATGTAATTGTCGGTAATATTAATTACTAATACATTATGGCGTTGATTGAGTTTTTTAAGAGTGTTGACTTTAAGGTTGTCAATCCCAGCTAAATCGGTCACAATTACTATAATCATTCGTTTCGCGACATATTTGTTTGCGAATTCCAGGACATCATTTAACGGCGTGCCTACCTTCGCGGCATTTTTTTCGTATCCTACTAGGTAGTCTTCTAGGTTATATAGATTGTAACGAAAGGGCTTTAGTTCAATCCTCTTGTCGGTTGCATAAAGCATGCCAACATAGTCGTTATTCTTAATAGCAAGATAGCCTACGGTACCGGCCGAAAAAAGCGCTAACTCTTTTTTACTTTCGAGCGCATCCGAATCTGCCTCCATTTTGACACCGGTATCCATGACTAGCAGTATGTTGTGTTTCTTTTCGGCAATGAATTGCTTTGTAAGAATCTTGCCACTACGCGCCGATGATTTCCAGTCAATGTCCTTCACGTCATCGCCTAGGACGTACTCGCGCAGATTCTCGAAATTCATACTCTTACCCCGATAGATAGACTTGTAGGTTCCATCTAAAATATTGGCGGTTTTTTTGTTAGAGTATATCGAGATATTGGCCTTTATCTGATTGATATAGCTTAGCTTCATGGGGTTGCGACGGCTCCGAAGAGAGCATCGATTATCTGCTCGACAGTTACGCCATCAGCAACAGCAGAGAAGTTTAGCGATATTCTATGTCTGAGGATACTATATCTTAAGTCGCTAATATCCTCAGGAATTACATGGCCGCGCCCTTTCATTAGTGCTAGCGCCTTCGAACATTGCATGAAGGAGATTGCTCCACGCGTAGATGAACCTAAACTTATATATTCCGCAAGCTCGGGCTTAATGAAATCTTTCGGTTTGCGTGTAGCTGCAATGATACGAGCAATGTAGTCTTTAATAGATTTGTCGACATATACTTTTTCGGATAGTTTTTGTAGAAAAACAACACTATCAAGATTTAATATTGGCGAATCGTCATCGAATACTTTATTCTCAATCCGTTCAAGAATTTCGACTTCTTCTTCTGGTGTTGGGTAATCTAATTTTTCTTTCATCAAGAAGCGATCGAGCTGCGCCTCGGCTAAAAGATAAGTTCCTTCTTGCTCAATTGGGTTCTGTGTTGCTATGACGATAAAAACTTCTGGCATTGGGTAAACCTTGTTGTCTATCGTAATCTGTCTCTCCTGCATCGCCTCTAGTGTTGCAGATTGCGTCTTTGCACTAGAGCGATTAATTTCATCAAGCAACACGAAGTTCGCATAAATTGGGCCAATTTTGGTTTTAAAAGCGTTTTCTGCGTAATTAAAAACCTGCGTTCCGACAATGTCGCTTGGCAGAAGGTCTGGAGTACACTGTATGCGCGAAAACCTTCCGGCCACTGCTTCGGTTAACACTTTTGCTGAAGTAGTTTTAGCTAGGCCTGGTACCGACTCTAAGAGAATGTGCCCATTTGCCATCAGTGATATTAAAAGTGCGCGACCCAGATTATTTTGTCCAACTATACGCTTCTTGTAATAACTCTCAATTTCTTTTAGAATATCTTCGCTCTTTTTCAGCTCTTCGTCGGAAATGTTGTGATCATTGTTCATTTTTTGCCACCTTCAATTTATATATATCTTATCATGCATTAGCGTTTTTGCGTAATCTTTATGGTATTTTTTACAAAAAATGGTCGGGGCTACCAGGATCGAACTGGCGACCTCACGCCCCCCAGGCGTGCGCGCTACCACTGCGCTAAGCCCCGATTTATCCACTCATTATAATATATGCAATTAAATAATAAATGTATTCAGTTTCAAAAAATCACTTCGACAATAAAAAGGTCCGGCACAGTTGCACTGCCGGACCACTGATTTGTTGCCACTTGGACCCTATCGGGGGGCACCTGGGCTATCTGATTTTTTCTTTTTTTGGGGCTTATACCATACTGTCACTCCTGCTCTCTGAGCGTTACTTGATGGTTGTCCCCTCTGCCGCGATCCTTGTTTTTTTCATCATGGTCATAAATGTCGTAGGTGCTGCACGACTCATAGGTATTTACCTCCTCTTAGAGCTGTATTCAGTTTTTTTAGAGTCCCCGCATTTACCGCGGGTAACAAATCCTAGACTAGAAATCGACTTCGGGCTCGTGGAAAAGCCTAGCTATTAGAACAATGGACCGTACCTCCTTTTCGAAAAAATCATAAAGTTCATCACCCCAAAGTGAAGCGAGTGATAGAATGATTATACACAAGTGATAATAAAAAGGCAAGCGCCAAATGCATTTATAGTATAATTACATCGATGAAATTATTACTCCATACATGTTGCGCGCCTTGTAGTGTTTATTGTATAAAAACTTTACGCGCCAACAAGATAGAACCAACGCTTTATTGGTATAACCCTAATATCCATCCATATCAAGAATATAAAGCGCGCCGCGATTGTTTGCGCGAATACGCTAAGCTTATTAAGGTTAATCTCCTAGAAGACGATGCTTATGGGCTCGACGAGTTTGTCTGCAACACTTACGACAAGTTATCTACGCGTTGTCAAGACTATTGCTACCCAAAGCGTCTCCGTCAAGCTTTTGAATATGCGAAGGATAATGGCTTCGATACAATTACGACTACTTTACTATATAGCATTTATCAGAAGCATGATTATATTAAAGAATTAATGAGCAATCTCTCTGCCGAATACAATATTGATTTTTACTATCATGATTTTCGTGAAGGTTGGAAAGAAGGGCAGGAAGAGGCTCGTCGCATTGGTCTATATATGCAAAAGTATTGCGGTTGCGTGTTTTCTGAAGAGGAATCCTTCCTAGGTCGCGAAATCGCTCGAAAGATGCAGAAAGCAGGTATTTCGCCAACCAATGCGAATGTTCGTAAAGTTATAGAAGAGAACAAAGTAAATAATATTGTAATTCCAGAGCAACTAAAGAGCGTTACTTTTGGAGAATAATAAAAAATATCCCCTCTTTGGGGATATTTTTAACGTCCGTCTTTCAGGCTATAGTGTTTGCGTTTTTCGCTATGCTTATGATTATTATTACGATTAAGCTTAGCTGTCGGAACTTTGCGCTTTATTTTTCGTGCCATTTAAACCTCCAAGTTTCAGAATTATTTGTCAGCCTTGGCAGCCCTTTTCTCAGCTTCCTTTTTGGCTTTTGCAACCTTGTTGCCAAGTTGTGCCTTCATAGCGGCAGCTTTCTTAGCGCGAGCTTTGAAGCGATCAACGCGACCTTCGGTATCGATAATCTTCTCTTCGCCAGTAAAGAATGGGTGGCTTTTTGAGGAAATCTGAACCTTAACTAATGGGTATTCTTTGCCATCTTCCCATTTGATGGTTTCTTCGCT
>DEVX01000057.1:6536-14997 GCA_002363515.1 Candidatus Saccharibacteria bacterium UBA3225 | reverse complement strand
TGTGCCAAAAAGTCTATTCCAAGTTTCCATACGACGGTAAAACACAAATTACCGTAGAACTGTCGTACGACAATAATCATAGTTTTGCTTGCGCCACAATTAAACACATTGTAGTTAGCTGGCAAAAAGTATCTAAAAAAGAATTATCCACGGCTATCGCAAACTGGGCGAACAATCTTCCAGAAAAAGTAGTACTCGGCGATAATTGTGGAGTAAGTATCAATCCTGCTGGCGATTGGGATTTGGGCGGTTTCGATGCGGATACTGGCCTAACGGGGCGAAAAATAGTCATAGATAGCTACGGCCCACGCGTACCAGTTGGCGGTGGTGCGTTTTCTGGCAAGGATCCAAGCAAAGTCGACCGTTCTGCGGCCTATATGGCGCGTAAAATTGCCGTAGACTATCTATTAAAGCGTCATGCCAATGAAGTCTGCGTATATCTCGCCTATGCGTTGGGTGAGATTGAACCAGTAGACGCCACGATAATGATAGACGGCAAGGCAGAAAGAATAATGGGCTATGATTTGTCTCCGCGGGGGATTATCAAACAACTAGACCTTCTAAAGCCAGGCTATAAAAAGCGCGCCATGTGGGGGCATTTTTGCTAATGATTATGTTAACATAAAAACATGAAAAATAATGACTTCATAAAGGCCCCATTATCCGTCAATAGCGCTAGTGCAATTAAACTCGACTATCGCGATGGTCACAAGAGTAATAGCTCTGTTATTATGCTCATAATTTGTGCAATGTTTCTAATTCTATCTGCCGCAACAGTTGTCGCTAATCCAGAAGAAATTAGTACAGGGATGATAGCTCCAGTTATTATTGTGCTGATATTTATTGGCATAATGGCAATCGCCAATAAAGCGGCGCGCAATAAATATCAAAAATTTCAGCAAGAAGTTACCGAAACAATTACTCAAGGGCAAAAGATAATCGGATCCGTCATCAGTTCAGAAAGTATTACGGTCGGCTCTAGTGATGATTCAACGACTTATTACTATTTCGTGGTAGAATTTGATGATCCACAAACACACGAAAAACGTCGTATTGATACGCCATACCTAAATAGTGATATGTGTATTTACAATTCCGACTTGCCATTGCGGGCTACCGTCTATGTCCATGGCGAAAAGGTCTATGTCGATGAAATCCTAGATCCGCCACTAGATAAAATAAAGCAGCGCAAACATACGCGCACGTTATTTATTATATTAGTGCTATTGGGGTTCTTTGCTCTAATTCCTGTATTTATGTTCTTTGATACGGCGGTTGTGGTGATTGGAATGACGGTATTGGTTGCCGTTAGTATTGCGTTTTGTATCTATCAAGCAAAGCAACGCAAATAAAGCGCTGCTAGTAAATGCCGAATCGAAGACCGCACTAGCGAAGCTTGCGAAAAAATATTATAATATTACCTATGGATATAGAGAGAATCCGTAATTTTTGTATTATCGCACATATCGACCATGGCAAGTCGACCTTAGCTGATCGCATGCTCGAAATAACCGGCACTGTTGCTAAGCGCGAAATGAAATCGCAACTTCTAGATTCTATGGAACTCGAGCGCGAAAAGGGTATTACCATTAAGCTTGCTCCGGTCTGTATGAAATATAAAAACTACACGCTGAATCTTATTGATACGCCAGGTCATGTCGATTTTTCGTACGAAGTTTCTCGCAGCCTTCAAGCCGTAGAGGGCGCGATTCTAGTCGTTGATGCAACTCAGGGCATACAGGCTCAAACACTCGCAAACGTTTATCTTGCCTTAGAACAAGACTTGCATATTATTCCAGTTATTAATAAAATTGATCTTCCCGCCAGTGATGTCCCGCGCGTTTCGGCAGAGATTATCAATCTACTTGGTTGCAACGAATCGGATATTATTAAAGTGTCTGCTAAAACTGGCGAACATGTTGATGAAGTTCTCGATGCAATAATAGAACGCATACCGGCGCCAAAGCCCTCCGATTCTGACGAAATGCGAGCTCTTATTTTTGATAGTTATTTTGACGATTACCGTGGCGTCGTGCTATATATTCGCATGTTTGGCGGAACTCTATCAAAGAATGCGAACATTCGCATGATGGCGACCGAGTCGAGCGACATTGCACTCGAAGTTGGCGTATTGAATCCAAAAATGTCGCCTCGTGCCGAACTGAAAGACGGCGAGATTGGCTACATTGTAACTAATTTGAAAGCTACACGCGAAGCAAAAGTTGGCGATACTGTCACGTTGGCAAAAAAGCCGGCTAGCGTTGCTTTGCCTGGATATAAAAACGTGCGACCGTTTGTTTATGCTGGATTCTTCCCAGTCAGTAACGACCAATACAAAGATCTAAAAGAAGCACTGGAGAAGCTTTCGCTCAGCGATTCGGCATTACAGTTTGAGCCGGAAAATTCACCTGTTCTAGGCTTTGGCCTGCGTATTGGTTTTCTAGGTCTGCTGCATATGGATATCATTCGTGAGCGTCTCGAGCGTGAATTCAAACTAGATTTAATAATTACGAATCCGTCAACAGACTATCATGTTTCTCTCACAAACGGCGAGGAGCTGGATATTCGTTCCGCTTCGGATCTGCCGGACGTTAGCAAGGTTTCGGAAATTCGCGAGCCTTGGGCAAAGGGCGAAATTATCACGCCAAAAGAATATATTGGTCCTATTCTAGAGCTCATTGTTAGCAAGCGTGGAATCCAAAAGAATATTTCATATATCGACACGCGTGCTGTAATTGACTTCGAAGCGCCAATGGCGAACTTGTTGACGGATTTTTACGATCAGCTAAAATCCGCAACTTCCGGTTATGCATCGTTTAATTACGAATTGGGCGGCTACAGGGCTGAAGATTTGGTACGCATAGATTTTCTAGTCGCCGGCGAGCGTATTGATGCGCTTAGTGTAATGGCGCACCGAAGCGAAGCGGATGGGATTGGCCGAGGTGTCACGAAAAAACTTAAAGAAGTAATTCCGCGCCAAAACTTTGAGGTCGCTCTGCAGGCGGCTATCGGCGCACGCATTATTGCCCGCGAAACGCTCGGCGCATTCCGCAAGGATGTTACAGTCAAAATCCATACGGGCGATCGTGACCGCAAGGCAAAACTTATGGAAAAACAAAAACGCGGCAAAGCTCGCATGAAACGTTTTGGTAAAGTGGATATTCCGAGCGAGGCTTTTACTGTAATGCTTAAAAGGGATTAAAAAATCGGGCGCATATGCGCCCGAGTGTGCGGCGGATTATTCTCCAATATGTTCAAAGAGAGGTAATCCATTGAAGGTGCCCCAACGAGTCACTTCCATGATGCCAAAGTCGTCAGATTTAGGATGTATATCTTTGAGCGCTTCGACAA
Organism: Candidatus Saccharibacteria bacterium UBA3225; assembly: GCA_002363515.1. Taxonomy (GTDB): domain Bacteria; phylum Patescibacteriota; class Saccharimonadia; order Saccharimonadales; family Saccharimonadaceae; genus UBA2834. The sequence goes on along the minus strand of DEVX01000057.1, from coordinate 11,646 downwards.
CCGAACCGTGAAGTGTGCTCGCCATTTTTTCGGCGCGATAATCAAAGAGTGCTTCTTCTCTGGGGTTGCTCTCGTTGAAATCAATTACGCAAATCAGCTGGAAGTACTCACGGCGATAGCCGATAGTGAGAATTACGCCAGCGGCTTCATCCTCCTCTTGATCTGTATCATACTGGCACAACGTATGGCCGCATTCCAGTATTAAGTCGCAAAGAAGGCTAGTTCCAAGTTCGTAGCCATTCTCGTCGCGACTGTAGTATTGCGGCGTGTCGTACCTGCTTGTAGTGTCGCCGAGATGTTGCTGTAGTTTCGGATGCGCCATCAATACCATTACCATAAAGACGGTAGCCTCGGGGTCGCCAGCGGATTTGATGGTTTTATCCATAATTCTGGGCGCATTCTCCGCGATTGCATCAGCGATTTGATCTGCGGTAGCACGTATCTTGGCGTCATCGACGGGCGGCCTGTCCGCCGCCATATTGCAGATTACCTTAAAATTCCGCCTTATTGTTGTATCTCGCATACATAACACCTCCTTTTCGTGCGTATGCTTGTGTAATTAGGTACAAAAAAGAGCAAAGTCCTCTTTCTAGACTTATGCACTATAACATTTTATGCCGCTTAGCGCAAGGCTACTGATTGCTTTGAAGCGCAAAATGCATTAATGACTCAATTACGTTCGTGTAGACTTCTTCACGGTCGCCAGCAGCTTTGACAGAAACGATAAGGCCTCTTTTTTGATAAGTTTCAATCACGGGGATTGTCTTTTCTTTAAATTCCTTAATGCGATTGTCGAGCACGCGCAAATCCTTATCGTCCTGGCGCGCGCCACGATCTTGGTCCTCTCGACTTTTTTGCCAACGGGCTTTAATTTCCGACTCAGAAACGTTCAAGATAACTACGGCTTTTATCGGATGTCCAGCTTTTTGCGCCGTTTCGATGACGCCATATTCTTCGCCTTCCCAACGTCCAACGCTACTCAAAATCAAAGGAAATGCCTCTAATTCTTTCTTTTCAATATAAGGTAGAATAATTGATCGAAACTTATCGGTATCAATTAACTGTCCTGATGCCATCTCGGCTTGGATTTCTTGATCGTCCTTATTTTCCGTACGCAATATTAGACCAGAGCTAAGGAATTTTGCGCCTATTGCTTCCGCTAGTCGAATTCCAATTGTATCTTTGCCAGAAAAAGGCATACCGAAGATATTGATACTTCCAGTGCCTAACCATTTTTTTATAATTTCAATTCTCTCATCCATAAAAATATTATATAATAAAAACAACTATGGATAACCAAAATGCGAATGAAGGTGGGATTCCGCAGAGTCCAAATCAACCTCAAGATAATCAGCAACAACCAGTTCCTGGACCGAGCCATGCTTACGAGAATGTGCGTACACAGAGCGTAATTGAGACTTCGCGCGAAGTGGCCGAAAAAGAACTCGCCGCACAGGAAGCCTATAATGAGCAGGTGTTGCGCAGCCAACAAGCGGCGATTCGTCGCGAAAAAGGCGCACATGCTGCCGTGAAAGTGATGCTAGTGGTTTTTGGCCTAATCATTTTAGTTGCATTGGGCTGGCTCATTGTAGAAATAGTTAAAAGTATGCAAGGGCCAGTATCTGATGGGTGTAGGGATTCCGAAGGTAAGATTATGGAATCTTGCTGCGATAAAGCAGAATATAAGAATTATGCGGAATGTAAAGAGGCGGCAAAAAAGCTCTCTACGATTGATGGCTATAAGTGCTTGACGGATAAATGTAAGAAAATGACCGACATCATTAAAGATGAGCAAATTGTTATTTATGATACAAAGTTTTATATCTACGATATTAAAAAAGGTACTTCGACATTAATGACAATTGATGATACCATCGAATACAACAAAATGACTTCATTCGAATGGGGCCCCGGAAAGTATTATGTCATCTTGTACCCAATGACGGGCAACTTAGGCCTCTACTCCGTTTCCAGTAATGCGCAGATAATTCCAAACACAGTATCGTATTTCTATTCAGATATCAAACATAATGCCTATAAAGGCATGACTGATGTTCTAGGTAAGTACATTATCGTGCGTGAGAGCAATCAATATCGCCTGTACGATGCATCGGATGGAAATAAGGTTGCATCAGGAACTGAGGGTGTTTATGTTTACCAGAAGTATGCTATGTCAATTGACGGTGGCGGCACGCGACGCATTCTTAATCTGAGTGGCAAAGAATTATTTGTCGCAAAAGAGAATGAAGATATCTTTATTCGTGACGGCTATGTATTCTTGACTGGAAAAACCCTAGTCGGTTATGACGAAGCTGGTAACAAGCTATCTGTTACCAAAAACGCCACCTTACGGGAGATTAATTCGGTTACTAGCAGTAAACGACCTGCCTACCTAAAAGATCCAAAGAATAAGTTTTATATGATGCCTACTACTCGTAATTATAGCGATAAGTAGGATTAGCAAACCTTGACCAAGAGTGCTAAAAAGCATAAAATAGAGCTATGACGGATCGTCAACGAGAGATACTTTATGCAATCATAGAAGAGTATGCGGAACTGGCCACGCCGGTCGGTAGTGTTACTCTTGCGAAATTATTTGACTGCTCTTCGGCTACCATACGTTCGGAGATGGTCAAGCTAGAGGCGATGGGGTATATTACGCAGCCGCACACTTCGGCGGGGCGCGTACCGACCGATGCAGGATATCGTCTATACGTCAACTCGCTCCAAGAAAAAATCGACCACGAAGATGGTGCCGACTCTGGTCATCACATTAACATCGAAAAAGAAGATCGCCCCACGCGTGCGCTTGCGACGCGTATTCAGGCTCAAACTCGAGCCGATTATGCTATTCGCACGGCGGTTGATAGTCTTGTTAACTTGACGGGCAATCTTGGGCTAGCTACAATTGGTGACCAAATCTACATTTCTGGCTTTAGCAATCTCTTCTCGCAGCCAGAATTTTTGCAAGCCGCCCAAGTACAAGCGGTTGGCACGCTACTAGACAATATAAAACCATGGCTATTGGAAGTTCAGCCAAACGAAGCTATAAATGTCTACATTGGTACCGAAAACCCAATCGGCAAAGCTTCAAATGTTTCCTTGATTATTTCTCGTTTTCGTTCGCCTTACTCAGACCGTAGTTATATTGGCGTGCTTGGTCCCACACGTCAATCATATAAGCGTGTCATGTCGTTAGTGCGACATGCCGGAATAATGTTGGAGGATATAATTTATGACTAAGAAAGATAAAGACGATAAAACAGCCGAAAAAAATATGGGCGAAAAAATAATCGATACGGCACAAAATGTAAATACTGCGAACGATATCAATCAAGACGTCGTAAATAATGAGCAGGATGCTAAGATATCCGAGTTGACAGCCGATCTTCAACGCACGCGTGCCGACTTCGAAAATTTCCGTCGTCAAGTTGATTCGCAGCGTGAAAGTTATGCTAATTCTGCCCGTTTTGCGACTGTTAAAAAGGTCCTGCCGCTACTTGACGATATTGATCGCGCTATTGCTGCTAACCCCGATACGCTTGGTCCTCTTGCTAAAAACTTAGAAAAAACCCTGCGCGAAATCGGCCTCACGAAGATTATCACTAAGCCGGGCGACGCTTTTAGTACTGATTTGCACGATGCAGTGTTAGTTGAGGGTGATGGCGATAATGAAGTTATTGCAGAAGAATTGCGCGCTGGATATACATATGACGGCGAGGTGATTCGTCCTGCAATGGTAAAAGTCTCCAAAGAATGAAGATATCGGTAATTACATTATTCCCAGAGATGTTCGATAAAGTCTTTAATCAATCGATGCTCTGGAAGGCGCAAGATCGAAAATTGGTAGAGTTTGAAATTATTGATTTGCGACCATTTGGATTAGGGCCACGCCACCAGGTAGACGACACACCGTATGGCGGCGGCGATGGCATGCTGCTAAAACCAGAACCAATTTTTGCCGCCGTCGAGGATGCCAAAACTCGCAATCCTGACGCGAAGGTAGTTTTAATGACGCCGAAAGGGCGTATTTGGGATCAAGCACGTGCGCGCGAGTTAGCAACAGCAGGGCAAAACTATATTTTTATCTGCCCACACTACGAAGGCTATGATGAGCGCATTACTACTTTGGTCGACTACCAGGTTTCAATCGGCAAATTTATTTTGACGGGCGGTGAAATTCCAACTATGGCCGTAATTGATTCGATTGTACGCCTTATTCCTGGAGTTCTAGGCGGCGAGACGTCTGCTGAGATTGAAAGTTTCTCCGATGGCGACAATTATGAATATCCGCAATATACTCGTCCAGAGGAATTTCGCGGAATGAAAGTGCCAGAAATTTTGCTATCCGGCAATCATGGCGAGATTGCTAAATGGCGTGCTGAAAACTCTCCGACCGAACCTCACAACTAAGATATAATATAGATATGGATTTGGCAGCGCCTATTCAGGAGGTGAAGGGAATTGGCCCAAAAACAGCCGATGTATTACACAAGGCTGGAATTTTTACGCTGCGCGATCTTGTTTATCATTTGCCACGCGACTACGAGTATTTTCAGCAAGCGCAAAACATCGCAGAATTAAAACCCGGGAAAGTGACCGTAAAAGCAAAAGTGGAGGAAACTACCGTCAGACGCATGCGCCGTAATCTTACCATCGTTGAGGCTACTTTGCGCGATAAAACTGGTGCTATCAAAGCCATCTGGTTCAATCAGCCCTATCGCGCAAAGCAATTCGACGCAGGTAAAGATTATTATTTCTCTGGCACGATGGCGTTATCTTACGGACGGTATCAAATTTCAAACCCATCCGCCACGCTTGCCGACGATTATGACCTAAAGGCTAGCACGGCCAAAATTCAACCCGTATATCCAATGCGCGGCTCGGTAAAATCGCAAGACTTTAAAAAGTTCATTAAAACAATTCAGAATAATATTGCCCTAATTCCTGACATGATCCCTAATTATGCGGGCAGGGCTGATGCGCTGCTAAATGTGCATTTTCCAGAAACACTAGATGCCGCCAAGGCTGGTCGCGAGTATCTTGCTACTGAAGAATTATTTAGCTTATTGCTTGCTGCCCAGCTGAACCGCGAAGAGAACCAAAAATT
>DEVX01000057.1:0-6416 GCA_002363515.1 Candidatus Saccharibacteria bacterium UBA3225 | reverse complement strand
AATGCGCAGCGTCGTGCGACTTGGGAAATAATCCAAGATATGGAACAAGAAATTCCAATGAATCGCCTGTTGCAAGGCGATGTTGGTTCCGGCAAAACAATGGTGGCGGCACTGAGCTGCTTTGTGGCGGCTATGTCCGGAGTGCAGGCGGCTATTATGGCCCCTACGGAAGTTCTCGCTACACAGCATGCCGAATCACTTTCGCAATTATTTAAAGACCGTTTGAGTATCGCATTATTAACCGGCTCAACCAAGCATAAACCTGAATTAAAGAAACATATTAAGAATGGGGAAGTTGACCTGGTAATAGGAACGCATGCTCTCATTACGGATGATACGGAGTTTAAAAATCTTGGTTTAGCTATTATAGACGAGCAGCATCGTTTCGGTGTTGCTCAGCGCCAAAAGCTTCTTGCTAAAGCACATACAATGCCACACTTGTTATCAATGACTGCGACGCCGATTCCGCGTTCATTGCAGCTGACGATATTTGGCGACCTCAGCGTTTCGATCCTGGATGAGCTTCCGGCTGGTCGCCAGCCAATCACGACCAAAATTATCTCACCAAATTCTACGAAGCAAATGTGGCAAAGTATCGAACAGGAATTGGCAAAAAGGCATCAAGTCTACTATATCTGCAAGAAAATCGACGACAAGGGTGCTAGTGAACTGTCAAACGTTAAAAAGGAAACGCAAAAAATCGCCCATCAATTCCCGAATTACAATGTGGCATTTTTGCATGGCAAAATGAAGCCTGCCGAAAAAGACGAAATTATGACTTTATTTTCCAAAGGACAAATCGACATCCTTGTTAGTACAACTGTAGTTGAAGTAGGCGTTAATGTTCCGAATGCTACTGTAATGGTAATTGCAGACGCGGATCAATACGGCTTGTCCCAGCTACATCAGCTACGTGGTCGCGTTGGTCGAGGCAGTGACGCCTCGTATTGCTACTTAATCAATTCGAATTCGGATGCACCGACAAGGCGGCTGCGAGAAATTGAACGCTCGCAAGACGGCTTTTATTTAGCCGAGGTCGATTTAAAGCTGCGCGGACCGGGCGAGTTATATGGCTCGTTGCAACATGGCGCATTGGATTTGCGCATCGCAACAATCACCGATACTAAGCTTGTCCATAAGGCGGACAGCCTAGTGAAACAATTTAGACGGCAAGGATATAATATGCTAGAGTATAAAGAATTGAGTAATTCAGTTCGCAAATATCAACGATTAACGACATTGAATTAGGTGAAAATGGCAAGAAGCAGCTCGCAAATACGCATCATTTCTGGGGAATATGGCGGTAGATTAATTGATACGCCAAGAACCAATGCTACGCACCCGATGGGCGAGCGTGAGCGTTCGGCGATTTTTAATCGTTTGCGCGACGAGGTTCCTGGAAGGCGCGTATTGGATGCTTTCGCTGGCAGTGGCGCCATCGGCATCGAGGCTCTTTCGCTCGGCGCATCGCATGTGGATTTTATGGAGAAGCATCCTAAAGCAATCCGCACTATTCAGAAGAACTTAGTAAATCTCCAGCTAGCGGACCGATCCACGCTCGTGCGCGTTCCTGACGGTGATTATGGCATTATCTTTGCCGATCCGCCATACGATAACCCGCAGTACGAGATAGTGATCTTTTTAATTCAACATCTCGTGCCGGGCGGTTATTTAGTCTTGTCGCACCCAGAAGCCCCAGCCCCACCGCAATTCGCCTATCTAGAGCTGCTTAGTGACAAAAAATACGCCGCTGCATGTATCAAAATATACCGTAAAATATAAAAAATTAGCACTCTCGGCTTGACAGTGCTAATTCTATGGACTATAATGGAAACATAAGCGAAAGCAACCGACAGGATAAGATATAACGGTTAGCAACTAACTTACCTCACACTAATAAATAAACGAAAGGAAAAAGATGATTCACTCGGGATTTGAGAGCCTTTTTGACGAAATGTTTAACGATTTCGATGACGAAATCTTTGGGCGTCGTCCAATGTTGCCGGCGCTTGGTGGCGGGCGCGGACATAACCTTATGAAGACAGATGTCAGCGAAACTGAACAGGCTTATAATCTTGAAATTGATCTTCCAGGATTCACGAAGGAAGATATTAAAATTAAATTCGATGAAGGCATGCTAACAATTAGTGCCGGAAAAAGCGAGGACGTGGAGGAGCGCGAAGACAAAAACGGCAAGCCGCGCAAGAATGGCAGCCGTTTGATTCGCAAGGAGCGTCATTTTGGTTCGATGAGCCGTAGCTGGTATGTTGGCGACGACATTAAAAAGGACGACATAAAAGCCTCTTATAAGAATGGCGTCCTATCTCTTGTTATTCCGAAAGCGGAGCCAAAGAAGGATTTGCCAGAAGAACAAAAATATATTGCCATTGAAGGCTAAAACGAAAATACCCATCGTTCAAAGTAAAGCAGAGCGCTACAAAACGCTCTGCTTTTTTGCTAAAATACAAATATATAAGGAGTTATTGATGAGTAATGGTTTTATGGTAGATCCAGTCAAGCCCGGCAATAAGACTACGAGTAGTGCACTTAATGGCGGAGACTATAGGAACAAGCAATCTGCAAACAATTTCGCAATTGTTGTAGTGGTTGTGCTGGTAGTTATTTTATTCATCGTGCCATTTATCGGAAGTTTTATCTTTATTAAAATGGTAAAAGAAGACTTTTTTGAAGAGCTATCGTCTAATTATCCATTAAATATTAACGAGGAAAGTTATGGATTAAGCGGAGACGAACAGCGTCGAATTGCGCATATCTGGAGCCTAGCGAATATTGATACTTCTTCGCCCACAATTGCTCGCGGTAACTGTATGGCTCTTAGGCAGGCTACAATTAGTTATTTTAGCCGCAATAATCAACCTTCCTTCTGGTATGATTCTAATGAATGTAAAGTAGGTAGCAAAGTTGGCATCGAAGCTGATTTTGCAAATAGCGACATCGAGCAGGGTGGTTCTGCTTTTGTATTGCGTCTTCAGAATATCGAAGAGGGCGTAAAAAGTTGCATCGAAATTACGCTCGGTGGTAGTTTTCAGGAGATTTTGAGTATTGAAGAGGTAGATGCCTGCAACTCTCGCGCTTTCGTAATCGATAATAATCTTGACGGCTATGAGGATCCGCGACTTTCACCGCAGCATAATAATCCCGAATCTACTGAGGAAGATATGCCGCCTATTCAAGAGGGATAGATGTCATATAAACGAAAATTCATCCTGCGTCTTGAGGATGTAGATGCCACGTACGCGCTGACAAATAAGGCCATCCTGGAGTTAATGGAAAATACTTCCGATGAGGATTCTGCTAGGACGGGGGATGATATTCGGTCGCTTAATGCCCAGGGATTAAGCTGGGTGATAGTGGAATGGAACCTGGAAGTGTATTCGCGTCCAGAATATCGCGAAGAGGTTACGGTTTGTACGTGGCCACGCGAAGTAAGCTCTCGCTATGTTTGGCGTGACTTTGAGATGTTTTGTCGTGGTCAAAAAATCGCCGCCGCCAGTTCAAAATGGATGATTGTAGACTTGAAAAGTAAAACAATCATCCGTCTTGGCGCGGAGCGTTTATCGAAATACACTATTAGCGCCCGCGCTGCGCTATCGAGTCAGTCACGAAAACGCCTTTCCGTGCTGGAGGAGTACGACATTTCGCGCCAAGCGATTATTCGCCAGGCGGATATGGATTTAAATGGCCACATGCATAACTCGACCTATTTGGACCTAATTAAAGAGGTAAGTCAATTTGATGCCCGCGCGGTTCGGATTATATTCCACCGCGAAGTAAAAATTGGTGATGAGATATTTGTCAAAATGAAGGCTCAAAATAATTGGCAATCCATCGCGATCACGAATGCTAATAATGACGCTTATACGCTGGTCGAGCAAAGTATTCAATAGACAATGATGCGATATTAGTATATATGTATTGACAATATCAGGCATTTGTGCTATAATGAACTAGTATGATTTATTAATCATACTGCACTTTTAAACCGTTTTGCAGTAGAAAAAGGTAGCATTTGTTTATGGATTTTTATTCCTCTTCTTGTTCATCGAATCGGTGGGCGAAAAGAGGAATAAAAACCAGCAACCCATAAGGAGGGGAATTATGGATATTTTCGTACTGAGATACAGAACAAAAACTACTTTTTCAACCCTGCGCGACGCATGGATAGCCGCAAAAACGATTATCGGAAAAGTCACGAAGCTGAATGATTCGCTGCTTGGTCGGCATCCGAAATGCGCCGATCTCATCGAGGGTTTCGATCAGCGGCGGCACGAAGAAGTCCGCTCGCCTAAAACCGACGAAGAATTCGGCATTCTCGTCGACTATCTGTGTGAGCTGGCATCCAACCTGCCTGAGCCGAGGCCGATGTTCGAGACGGGTTTTACCGTCCCGCTGTACTACCAGCTCGCAAGCGACCACGCCCGGCTCGCAATAGTCCGCCAGGGCGACGAGTTTGCAGTCATTCTGACCGCAAAATTTCTTTCCGACCCCAGCTGGCTTTCTGCGTGGCTGTCGAAGCAGTTCGGAAACGCGGCCACTTATGAGGAGCCTTGCCCCCAGGCTGACAATGTCGATGTGGAGCTCGCGATGAGCATCATCCGGCTTCTCTGATCCCTGCTACGCTGCAACCGGTTAACCCAATCCCCCCTCTAGGAAACTAGAGGGGTTTTTCATGTGCTTAATTAAAAATGATGTAGTCTTTTAGCCAGCTCTGTAGTGTTTCTGCGTTATTAAATTTCGACGTATCTTCATCTGAATTCGCATCCAGAAAGTCCACTACGGTGCCATTTTTTATTATTGCAACTGACGGTACGTATTTTACTTTTTCGTGCAAGCTAGACTCTCTGGCCTGCGACCACATAATCCGGTAATATTTAAACTGCATATCTTCTGGAAAGCTTGCCATATACTCGCGCATATTGGCTGTCGTGTAACAATCAGGCTTATCAACCATCACCACGAATGATTTTTTGTCTTCCAACAATTTTTCATAGTCATTTTTATCAATATCTATTGCTTCACTTGCCCCATATAGCTCTTCTGTGAGTCTAAACTTTTTTGGAGTCATGGCTCGAAGGATAAAATATCCACCAAAAAACATTGCAAGGCAAAGCGCCGTGATTAAAATCAAGGCAACTTTGTTTGGCTTTGGGTTAATTGGCTTTTTTTGCTTGGTCATTTTTTGTTTTCTGTCAATTTTGAGAAATCAATATTATGATAGGGAACTTTCCAGAAAGCGTATGTGGCATCTTTGCCATCGCCGCTCTTAATCTTAAAGTCATTTTGCCCCTCGTAGAACCAATAGCCACCCACGACGTATATTTTGTTCGTATCCCAACCTAGTTTAACGAGCATGCTTTTGGTCATACCAGAGTAGCCGCCGCCACCACACATCAGAAAGATATTTTTATCCTTCGGAAAAAGGTCTTCAAGAATCGTCATTGACTCTTTGTAATTTGCGTTATATTCACCCTTATCATTTTGCGTAAAGAGAGTCTTACCAGTATATGTTTCGCCGACTTCTTTCGGTAATCCAACGACGTTGACCAGATAAGGGTACGGCACTACCTCAAAACCTTTCACAAGCCCAGAAAGTTTACTATCTCCATTGATAGCTTCATAGTTAGCGGGGTCGTCGAGCATGCGCACGTCTATATAGACACTGTCCGTGCGCCCAAGATATTTATCTATCGTGGACTCGTTAATGTTCTTGTCGATGCCGAGCTCGCCACGTTGACCATCGGTTACTTCTGGCAACGGCAAGGTGGGGAGCTTTTCGCTAAAATGAGTAATGTTTAAATTTCCAATTACGATACCGGCGAACAATGCAATTACGATTGCAATAGCTACATGATATCTTCGTATTACAGCTTTCTTCATATAATCATTTTATAACAAAAATAAAAAAATGCGTTCGGATGCTCCTTTATAGGGGTGCGATATTGTGCTGAATGTTATAATATAAGCATAAAAATTAGGAGACTCTTAAATGAAGAAAAAAGGTATGGCCGCAATCGGCATCATTGGAATCATTGCCGCTATAGCAATTGTAATATTTGGTTTTTACTTTAGTGCGCACAACTCTATTGTTGCATTGGAGAATGAGGTGGACCAAAAAGCTTCAGACATTAAAACTCAGCTTCAACGTCGTGCAGATTTGATTCCTAATCTCGTAGATACTGTTAAGGGGTATATGAGTCATGAAGAAAAGATTATCGATGAAATTACCGAGGCGCGTAAGGATATTTCTGGCGCCAGCACCATTAAGGAGCTTAGCGCTGCTAATAATAAGCTAAATACCGCTCTAAATAATTTAAATGTCATTGTCGAAAATTATCCAGACCTTAAGAGCAGCGAGAATTTTATCAATCTTCAAGATGAACTTGCTGGAACTGAAA
>DEVX01000074.1 GCA_002363515.1 Candidatus Saccharibacteria bacterium UBA3225 | reverse complement strand
GCATATCCAAGTCGTCTTCATATAACGGCAAAACCGACCCTTTATTAATGCGCTCTAGTACTAAGCTATTTTCTTTTAGCGAAGTCGTAAAATAGACCAATGTTTTTTCGGTCATTAATAAATCGACGAGGTCCTCGTTTTTAGTAGCCTGCTGTAGCATATCTTCGCGGTATTCGAGTTTGCGATAAATATCGTTAAGAATTTCTAGATATTTGGCAGCAACTGCATTCATGGTTTGGATTAGAAAGCGGGTCTTTTTAGCGGTGCGAAAATTTGAAATAAGACCTTTGCGAAAATCTTGAAAAATATTTGTTCTACGCGGAGAAACTGTTACTAAATAATTATCATTAGTGGCGATTATGCCGACTGGATAAGTAATATAATGCTCATCGTCGTCGATAGCAGGAACGTCGACGACTATTAGCGTAGCATTTTTAGTTGCTTCTATACGCGGGAGCTCGTCGTCGTCGCGCATTTTTGTAAGCAGGTCGGCATCTATGTTTGTAATTTTGAGAACTTTGGCAATTTCGTCATCGGTGGGTTCGACTAAGTCGATCCAGGAATCGGGCTCTGGCTCTTCGAGCTTTGTTAATTTCTTAGTTTCTGGATCCGTTTTATAAAACCGCAACATTCTCGTAGTTTTCCTTTATACTTCGATTAATTCATATTGGCGCGTTCCGAGGCCGAGGCTTTCGGCATATGGAAGGATTTCGCGACCCTCTTGCCTATCGATGCGTGCTTGCAGCTTCTTTGCGCCTGGATCTTTGCTATCCCAAATCATATCAATAAAAGCCTGGTCGTTAGCGACTGGATCTAAGCTAGCAATAATTCCGAGGTCGGCCATGACTGGGTCGCCTTGGTTTGCGTCGCAGTCGCAGTCGACTGAGAGTGCGTTCATGACGGTGATATAGACGATAGGTTTGTTGTTCTCTTTTAGATAATCTGCGACGGCGGTTGCGGCTTCGGCCATGGACTCAATGAAGGCGATTTGTTCTGGGAGATTACTCCATAAAGTGTCTGGATTATTTGTCTTGCCGGCTGAGTGGATGTAAGCTTTGCCATTGCGCGAGGCGATGCCAATGGACTGGTTTTTGAGATTGGCGCCAAAGCCGCCCATGGCGTGCCCCTTGCCGTGCGCAAGATTAATAATGGCGTCATAATTGGCAAAATTTTTGCCTACTAAATCATATTCTAGATGTTTGCCCTGCTTGACTGGAATTTTAAATTCGCCATCGGCATCCATGATATCTATATCGGCAAAGTCGGTGAAGCCGTGTTCTTTAGCAACTTCCATATGTTCTTCGGCGGTGTTGCGTGCACCATCGTACGCGGTATTACATTCGATGATAGTGCCATTTAGATTTTTAACAAATGGCCCAATGAGACTAGCCTTGAGGTATCCTTTAGAACCACGTTCACCGGTGGAGACTTTTACACCGATTTTGCCGGTTAGTTTCACATTGAGTGCGTCGTATACTTTTTGTAATGATTCTGGGGATATATCTTTCGTGAAATAGACTTTTGCTTTATTCATACTTATATTTTAGCATGCTCAAGGTGCTACAATAATTGTTATGAAAAAACGCACAAAACTCGCGGACCGAAAATTGCCGAATTACACAAAAGGCGAAGAGATTTTTAATATGGTGACGCATATTGTTGGTGGCGCTTTCGGAATTGTGCTTTTGATATTATGCATCGTGAGAGGCGCAACGCATAGTGGGGCTGCTGGCGTACTAACGGGTATAGTTTTTGGTATTTGTATGATTGTGCTTTATACGATGTCAGCAGTTTATCATGGATTATCGCCGCGCGTAAAAGGTAAAAAAGTGATGCAAATCTTAGACCATTGCTCGGTCTTTTTATTAATAGCTGGAACTTATACGCCAGTTACGGTTTGCGCATTGGCGAAAGCTGACCCGGTTTTGGCATGGACGATTTTTGGTGTTGTTTGGGGTGTTTCGGTAATTGGCATCGTATTGAACTCGATTGATATTAGTAAATACATGCCCTTTTCGATGTTTTGCTATATTGCCTTAGGTTGGTGTATTATTTTATCTTTACCGCAATTGATGTCGGTTTTGCCAATGATGGCGATTGCAATGTTATTCTGTGGCGGTATATCATATACTGCTGGTGCGATTATGTTTGGTCTTGGCACAAAAAAGCGTTATATGCATTCGGTCTTTCATATTATGGTGGTGGTTGGTAGCATATTTCATGGTTTGATGGTTTTAATTTATGTGTTATAAATTTTAGTAAGCCCGACTCTATTAGAGGGCATTGTACTTTTATATCTTTATATTACTCGAAAGGGGGTATTTGCTATGAAGCGTAAGAAAATCAAGCAATTAATTGACGAAAGCGGCGTACTTGGATTCGGTTATGAGAATGGTGACTACAGTGTATGCTGGTCGGTAACGCCCGGCGAAGGCATGATGTTAGGTAAACGCACGATTGAGGATGGCGATGGATTAGTCGACGAGGTGCTCGTTGCGGTTCCCTATGCACACGTCGACTTGGTCGATGGGCTTTACGCGGATATCGTAATCGATTTCGTAGAGTTCTATTACGATGATCTGTGCTGCAACTCTGCAACGGAATGGAGCCTGTTTGATGATATCGCTTCACCTCAGGATGAAGGTTTACTGCAGATGCTGTCATTCTTTGGAAAGACGTACGGCGAATTCCTGAATGACGTATTCTTCTGGTTCGGCGTAGCAAATGAAGTGAAAGAAATGATCGGCGAAGAATGTGAGCTTGAATATTCGGCGTTAAATGAAGATGAACGTTTAACGAAGAAGGTTCTTGATCATCTCGGGGAGCATTATCTGTATGTTATGTACGATGTGACCGGCGAAGGTGCTTACTGGAATTTCGCGAAAGCGAACGGCGAAATTTGGTTTTCCAATTCCGAGATAGAATGCTACGATTTTGGCTATATGATTTATGAGCCGGCATATGGCCACGTCAAGATTTCCGACGTTGACGGCATGGCAGCCTTACGTGATGCAGTTCTGACTGATTTTATGCACGAAAGCTGGGAAATGGAAGATTCCGGCGAAGCGCTGGCTTTACTCGGTATCGATCAGGGTGATCTGTAATTGTATTTATGGAATTGGGTAGTATAGGGTCTCGCCCAGCGCTCCTATTATGGAGAGGCTGGGCGATTTTTAATGCTTATGAAAAGAATACTTGTATATTTTATTAATATGTGCTATTATGAAGTTGGGATAAGCGCCCCCCCGCTTATCCCTTTATTGTTATATTGAGGGGGATTAACAATATGAGCATTAGCTCAGTTGGATGCACGAGGCGCTTGTCGCCGAGTAGAATCAAAAACCGCGCCATCGGCGCTCTAGCCAACTGAATTAATGAATATTTTACAGTTTTGGGGCATTAGCTCAGTTGGCTAGAGCGCCTGCTTTGCAAGCAGGAGGTCAAGAGTTCGAGTCTCTTATGCTCCACCATTCGGGTTATAAAATAGTTTTTAACTATTTCGTAATCTGTAAATGCCTGTTAAATCCCTCGTAGCAAAAGAGGGCTATTTTTATGCGATTATTGCAACAAAAACACGTCAAAAACCATAATTTATTACTATAATTTTGTCGGTTAAATCCCTAGCAATTTGGTCTAGATTTTATATAAACCGTTATTGACCAAGTATTCGTTGGCTATTACCATTTACAACAATAACTGCTTCCTGATTCAGCGGTAAGGCTTTAAGACCAGCCCCCTCGATGCGCTCAATATATTCTTTTGTTGTTTCAAGATGCTCTGGTACATCTGCATGAGGAATTAATTGATAGTCCACGAGACCAACCCCATCCAACACTGCATTAACTCCATAGACCTCCGGTACGCGTTCCGGTACAAGGTGGTCATGCCCATAGAATCTTATTGTTTTGCAAATAGCCATAGTTCCTGCACTAAACCCACCGTATGCATATTTATCATTGGCAAGATCTTCTCGCAAAATTTCGTCAAAACCACTCAGGCGATAGGCGGTCGCGAGTAAGAATACATTTCCACCACTTGCATATATTAAGTCGGGTTTATATGAATTTATAAATTCTCTCAACTTATCTGATTTGCCGAAATAATCACGAAGGTTCAGCTCCTCGACTTCAAATCCAAGCTCAGATAGCATTGCTAGTTTTTCTTGCAAATCATTTGCGCGTTTCTCATCTGGATAGTAATCTCGTGCATTCTCAATAAAGAGTGCTTTTCTGCCTTCTCCCACTAATTTCAGCAATTCGTTTGCATATGGACCTAAATTATGGCTAGCTAGATATAATCTCATTTTTATCCTTTTGTAATACTATACCATCTTTGATATAAATCCTCTTTGTATGCTGTTAAAACCTGGTTAATTAAGCCCCACCAAAAGTTCCTTACTCGAACTATTATGCCTAAAAAATATCCATTGTTCGAGTGAGTTTCGATATTTGATGAATTGTTTAAGGCTGAAGGGCCACATTCAAGAAATTCTTGGATGTGGCCTTTAACCGTATTTAGGATGTTTTCTAAATCATTAGACTGATTATGCATCGCTTTGTTTATTTTAAAATATCATCTTGTATGGGGGATAATAAGTTATTAAATGGAGCTCGAAAAGTTGCCTTTATACTAAACCCATCATCAGAAGTATTGTTTATGTGAAATTTTACAAAGATAGCCTGATTCATTAATTTCTTTGTGGAATCAGTTGCATTACGATATGCCTCTCCGCAGTTCTCAACAATATCTAGAGCCATTTTTAAATTATCAGTAATGCGGTCGAATGTTGTGTCGTGCTTTTTTATATCATGCTCTATACATGCAAACGCTTTCGATATTTTTTGCTGCTCGGATTTAAGCAGATCTAGCGGAATTGCATCGTTATAATGTGCTTCGAGAAGTTTTTTGCGTTTGTTCTCCAGCTTTTCTTTTTCTCCCTTAAGGCCGTTCAGCTCGGTATCATATTTTTTCTTTTCGGTAGCTATTATTTCTTGGATTTTTTGCCTCGAGAAGGATTCTTACTTCGCTTGGTAGCTGATATTTATCGTAGATACGCTCAATTTCCTTTTCCACGACATCTATTAGAACTGCACGGTTTTTACAATCTTTACTTCTTTTGCTATGGCGTTCGCCACATACGAAGTATGGATATACAATGCCATTCTTTTTCTTTTCATTACTGATAATCATTCGTTCGCCGCAGCAAGCGCAGTATACGCTCCCCTTTAAGAAGTGAGGGTGCTTAAGACTCCTTTCTCCATTAAGTCTTGAGGCCAGTATCGATTGTACTAAGTCCCATGTTTCTGTACTTACGAGTTTTTCATGCGTGCCTTCATACTCGATGCCATTATATTTAACGGTACCTTTATAATATGGATTGACTAAGACTTTATGAAGAGTCTTAAGAGTGACCGGCTGAGATGGGATTTTAGGAGTTGAGCGTGTATTAAGGCCGCATGCAGCAAGATGGTCAGCTAGATCCGCGACCGTCCAGTTACCAGTCGCATATTCTTCGAATGCAAGCTTAACCAATGGGGCACGTTCGGGGTCTACTATGACGGTTCGTTCTTCTCTTCCTCTTTCATCCACATATCGAATGTTCTGATATCCAATAGGAGCGCGGCCAACGGTGCCACCGCTTTTGATTTTCTCCATCATTCCCTTTTTTACTTCCGTTGCTAAGTTCTGCGAGTAGAATTCTGCAATTGAACTCATTATGCCGTGAAGCAGCATGCCAGCGGGACAAAGAAGTCTAAAACAGCTGGCGGATATGTAAGTGTTTCAACGATCTACAAATGTAGTGAATGTTCCGGATGTCCGTTTAAAGACAAATGCATTAAAGGGAACAACTGCAGGACCCCGATGGCGGAACGCAGCAAAGTCCTTTATGTATCGAGGACGAAGGAAGAAAAGAGGGCTGAGAACCTTGAACGGATCCTGGGCGACTACGGTACACAGCTCAGGGTGAACCTCAGCATACAGGCTGAAGGGACATTTGCCGTTGTCAAGGAAGACATGGGGTTCAGGCAGTACCTGTACAGGGGAATGGAGAATGCGCTGGCTGAGAGCGTGCTTGTTGTGATTGCGCATAACATCAACAAGCTTCACTGGAAGATCCAGTCGCAAAAGACCGGGATCCGGCTTTATGAACTGAAAAACCCGGCATAATATTTTGACAGTTCAA
>DEVX01000011.1 GCA_002363515.1 Candidatus Saccharibacteria bacterium UBA3225 | reverse complement strand
GCTACCTTGAGAGAAGACCTAAACGCCGTAAACTCAAAAATCACAGAACTCAATGACCAGATTAATTCTTACGAAAAACAGGCAAACGAATTAGCTAAGCAAGCAGACTCTATCTCTAGGCAGATTGCCGTTTTGCAAAACGAACAAGCGAAGCTCAAGAAGCAAATAGAACTCAAACAGGCCGAGCATGATCAAATCGTCTTAGAGATTGAGGCGGTTCAAAAGCGTATTAATGACAACTATGAACTAATCGGTTACGTCATAGCGCAATACTATTACAATGATGGTGTTTCTACGATAGAACGCATTGCTTCATCTGAAAGTTTCTCGTCATTCGTCGACGAGGAAGCGCATCTCAGCAGTGTTTCTGACACTTTGGGTCAAATTGTAGAAGAAAATAAGGCTCTAAAAGAGAGCTTGGTTCAGAAGAAAAAGCGCGCCGAACAAATTCTTGCCGATCTTGATGCGCAAAAAGAGCAGCTTGCTGCGTCCGAACAGCAACAGCAGGAACTATTAGCGCAAACGCGCAGCAATGAGAGCAAGTATAATAGCCTAAAAAGCGAGGCTGCCAAGGAGCGCAAAGCTCTTGAAGAGCAACAGCAATCAATTTTGCAGGAATTAGCTCGTCAAAACAATGTGTCGGGCGTAACTGCTGGCGACCCTAGAAAGGGCGGTTATCCGTATAGTGGTCAATGTCCTGCCGCCAGCCTAAACGGAACCCAATACTCTGATCAATGGGGCATGTATATTTGCGAATGTGTTAGTTACGCGGCTTGGAAGGTGTTCCAGAATTATGGCTACATGCCATATTGGGGCGGTCGCGGAAATGCATCGCAGTGGCCAGCCAATGCTCGCGCGGCAGGATATACGGTTAGCAGTGTGCCAAGAGCACGCACGGTTGGTATTTCTCAAAGTGGCCCTTACGGACATGCTGTTTGGGTGGAAGCCGTAAGCGGTGGGCGAGTTTATATCTCTCAATATAATTACGCCAACGAAGCAACTAACTGGCTTCCAGGTGATTATTCTGAGCAATGGGTCGATCAAGGCGCTTACGTATATATCTACTTCAAATAGCCTTTCAGCTCCAAACCATTAGTGCCATACTGTGATAAAATATTCTTATGGCTAAAACAACTGCGAAAGAATCTAATAATCCGACGCGTTCTATCTACGATGCGCCGTCCAAACCCGAAAAGAAAGTAAATCTCACTACGACCGTAATTGTCGCCGCCGTTACAATGGCGATTGGTGTCATAATCGGGATTAATTTCGATAAAATCAGCAATAATATAAATACCGCATTGGGCAATCGAGCTGCCACGAGTATTAGCTTTGATGAGCTTAACGATGTCTACGGTGAGCTTTCTTCGAGTTTTGATGGATCACTCGATCGGGAAAAAGTTATCGAGGAGGCGAAACGAGGCCTCGTCAATGCCGCCGGCGACAAATATACATATTACATGAACGCCAAAGAGGCCGAAGAATTCGATAAGGAACTCGAGGGTGATGTTGGTGCTGGCATTGGCGTAGAGATCGGTGAGCGTGATGGCTTAGTAAAAGTTCTTCGCACTACGCCGGATAACCCGGCTCGCAAGGCGGGGGTTCTCGCGGGAGATATCATCTACAAAGCAGACGACGAAGATATTAGCGGTTTAGGCGTAGAAGATATAGCGAAAAAACTTCGTGGCGAAGCGGGTACAAAAGTCAAATTGACTGTCATGCGCGACAATAAAGAAGTCAGCTTTGATTTAGTTCGAGAAATCATTAATAACGTCAGTGTATATTCAGATTATAAAGGCGATGCAGCTATCATCACGATTACTCGTTTCGACAGCGACACTGGAAAATTAGCTCGCGAAAAGGCGCAGGAGGCTATTGATAAAAAAGTCAAAAAAGTCATCATTGACCTTCGTGGAAATGGTGGTGGATATGTCACGGCCGCTCAGGAAGTTGCCTCATTGTGGGTTGAGTCTGGCAAGCTAATTGTTGAGCAAAAATCGCAAAGCGGATTATATAACGAAAAAGTCTATGCAAAAGGCGGGAGCGCTATTCTAAAAAACACAAAAACAATCGTGCTCGTAAACGGTTCAACCGCCTCGGCTTCCGAAATTGTAGCTGGCGCCTTGCAAGATTATGATCTGGCTAAACTAATCGGTGAGAAAACTTACGGCAAGGGGAGCGTACAGGCGCTTCAAAAACTCACTGGCGGTGAGCTGCTTCGCGTGACGGTAGCGAAATGGTATACACCTAAAGGCAAAAATATTAACGGCGAGGGAATTGTGCCAGACAAAGAAGTTGAACGCACTTTTGATCAGATTAATAAAGAAGAAGACCCTCAGTTGGACGCTGCATTAAAAGAATAATTTGCTATACTAATTAAGTATAAGGAGGCTAAATGGAGCAAACAGAAGAAGGCCAGGCGGCTGGCCAGACAGAATTTGACGTATTTCAGTGGGCAAACTCCGTCGATGAAGTTAAAAATAACATTTCCGTAGAATTATTTCTATTCAACAAGAACTATACGCCGTATAAGGTGCGCTACAGCGATGTTTTGATGCAGACGATTCGCTCAATGTTTATGCTCGAGGCAGTAGAGTTTGTTATCAAAGAAGCCGACAAGGGACTGGAATGCCGCGAATATGAGTTATCCGATGGGGAAGATAAGGTAATTTATCGTATCGACCTAGAAAAAGTTGGTCGTGCTGAGACGTTAATCCATCTAATCGAGAACGAATATAAAGACATAGCGTTTTTTACAGATAACGAGTACGAATTTAAACGCATAAAAGGTATCGTGGCAAAGTTTACTTACCCTGGCGATGAGGGACAGAAGACTTTTTATATTACCAAGGGTCTAGCGGCTAGCTCCGCACTAAAAGGAAAGCTTAGCTGGGAGCTAAACGGCGAAAGCTTTGAGCCGCTTACTGCCGATGTTGCCATTAAGGTGCCAGAAGGCAACGAGACGGCGATTATAGATGGCAATATCGTCATCTTTAATCAGTCCAAGTTCGAAAAGCTCTTCCAATACGATTACAAACAGCAAGTAATCTCCGAGCAAAAGGCCAAGGAGCTTCAGGACGCATATAGTCTCAGTTTCCCAGAAGGCCTAACATTGAATGCTTTACTAGAAGATAAAAAACCTCTCGTAAAGAAGCTTCAGGCGGTTGAAATTGGTGAGATGAAGCAGGATCAACTTCTGGATTACGCAGACGAAATGCAGCTGGAGCTTATGACCGACGATGACGGCAAAATTATTATTATGGACGATAAAGACCTAAATATGTTCGTGAATTTACTAAGCGAAGATTACTTCGTTTCGCCCGTCAACGGTCGCCGATATGAGATTAAGAGCAAGAAACTTCTAGACGAACCGGAAGGGGAGCCTCCGCGCGGATAATATGCTTGTCGACACACATTGTCATATTCATGATAAAAAGTTTTTTGACCCACCATTAAGTGCGATAATTAAACATGCGCATCAGAACGGCGTCGATAAAATAATTGTAATTGGCACGGATCCGCAAGATTCACTAGCGGCACGTGATTTTGCCGCGGCACACGACGAAGTGTGGTGGACCTTCGGCTATCATCCGAATGATTATGATGGAGATCGCGCTAAGCTAGAGCAGGACCTTAAGAATGTTACCGCTAATGCTCTAGATGATTCTAAATTGGTTGCAATCGGCGAAATTGGCCTAGATTATCACTTTGATGGCTATAATCGCGGGTGGCAAGCCTATTTACTTGAAAACATGCTACAAATTGCGCAAGATTATAAACTACCCTTAAGTTTCCACGTGCGAGATGCCTTCAGTGATTTTTGGCCAATTTATGATAATTTTCATCTCCCAACCTCTGTTTTGCACTCTTTTTCTGATAACGATGATAATCTTCAGCAAGGCCTGAAAAGGGGGTTGTATTTCGGAGTTAATGGTCTGTCAACTTTCGCTAAAATCCCACACCCTCCGCTAGAACGAATTATTCTTGAAACTGACGCTCCGTTCTTGACACCAAAGCCATTTCGTGGTACAATAAATAAGCCGGGTTATATAAAGAATATAGCCGATTGGGCAGCACAATACTATCAAATTAGTTTCGACAAAGTGGCAGATATTACTACTAAAAATGCCGAAAAACTATTTAAAATCTAAGGAGGCTTAATTATGTACGACGATAATGATGTCGATTCGACATTCCACATTCCTGTCTCGAGCGTTATTAAGGCCGCCGTCGAAGAAGCGGAGCAGAAAAAACAGCTAATCGCGCCAGAAGTTAGCGCCCCAGTTGCCGCTACTCCAGTGGAAGCCCCACAATCTCCGCAAACGGTGTCCGTAGCGCAAACTACTCCTGTTCAAACGGTTCAGGTCTCGTCTATGGTGCCAGTTCATTACTCGGCAAAAGCCACTTATGAAGACAAGAAACTCTATAAAGAGCTAAGTGCTGTCTCTGATGAGGTATTAGCATGCCGCAACGCAATATTAAACAACATTTTCTAGGCATAAAAAAGAAAGACGTCGTCTATCCGAATCGAGACGCGCGTCGCAAAACGGTCGAGCGCGACCTAATTAATGCAGAATCAGCGCTCGGGCGTACGCTTTTTGGTGAGGTTAAAAAAGGCCATTCGCGCGAGTTCTTTTGCCTAAAGAAGAATGTTTGGCTCTGGTATGAAGATGGTCTTACGATTCGTTACGAAGTGCGCGAGAACGGCGTATACAAACAGGTCGGTAGAGAAAACGATTACCATAAGGTTACTGGTGAAGAATTAGAAAACTTTCGTAACGCCACAAAGGCATACTTGCGCTTAGTTAAATCACACATCTACAGCAAGTAGAGTTCGTTATTAGTTGTTTTATTGCGTTTATGCTAAAATATACTCATGCTTCAGAAATTGCGTAAAATGCGCACGAATGAAAACGTTCTGATTGCAGTTGATATCCTGTTGCATAGTAAATCTGCATTCATGAACGTATTTTTAATGGCTTTCATGATCCGCGCTTCGTTAAAAGATTCGCCGGCTAGCTTTTTGATCTATTGTATCGTTCGCTACGCTTTAATGGGGATATTCTCGATTGCCTTGCTTCGCTTGACGCGTCGTCACACTCTACTGGCGTGGCGTACGAGTATGCTATTCTCAATCTTTCAGATTATCGGCGTCATTTTCCTCAATAGCGCATCGCCATATTTCCCGTTTGTAATTGCCGTCTTTTCGGCGTTAGAATCGGTACTGTATTGGCGGCCAAAAATGTATTTCGATACTACCGAGATAGCAGACGATCGTCGACTTCACTTCAAGAGCGTGGGGCAATCTTGGATAGAACTCGCAAAAGTTGCAATGCCGGTAGCGCTGGGTATCATTATTAGCAATTCGAGCTATGTGCGTACGGCAAATGTCATCTTAATTATATCAATTTCCCAATTGTTGTTATCAATGATGTTTCGTCCTGTTAATAAGGATGGCAAAGTTAAAAAAGCCGAAGAACACACGATTATGGATGTGATGCGCTTTATGCTAAAACATGATTCTATGCATAAAATAATCTACCTATCGCTTTTGCGCGGAATAATCGTTTCTAGCGCGGGGTATTTAATGGTTGCGCAAATCAATGTCTATCGTAGTGCTGGCTCTGATTTGAATTTAGGCATTTTTACGGCTACCGCTTCGGCTGTTGCTATTGTCGTACTGTGGTTATATCGGCGAGCTAGCCATCGCGCGCGTCTTCAGAAGACTATTCTTTTTTCAATTCTACCTCCAGCAGTTTTGTTGCCATTATGCGCAATCCTTTTTCCGAATAATCCAGTTATTGCAATTGTGTTTTATATCTATACGCAATCAATCATCGAGAGCTTTTATAATAGTACGTTGACGATTACGCGCCTGCAAGATATTCTGAGCCGCCACCTACGAGACGACTCTTATCGGGTAGAAATCGAATCAATCGCAGAGGTTTTTCTTTCGGTCGGACGCATAGTTACGATTACGGTTGTCCTGACTCTAATTAATCTTGGGCTAGATTACCTGCTAATGCCATTCGCGCTTTTGTCGTCATTTGCCATCTTTCCGATTGTTTACTTGACTCTTCCGTCAAGAATGTGGTCTCGTGATAAAATAAGAGCATGATTTATCTTGATTACGCTGCTGCGACGCCTCTTTCTGACAAGGCCCTCAAGGCTATGTTGCCATATTTTAGTGAGCGCTTTTTTAACCCGTCTGCCGCATATCTGCCCGCCGCCGAGGTTCGGCGCGCCTATGAGAAAGCCAAAGATGATATAGCGCACGTAATTGGCGCAAAAGGTGCAGATTTAGTTATGACTTCTGGGGCGACCGAGGCTACTAACCTTGCTTTTTCGGTTATTTCACCTAGTGCTGGCGCGGAGGTTCTCATATCTGCAACGGAGCATCCATCCGTATTAGAGAATGCCAAGCGGGCCGGAAAATATCAATTAATAAATGTAGATAAATATGGGCGCATTGACCTTGACGACTTTCGCGCTAAACTGACGCCAAAAACACAATTCATATCAGTCTGTTTGGTTTCTTCAGAATTAGGAACAATTCAGCCAATTTCGGAACTAGGACGTATAGTCGCCGAGGAGCGCCAGCGGCGAGCTTTTGCGGGCGAGCGAACCCCCCTATATCTTCATACGGACGCTTCGCAGGGGCTTGGACTGATGGAGGTAAAACTAAACCGTCTAGGCGTAGATTTGCTCACCCTGAATGCGGCTAAAGTATACGGCCCAAAGGGTATCGGCGCGTTATATGTAGGGAGAAACGTAAAGATAAAGCCACTTACTGTTGGGGGTGGTCAGGAAATGGGCTTACGTAGCGGGACGGAAAATGTTCCTGCTACGATCGCTTTTGCAGCGGCAATTACAGATGCGGAAAAGCATTTGAATGGAGAGCGTAAGCGCCTGGGGGAGTTAAAGCAGAAGTTCCGCAAGAATCTTGAAGATCTACCGAACATAATCTTCCTTGGCAGAGACAAGAATCAGCTTGTAAACTTTCTGCCAATTAGTATTCCCGGGCTCGACGCCGAGCGATTAATTTATGCACTCGAAGATAGGGAAGTGTACGTCTCAACCGGCGCCGCGTGTGCCGCTAGCAAAGGTATCAAATCTCCTACACTCCAAGCAATTGGTCTAACAGACCCAGAAATATCTGGGTCCTTGCGCATCACTATTGGAAAACAAACCGATGAACTCGCTATATCCGAAGCTAGCGAGATAATACACGAAATAATACATGCGGAACTCAAACGAATTCAAAAATAGCTTAGTACTAATTTACTGACATTTACCTGAGTTATAATTGCAATATTTTTTAGTCTGGCTGTATAAGTCGCTGCGAATACCGTTCGGCGACACCACTTGGTTTTGTATATCCTTTAAAGAGTTATCGTCTATCTGTTTCTCGTCCGGATTAGTATTAGCGTCGTCGTCGGCTGTTTGGGTATGGTTCATCATATCCGCTGCGTCTTTAAGCTTTTTGTTTAAACGAGTTTCTGCAATCTCTGCTTTGCTATCTTTGCCGCTTGATTTTGTGCCTTTCTCTGCGCAATTGTTATTTAACAAGATAGTTTGAGCTCTTCCGTAAAGCTCCATCGATTTGTTAAAGCTGTTCGATTTTAATAGTTTGTCGGCCTGAAATTCGATACTGAGGGAAAGATTCACGTATATTTGGCATAATCTATCTTCCGCAGGTGATTTTTTGAGACTTTCAGTAAAGCTCTTCTCGGCCTCCTCGTATTTTCCCATTTTTAATCTGGCAGTGCCTTGGTTATAATCCGCTATGTATGGCTCAAGTATATTAATGATAAAGCGCGTCTCGGTAAAGCCTTCGGAAATCGGATAGTTTTTACCACTATAGCTGACTAGGTAAACTAGGTTATATATCCAAGTCGAAAGAAAGAACAGTGCGACTAATAGAAGTAGGACGAGTGACACGGAATAACGCTTCATGAGTTGTTTGCGTTTTTCTTTTCGAATTTTGTCTTGGTCTAATAAGGACGGGTCAAGATTAATCATTTATTTTTTACCTCATATTCCGATAGGATTACATTAAAGCTACTTGCAAATTCCCAAAGCAATAGCACTAGGACTATCAATGCGAAAATCCAGTAGAACTCAGTATTGGAAACCGCGCTTTTATTGGAACTCGTATCGATTCTGCTCTTCGCGGTATCTTTCAAATCATTGATTAGTGCTGTGTCTATGTCGCCGTAGCTATGTGTATACTTAAAATGGTAATTGCTCGCGACTTTTTGCAAATAATCTTCATTTATCTTTGAGGTGCAAGACGAACAGCTTTGATTTTCTTCTTTAACTACGCCACGGTTAGTATATTTCGCGAAATATGGGACAATGCCGCCCTCGCTTGAACCATATCCCAAAACTAGCCCAGCACTTACTGCCTTAAAACTGCTAAATGAAATCGCATCAACTGAATCCGTTGTGGTTTCGCCGTCCGACATGAGTACTACTATATTTTGCGACTCCGGATGCTTTTTATTGTATTGTTTTATCCCTTCCTGCGCGAATACTATCAAGTCGTTTAAATTGGAACCTAAACTATCTTGGCTACTTGTGGCGCCTAAAGTATCTACTCCGACTATGGTGGCATTAAGATCTGTAGTGGTAGGTAACAATGTGTAGGTAGCTTTATCCAACACTAAGATAGAATAGTGAGCGCCCGGAAATGACCTTATTATTTTCAGGGCATCTTTTTTCAAGGCCGACATACGAGTGCCTCCATTTACATCTTCCACATACATGCTATTGGAGTTGTCGATAATTAAAAATAACGTTACGTCCATACTGACCTGTTGGGCTGTGCCGTTGGCGAGAGAGGGCCTAAGCAGGGTTATTAATAGAAATACCAATACTAAGATTCTGCGTAACGTTGCAACGCTACGGTATTTTTTCTTAATAATACAAAAAACACTAAGCGCTACTATAAAGATAGCCAATAATGCAATGATATAGATGGGTAAAATAGGATTCAGAATCATAGTTTAAGTCTCCAAATTGCAATCAGCATTACGATAATAGAAACTAAAGCAAGCGCTGTGGATATTTTTGGCGAATCCGTTTGTATGAACTGCGCAACGTTTTCGTGTTTAGCGGCTTCCTGTTTCATGATACTTTCTGCTGCCTGCTCTCCATTAATGCCTTGCGTTGGTAGGTTGTAGTACAGCCCACCAGTAGCTGCCGCCGCTCTACGCAAGCCAGCCGCACGGTTGGCTGGGTCATAGACGCCACCTACAGCTACCTCATCCGCGTCTATGGTGTCGATTGCATACAATGTGATGCCGTAACGCGCCAAGTAATTGCCAGCCTGTTCAGCCGTTACGCCGTCTACGTTTTGCAAATTATCCGTAGCGACTATCATCGATTGAGCACGGCCATCTTCTGTTAATTTATCAAAGCCAGAAGCGCAATTAATTATCCCCGAGCCAATTGCAGATGTGCTACCTAAATTATCTATGAGGCTTTTGTTATATTCTCCAGTCGCCCCTGGCTCTTTTGCTCTATACAGGCTAACTAATTCTTTTAACAAATTCTCGACCATGACATAGTCGTTTGTCAAAGGCGAGAGAATTGTCGCTTTTTCTGCAAAAACGCCAACGCCAATTCTTTGCCCTTTTAATCTACCTACAGCATTCGAAAAGTAAAGAATGACATTTGCAATCTCAGTAGCTTGTGAACCGCTAACGTCAATACATAACATAATATCGCGAGTTTCATAATCTGGCTCTATAATATCCACGGAAATAGGCCGAGACGCAGTAATTGTGATAGATGCAATCGAAAAGACGAGCGCCACGGCTGCAACGCACAATAGAATGCGATATTTTTTGCTAGCTTTTTCATATTCGGGCAGAGCCCTTATCTTTTTACTGTGCGATATTAATACTGACTTTTTTATCTTTTGTTGGCCAGTTTTGCGATGGTATATTGAATAGGCTACGATAGCGATAATTGCAAAAATGGGAAATATGAATAGCCAAGAATATTTCATACCTTTTGCTCCCTAATTAGATTACGCGCCATTTCGGCAGAGTTCGAGACCGAGCCTTTTTCGAGGCCGTCAAATTCGTCTGGGTAATATTTTTCAATCGTCTGCGTTAGGCGCTCATGGCGCGATTTCTTTAAATCTGCAAGCGTTAGAATATCTGCATGAAAACCCAAGGCCTCGTAATAGAAGAGACGCGCAATTAAGCTTAATTGTTGGTGCGCCGTAGATGCCTTCGTTTTGTGGTTATTAAACTGCCTTTCTGCCTCGTCTACCATTGCGAGGTATTTAGCCTTCAATGCTTCAATATCTACAACCTTTGGCGCTTGCGGTTTTAGATTAGCAATAGTTTTTATCTCTTTCTTGCGAGTTGCATAGAATATCAATGCTACTATCGCAACCGCCAAACCTAGAAACAAAATGCCAACAATTAACCAAATAAAGCTGTAATAAAACGGGCCATACATTAATTCACTTACGTCGCGCATGTTTTTGCTCCTCTAGCATTTTAATAATCGCCGGAATCGCTTCGTCGCTACCACCTACAAAAGTGCTAGTTATACGGAAGTGGTGCAATGCTTTTTTTATCTTCAGCTTCTGGTTCTCGCGATATTCTTTTTCGGCTTTGGCGAGCTGTTTATCTTTGCGGCAGAATTGTGGCAATCGTATTTTTCCGACTATATCGCGCACGTCTTTTTCGTGTAGGAGGTTATTTGTAAGTGGGGAATCCTCTATCATAATATACATCTGCTCGTGACGCGCATTCAGCTTACGAATAACTTCGCTATCAATTGTCTCGGCGCTATCTGGATCAGTGATTACGACAATAAACAAACGTTCACGGTAACCCTTCATGATGTAAGTCAGTAGGGAATTGAGGTTGCTTTCTGGCCCATCGGTTTTTATCGAGTGAGCATAATTTCCTAAGAAGTTCTCTAGGTAAGCCGTATCTTCTTTCATGGCGTAGCGGGTGTTGCCAGCTTGGTTTCCGTAAACCATACCAACCAAGTCACCATGGTGCTGAGCTACGTAAGTCATAACTCCGGCACAGAAGGTTGCCACTTCGCTCTTTGGTTCGCCACTTGGCGCCAATGTCGACATAGAGTTGCCATTGTCGGCCACGATTAAGATATTATGTTTCCGAATGGCGATATAGCGTCTTACCATTATCTTACGCGAACGCGCAGTAGCCTTCCAATCTATATCCTTAACGTCGTCGCCGTAATCATATTCGCGCAAATCGTCAAAATCCATACTGCGGCCCTTAAAGACGGAGCCGTAGTTGCCAGACAGGACATTCCGCACTCGGCGGAGCGAGTGGATATCCATCTTTTTCTGAACTTTAACTAGATAACTTGCCATTTATATTTCGTGTTTTTCGTTTTTCTGATTAATTTATGGTGTTTGGATTTTCGCAAAAATTGCATCAATGATAGCCTCTGGATGCACTTCGTCGGCGGCGGCCTCGAAATTCAGAATTACGCGATGGCGTAGTGCTGGATAGCGAAGGCGTTTCACGTCATCTGGAGTTACATAGCTACGTCCTTCAATAATCGCAAGTGCTTGAGCGATTCTCATTAATGCGATACCACCGCGAGGGCTGACGCCGTATTCAACATAGCGCGCCAAACTCGCATCGATTAGTTCGCGCGGGTTACGAGTGGCCGATACGATATTAATAATATAATTCTTGATAGAGTCATCAACTACTACTCGCGTAGCGTAATCTTGGAGTCTTTTAATTCCAGTAATGTCTGCCTTTTCGCCTTCAGATAATGGCGCATCAATCGCGCCGGAAAGCGTAGAGTTGAGGATTTGCAGCTCTTCGTCGCGACTTGGATAACTTACGATCTCTTTTAGCAAAAAGCGATCAAGCTGCGCCTCTGGAAGCTCATAGGTACCCTCTTGCTCAATCGGGTTTTGCGTGGCGAGAACTATAAACGGATCCGGCATTTTATACATAATGCCACCGACTGATACCTGATGCTCCTGCATCGCCTCTAGCATGGCGGACTGTGTCTTAGCGCTAGAGCGGTTAATTTCGTCAAGGAGAATAAAGTTGGCATGGACTGGACCAACTTTTGTTTCAAATGCACCGGTATTGTAATTGTAGATTTGTGTGCCGATAATATCACTTGGCAATAAATCTGGCGTACACTGAATGCGACTAAAAGTGCCACTTGCGGCTTCGGCGATAGTCTTAGCGGCAAGGGTCTTCGCTAGACCTGGTACCGACTCTAGCAAAACGTGTCCACCCGCTATTAGCGCAACGAGCATGGATAAGCGAAGTTCGTCCTGACCAACAACCTTCTTTTGGTAGGCGGTTGTTATTTTTTCTATAATGCTTTTTGCGTCGATTAGGTTGCTGTCCACGAGCAAACCTTGGTTGTTTTGTTGGTCCATTTGGTCTCCTTTTATGCCCAGTATAGGCTAATATTATTTGCCATTCTAATTTTATCTTCGTCACTAAAACTATCTGGTTGATCGAAATAGTGATCATCTTCAAAGCACGTATTCGGTAAAATATCCATATAGGTCACACCGTCGGTTTCTATATTGAATTTATCTGAAATCTCAGTCGTAATATTGCCGCAGACACCCGTGATAAGGGCAGGTTTATAGGATTTGAGGATATTAAGGGCAACTTCAATCTGGAATTGCGTATGTAATATGTCGGCAAAAAGCAAGATATTGCGGTTATTGAATGCATTTTTGTCGAAAGCTGGGTTTGCATCAGCCCGCGCATTCATAGCCGAAAAGGCATCCCTCTTCCGCTCCTCAATAACACTCATGAAGTCCATCGCAATATACTCATATTCACCACGCGAGATTTCCGGGTTCAAGACAAAGTCGCCTGTTCGAGTGATAGCTCCGAGTACGCGTGTGATATCGAATGGGTCTTGAATTTCTTGATACTCCAAAATGTAAATATAGGCATGCAGATGTGCTGCTAGCTCTATGCAAGAAAGCAGGGAGCTCTGTTTGAGGCAAAAAATAATCGAATCGGTATCCTTAAACTGAGTCAACTTTTCCGCAAGTTGGTCGCCCAAAACTTGTCTGTTCGGATAGAACACGCCACCTCCAATTAAATAATGCTTCTGCATATATTTTAACACAACCGCATCAATAAAAACAAAGATTTAAAATGCTTATGCTTTCATTTTGATAAGCATTAATGTTATTATTCCAGTTATGATAAAGAGAGGTAGAATTGGTTATATTGATGTGGCTCGTGCCATAGCTATGTTTGCTATTATTCTCGGACACGTCGTTCCTCCC
>DEVX01000001.1 GCA_002363515.1 Candidatus Saccharibacteria bacterium UBA3225 | reverse complement strand
TCGATTCTCCCAATTCGTGCGTACTCTAGCCAATAAAAAGAAATGGTCTTTGTCGCAATTCAACTCCTTCACTTGGCCATTTTTTGCGTCATCAAAAGTAATCAAGCTGTCTACGAGGGAGTTGCAGGCGTAGTCTCTTCAGGCTACGTAGGTCATCTCGAGTTCTTTTCGTGTCGCTTCTGCTAAGTTCGGCAACTCATGCTTCTTTGCATAGGATGAATTATCGATATAATAACGTAGGCTATCATCGTTTAATCTTGTTGCTAAAACAGAATTTTTTATCATTTCTAAACTTACCTTAAAATCCATTTTTCATTATAGCTAATGGCGTTGAAGAAATACATAAAGGCGGTAAGCTCACCTATCAGCTTCGTTGCAGTGGTGGACGCATAGAATGAGCAATGGTCTATAATTAAAATAATGAGAAATAGGCGCACGACGAGTACTCGGATTATCGGTCTAGTTGCAGTAATGGCATTAGCGGCATTAGTCGTATTTTCTAGCCTAAGCTATTTTCGTCCCTCATATTCAGAGACGCAATCTGACCCCGTTGAGCTAGATGAGATTGCGAAACCAGATAAAGATTACACGATAAGTATAGTTGGCGACATTTCTTTGGCAGACAACTGGGAAGTAATGCCGCAATACGATCAGCGCGGCAAAGGGGTTAACGGCATTTTATCTGACAAAGTTCTTAAGATTATGCGCGAGAGCGATTTTATGATTGCGAATAGTGAATTTACTGTCAGTAATCGTGGCACCAAAACGCCTGGCAAATATTACACTTTTCGCGCCAAACCCGAGCGATTATCAATTTATAACGACATGGGCGTAGATCTGGTAACGCTTGCCAACAATCACGTCTATGATTTTGGGCCACTCGCTTTCGGTGATATGTTAGAAAGTTTTCAAGCTATCAAAATGCCATATATTGGCGCTGGCAAGAACTTAGACGAGGCTAAAAAGCCATATTATCTAACCTTACCCAACGGCTATCGCGTTGCCTTCGTTAATGCTACGCGCGCCGAAAAATGGGGCATCGACACTCCGGGCGCCACTGCTACCACTGGCGGCGTCTTGCTTTGCTATGATACGGCGGAGTTCATTGATACTATCAAGGAAGCGAAGTCGAATAGTGATTATGTCATAGCTATCATTCATTGGGGCACTGAGGGATCGCATCAATTAGAGCAAGTCCAGAAGACGACCGCTAAAGATTACCTCAACGCTGGTGCGGATATTATTGTCGGCGGCCATGCACATGCATTGCAGGGAATCGACTACAACAACGGGAAGCCGATTGTATATAATCTTGGCGACTTCATCTTTAACAACGGAACTGAAGATACAGGAATCTTGCAAATCAAATTCCTTGCGGATGGTGGAGTAAAATTCTACTTTTTGCCTGGTCTGCAAAATAATGTCTTCACGGATTTACTTTCAGGTAACGCTCGTGCGCAAAAAATCAGCGAAATCCTATCGTGGGATGGCTCAAATGCAAAAATCCTTGATGATGGCGAAATCGTAGCGAGGTAACTATAATAATCTAAAAAGGGAAAATATGACTGGAAAAATTTTTCTTTCTGGTGGCGGCGATGAGAATGCTACTAAAATGCTTGATGAAATGTTCTTTGCTGAATTGCCACAAAATAGCAGCATTCTTTATGTTGCCACTGGCTTTCGTGACAATGAGAAGATATCTTCCGCTTCTGAATGGATGCGAGATATGATTGCTATGCACGGACGTACGGACATTCAGTACCTTTTTGCTGATAGCCTGGCGCCGTTTAAACATCTGGGCGAATATAGTGCTGTCTATATTGGTGGCGGCGATACGGAAGTGATTATGGATGAATTTGATCGCACCGGCTTCGAATTCGTGTTGCAAGACTACAGTAATCACGGCGGCATTGTTTACGGCGGCGGCGGTGGTGCCATTGCTCTTGGCAAATTTATCGATACCGGCCACGATATTCATCGGCATTACAAAACCGGTGTCAGCCTGATTGGCCGCTACTCTGTCTATACGGATTATCGCGATGAAAATAAAGATGGCTGGGCTACTAGTCATGATTCGTTTCTAATTTGTCTGCCCAGTGGGGTTGGAGTTGTGGTTCAGGACGGCAAGATTATTCGTCATGCTGGCAGTAACTATAAAATCTTTGAGCTATAATATAACGCGCAATAATAATTAAAAAGCCACGCCTGTAAAGTAGGCATGGCTTCGGTCGTAGTTAACAGTATCGTCTTAGTGGCAATTCTCGGCCGCGGCAGTGAAGTTCAGTAAGGCGGTGTCCAGTAACCCTAACACGTCCAGCATTCAGAACATCTGCTATTTTTGTAAGAACATCAGGGAAGGAGGCGGAGCCGAGCGTGGAAGAACTAGAGGCTAAAGTCGAAGAGTTATGGCAACAAGTCAAGTCAAAAATTGATGCTTTCTTAGAAAGTAAGGATTACGATGACGATAAGCTCGATTGGCTACAAGATAAGCTAATTGAAATGGCCAATAATCCAGATAGCAATATTCTTTAGAGAAGGCCAACTTACAATAATCCGGACTTCTTTAAGCCATTCCGGGAACTGGCCCGAAAATACAAAGAAGCAGATGCTGAACTAGAGAAAAGTCGTCGAAGCTAGCACGGTCTTGGAAAAATTTGAAAATGCTATAATCGTCGTATGAAAGCGATTGTCACTACTAAAAAGGATTTATCTGCCACTTTTTTCGAACAGCATGAGTGGGACGTATATCTTTACGACGAGCTCTCTGGACATGACAGCAATTATGACGTAGTTTACTTGCGCGACCCATTCAATGATCAAGCGATGTTACCCCGTGCAAAGGAATATGTCGAAAACGCTCTAAAAACTTTTCATTTTTCAAAAAGCATAGATAATATAACCACGTACGAACAGATAGAATCTTTTGAAGACAAATATCGCCAGTACATGCTTTATTCCGACTATATGCCGAACACATTTTTGCCTTCGAATGGAACATTCTGCAATGGCAAGCACTTAGCCAAAAAACGCATCTCGCAACGTGCAAAAGATATTTATTTTAGTGAGGCGAATTTTGATGATAGTTATATTATCCAAGACTTAATGGATATTCAGGAAGAACTGCGCGTCTATGCAATTTTTGGTAATCCGGTCGAGCAGGCTACGATAAAAACTAGCAAATCTCCAGGGTCGAAGGTTAAAGTTGTCGGAAAACGCCAATTGACCGAAAAAGAGAAAGATATTTGCAAGAAGATTGCCGTTCTCTCCGGACTTGATTTTATTGGTATTGATCTCGCTGTATTAAAAAATGGCGAATTAAAATTGATTGAAGTAAATCGATCGCCACAATTTAAGCGATTCGTAGGAATGTATGGCGAATTGCCACTATCTGAAATTTTAAATATATAAGATCGACTAATTTGGACCCTTATGATATGTAGCTAGTCAATAAAACCCTCGTGGCGCCATTTGCACCTCCTTCTGCACTATATGATTTTAAGCGAATGAAATATTCGCCGAAGCTCGTTTTAAACATTGGTTTATTCTATAATAGAGCTAATGTTTTGCACTAATTGCCACGAAGAAATAAAAGAGAGCCCCAATCGCTGTCCGGCGTGCGGTAGTGAGAAAATCGTCAATAATGGCGAAGCGTATGGTCTCAAATGGGATATTAATTCCACTAATCCAAATGTGCGGTCATTTTTGGCTCTATTTTTAACGCTCGCACTATTGGCTATACTTGGTATTATTTGGTCCTTTCTGCCAGAAGAATATCAATACGGTGGTGGCTTTTTGCCCTTTTTGGCTGTGTGCGCAACGATACTAATTGGCGCCATTATCCACTATTCGATTCGACAAGCTAAATATATTAAACGTACGCATAACTCTACTTGGCATGAGGCTGAGGGAACGGTTATCGACTACCGCGAGGCATCATTCATTACTAAAACCCATCATGAAATCATTGAATTTTCTGTAAAAGGGAAAAAATATCGTCATGTAGCAAAATACGGTGGCGGCAAAGAGGGGGAAGGCAAGAAGCGTCGCATCGTATATGATCCGCATAATCCATTCGATAGTGAAATTGTCGGCAATCATCGCAACATTGAGATTATAGCCGTATGCGCATTCATGATCATTCTAAT
The DNA here is from genome assembly GCA_002363515.1 of Candidatus Saccharibacteria bacterium UBA3225. Classification (GTDB taxonomy): domain Bacteria; phylum Patescibacteriota; class Saccharimonadia; order Saccharimonadales; family Saccharimonadaceae; genus UBA2834. Next base: position 1,844 of record DEVX01000001.1, on the reverse strand, counting down.
TGCGATTGGCGCCTTTGCGCTCATGAATAGCATGGCGATTAAATAGCTTAACTAGATAAAACAATTTTAAGGATTAGTTGAAAAAAATCTTATAACCCGAATTGCAACCCCGACATACGCAATAATACATGCGTGTCGGGGGAGTTTTTTGTGTAAAAATAAAAAAAGGGGCCCATAGAGGTGCCCCGTAAGGTACATCGTCAAAACGCAGGATCGATATACTCATCGTCCGAGCGGCTATCGCCGTTCTCGTCGACATACGACGTCTCGAGTTCAATCCCATACTCATTGACCAGCCTTCTGGCGTCGTCAGTGGAGAGCAGAACGCTTCCGCCGTAATCGTAAGATTTCAACTTGTAGAAAACATCGCCGTCGAACTTCCGAATGCGTCTAACCCTGTCTTCGCACCGACGCATAGCCTTTACCAGCTTGCCCCAATTTGTGATTTCAACGGGGTCGTTCGAGCCAACTTCAAATTTGCAATAATCGTAGCAACAATAAGACACTATAATTCACCCCCTTCAGGTGCACGAGGTAAGAATACCACAAGTTACTCTTATAACAATATGCACTCTAAGAATCGTGACAATCAAGCCAAACAAATGGCTATGACTTATATTATACAACGTATGAATATTCTTGTCAATAAACTTGGGGGAAAAGGAGGAGGAAGCACTTTATCTAAACTATTAAGCCGACGGCGAAGTGGAAGCTATTTTAGGGCCATTGGGTTTTATGGACGCATATAAGAAAGAGAAAGTCGAAACGCTCGGACCATCAAGAGCACGCAGTTCACGCAAGCTAATCAAAATCGCACCCTGCCAGCAACGTGGCAGGTTTTTGCGCCGTAGGATCGCTGGCTAGGCTGGTGGATGTTTATTTTTTCCGAAAAAATATACCAAGTATATGACGCCTGCGCAAATATTGCAAAAGTGCTGAGTTAATACGTGCGTATTGACAAAAATAAACATATGTGGTATAATCCCCACGATTAGCCCGCGGGGGCTTATAGAACCTTAGGAAAATGCGTTAGATTCTCCCGATGGGGTTTGTGACTCATCCCGCTTAGCTATTATTAGGTAATCGGAATGAGTCGCAAAAACCGCTCAAAGATTTTTCGGCGGCAGTTCCGCCAGAAGGAGGAGTATGAAAGTTATTACGGTTCTTGTTGTTGCGTGTTTTATAACACTTGCTGTGTGCTATTTAGCTGATGATTTCGGCGACTATGCCGCATGGAAACCTGGCTTCGTTCGGTACGTATCCCTGCTGATAGGAGACTACTGGGGAGAGATTGTCGGGGCAGTCACCCGAATCCCGATCTCTACGACCGATGGGGTGTTTCGTTTTCCTGACGCTCGCCCCCAGGGCTATTTCGAGGTAGGCCAAGACGTGGTTTTCATAAACTACGCCTATGGCGGAGTAATCTTCGAGAGCCTTCCGGAGATTGCCGAGGGGAACGTGACGGCTATTAGCACCGACGCCGATGGCGACATTATCGCCCTCGCAGTACCAGGGTTGGATGAGGCTGTGCGGATTTATAGCTACAGCAGTCTACTCATGCACTCCTGGGAGTATCGCCGCCTCAAGAAAAACCCGATACTCAGGTGTCTGTACTGTTACGACACCAAGAGTACCTCAATTGAAGGTATTGGCGATGTAATCGCCAGAAACTAACGCGCCCACCCCCGACTTCCACACAGCCAGTGTGGGCAGAGCCGGGGGTTCTCTTTTTTTGAAAAAATAGACCAAATTGTTTAGGACATTAACAGACATTTACTACTAAAAAATCGGCGATAATTGTGGCGTATAAAATATAATAAGCGTCAAAAAATATGGTGGCTTTT
>DEVX01000044.1 GCA_002363515.1 Candidatus Saccharibacteria bacterium UBA3225 | reverse complement strand
GAGCCGTAGCAGTATCTTCGTATGTTACCTGCCCAAATAAGCTCGTGATATCGATATCGCCACGTGCGGAACCATTAGTTATTGTTAAGTTTGAAATTGGAAGATAATTACCAGCTGCATCTTTAGCTTCTTGACGGATATATATTACTGGGTTCTGAACTGTATTGTTATAGCGAACAGTTCCGGCCCAGTTCGTTACATTGACCGTAAACTTTAACGAGGCGCCCGCGTTGATTATTTGCGTGCCAAGATTCGTTATATCAATACTACCCTTATCGGTACGCGTGGTAATGATTTTTGCCGCACCTGTAGTATTTGACGGATTATTAATATCAAATACCTCAATCGTCGCTATGCCGGGCACATCATCACGCAATAGACGCCCAACATAGGAAAATGCTTCTGATGCAACAGTGTCACGTTGAATCTGAGTAGCGGCAGGAATGACACCTAAATCGTATTCAATTTTAGATATATAGTCGCCACGCTCTAAGCCAAAATCACTGTAGGTAAAAGTGCCAGCAAAACCGCTAGCATTGCATGCACGATTAACCGTAACATCTTTCGAAACACCGCTCTTAGTTTCAACATGAACAGTAGAAATAGTACCATTAGGTTGACAAACAAGCTCCACGCCCATTACGCCGAGAACAGAAGTGTCATACTCCATCCTTATTTTTTTTGGAGCACTGTCTGTACTGCCACGATTATTTAAGCGTCCCACACCTAATGCACCTTGCGAATACTGCTCCGTCGTCGTGGTAGCTTTGTAGTCAATATTAAAAGCAGACCCCTCCCTCGTTGGATTAAGATCCGACAAGCCTAGTGTTACTTTCTCTCCTGACGGCAGAACCTGATAATTAACTTTTTGTGTACTAGTAAAGCCTACTGTACGCGTCGTGCCGCCGATTTGGAACCATGTAGTTTCCCCCGTGCTTGTTACTTTATATATTTTTCCATCTGGCGCATCGTCTGGAATTACTATCGCATATGGCAAAGCTTCTACGGGGTCTGCTATGGCGGTAGGAGTTCTTGTTATGGTATAGATTCCTTCGTCGCTCCTACTATCATCCATAGTGTATTGAGCATGAGTTCCCATTAGCACTATCCTAGCCGACGGATCGTCAACGGTCATGACTATTTTTATTTCTTTTATTAATCCTTTCGCATGATCCTGGCTAATCAGATATCCTCCCATTATTTGACGATAATAGCCCTCGTATGAATAATGTGTTTCGCCCCTTAAGACATATATATTGTAATTTGATTGATAAAATTTGCCGCCAGTACGCCGCCCATTCGGAACGCTAACATTTAGATGGGCCGCCTCAGCTTCAGTTTCGCCGATAAACAACTTCGCTTCGATGGCGTTCTCGATGTAATCCATATCAATCAGCATATCGGCCTTGACTTTAATGTTTAATGTGACCGCCTGTGTCCCTTCGCTGAGATAATACGTGCGATAACCCGAGTTCGGATAATTATAGTTCAAAATTGGAGCATCCTCTAAAGCAGTCGTCTCGATGCCGTTTGTTCCCATTGAGGAGTTTAATTGCGAGCGCAAGTTTTCATCCGACGCACCGTCGTCAACCCAAATCATACCGACGGGTAGTTTAATGACGACTTTCTTTGTAGATATTGGCAGATTACGTAGTACTATTTTAACGTCATATATCTTCGAATCAGCATTACGATCGCCACTTTTTGTGTAACTAAAGTTCGCTAAGGCATTTTCAATACTAGGCGAAAAATCAACACTGCCATTATCGTCAGTAATAATAGCGGAAATATATTGCGATGCAGCATGGGAGAAGAGCGGATTAATCACCGTTATATAACTAAGCGTTGCAACAAAGATTAATGAAAAAGCCACCAAAAGTATCTTCTTCTGACGCTTAAAAAGATTTCTGCGAATTAACCTCATCAATTGCACCCCTCCCAAAGGTGTTAAAAACTATACGGCAATCAACTCACACATTCCACTTATGGAAAATTTTACCATAGTTATTAGCATAAATGCAATTTTATTGCAGGACTAAGAAATCGGTCACTTCGTAGTTGTCGCCAGACACTTCTGCCGCCGCCAAGATTGCTGCGCCGCCATCATTCTTCGACAAATAAAACTCCGCCGCAAAACGCATCTTTTCTAACTTCTTCTTATCTATCGCATCCAGCCCATTACCGCTATGTCGATACTTAACTTCCGTAAAACAAAGCACGCCATTAAATTTCGAGATAATATCGATTTCACAGTATTTATTCTTCCAATTTCGCTCAATTATTTCATGCCCGCTCGTTTTTAGATATTCGCAAACGGCGTCCTCGCCACGATTGCCTTTCGCTTTCGTACTCTTAGTCGACGTCTTTGTCGTCGTAGTTCCAAGTAACTCAGCAATCGGTTTAAAACTTTTGCGATGTTCAGGGCAAATCCCCAATTCCGCTAAGGCCTTTTTGTGCGCAGCAGTACCATATCCAACATGTTTCTCGAATCCGTAACCGGGGTATTTTTTAGCTATTTTGTGCATATAATCATCACGCGCAACCTTTGCAACGATCGAGGCGGCGGATACCTCTGGTATTAACA
>DEVX01000015.1 GCA_002363515.1 Candidatus Saccharibacteria bacterium UBA3225 | reverse complement strand
GATCCCCGCAAGAAAAAAACGATATAGATTTTTCTAGCACCGCCAATGAGGATGTCGACGAAGATAATACGGCCTTTGTGAGTGATGCGGAGAAAATGCAAGATACGCACACGTGTGCGCTTCGTGGGCCAGGAGAAGAGTTGGGGTGGAATGAGCGTGTGACGAAGAGGCAGATTGCTCGGGCATATAAAGAAAAATTACGAGAAAAAAGCATGTCGGAGAGTGCGCTTCATGATCGAGTAATTAGTGCATTTGGTCGTTTTCTTGATGTGCCGGGATATGGTTATGATGATGGATTGGAACCAACAGAGGCGCAACGGAAAAGATTGGAAGAGTTATATCAGATGGTTGTTGAGGAAGAGAAAGCTAATCGGAATATATTTGAGAAGATAGTGGGTAACGTAAATGCGAAAGGGGCGTTTACGAGGGTATTAGCGGTGGCCGTAATAGCTGGTCTAGCGATTGGCGTAAAGGCACCAAATAATAACATGGACAGTGAAGAGAGAACAGTAGCTATTCTAGAGGAGCGCAGAGATTTGCTAGAGGGTGATTCGAGCGAAACTGATAGGGCGGAAGAAGTGGGCGGAATAACGGCGGACGATATTGATAAGATACTAGAAGATATCAATCAGTCTTCGGTGGAGTAGTCTTGTTGGTTTTTGTGGCTTTGCGGATGTATTTTTTAGCAAAGAGAAACATCTGACGCATAGTGCTATTATAGCAGTTTTGCTGCTATCGAGTAGTTAGATAGTTATCAATCTGTTTATGTATTTTTTACATAAATAGATTAGTAAGGTAATTGCGGTGGGGATGGTGATGGCGGTGGGGAAAATAGTCGCGAGTTTTGCCGATTGGCTGATGAGGTCGACAAAAAACTCCGAATTCAGTTGTGCTGTGACCTTGAGAGAAATAATGTCACGCTCGAATCGGAGTTTTCTGGTTGTGTTTTTTGTTTTTTGGTAGATAATTTTTGTTTTTGAAGAATAGTGCGGCTTTTGTAATCTGCGAATAATCACAAAAGCTATTTTTAGTATAAGCGGGTTACGAATGCTTGTCAATAGATTTTGTATAAAAATTTTATGCAAAATTAACAGGGGTAAAGCATGTAAAAATTACTACAATGCGATTTTGTGCGCATTATTTTTACAGGTTCGTAATTTGGCATAGTGGTCGTAAACCTGTTAGAATGACGTTATGGAAAAGTTAATTTTTGGGGCGACGGATGGGATACGTGGCGAGGTAGGCAAAAAGCCGCTTCGGCCAAACATGATGCATAACTTGGGCCGCGCAATTGCGAAGCATTTTAAAGGTGGATTAGCACTATTGGGGCACGATACGCGCGAAAGCGGTGAATGGATGCGAGAATGCGTTATTGATGGGTTGAAGGAATGCGGTGCGGAAGTTGAGGATCTTGAAATATTGCCGACTCCGGCGGTGCAAAAGATTGTCGCAGCGCGCGATGATGTGTCGTGCGGAATAATGCTGACGGCATCGCATAATCCGGCGACCGATAATGGCGTAAAGGTATTTGCGGCAGATGGCGACAAACTGCCAGACGAGGAAGAGCTAGAAATAGAGGCGGAATTCTTTAAGGATGAGCTAGATGATGACGTGGATTTGCCCAAAGTAGAATTCGATCTGATTACGCGCGAAGATGTGATAGATGCGTACGGCCAAATGATAGACGACGAATTGAAGTTGGGGGATAGTTTGGCGGGTAGGAAAATCGTATTGGATACTGCATCTGGTGCCGGGTACGAATTTAGTCGAGCAGTACTTGAGGGATTTGGTTTAAATATAGAACAGATTGATCCTAAACCAGATGGAAAAAATATTAATGACGGATTTGGCGCAACTTCTCCAGAGAAAATGGCCGCCAAAGCAAAAAAGCGTGGCGTAATGGGAGTTGCGCTTGATGGCGATGCGGACCGTATCGTTGTTGCGGACGAAGAAGGGCGACTTTGGGATGGTGATCGAATTAATATATTATTGACGACTTATTTGCGTGAGAAAAAACAGCTGCCAAATAATACTGTAGTATTAACGGAATATAGCAATTACGCAACGGTGAAGTATCTTGAGGCGATGGGTGTAAAGGTAGAAAAGGTTGTGGTGGGCGATCGTTTTGTAGCGCAAAAGATGCGCGAGCTAAAGGCGAATCTCGGTAGTGAATTGGCGGGACATATTATTTACCGGCCATGGTTTGAAGCTTCGGATGGAACTTTTATGACCTTGTTTATTTCGAAGATCTTACAGGAAAAAGGAAAACGATTGGCGGATTTGTGGGCGGATTATGAAAGTATGCCATCGAAGCAATGGGGAATAAAAGTAAGTGAAAAAAGACCTTTAGATAAAGTGAAGGGTTTTAATGAGGCTGTAAAGAAGGCTGAAAATGAATTTGCTGGAACTGGCCGAGTGTTTTGCCGCTACTCGGGTACGGAAAATAAGATACGCATCCTGGTAGAAGGGGAGGATGTTAATTTGGTTGAAAAACACGGGGAGATTTTAGCAGAGATAATTGAAAAGGAGATTGGGGCATGATAGAAATTGGGCCAATGACCGAATATGACGGTGAGGTTGCGGAAAAATTGGGCATTTTGCGTCGACAGCTAAGCACAAAATATGACGGCTCGCCACTGGATCGTGAGCGTTTGGAAGAGATTATGCTTTCGCCATATCACGATATCTTGTTGGCGGTTGATAATGAAACAGTGGTGGGGATGGTAGTGGTATCTGTCGTAATGATGACTATGCGCAAAAATGTCTATATGGAGGATTTGGTGGTGGATGAGCAGTATCGTGGTCAGGGAATTGGCGGCGATTTGCTTGAAGCGGTAAAAGATTGGGGCCGTGCCAAAGATTGTCAGAGATTAGAATTTACTTCAACTAGCCGCGAAAATAAAGAAAATGCAAATAAGTTTTACGAGGCGCATGGAATTTTTTTGCGCGATACAGGACAATATAGGGCAGAACTAGCAGAATAAAATAAGTCCGCCTCGGTGTGGGGCGGACGATTTTTTGTGTGCGGAGGCATCAGTAGTAGTAATCGCTGATATATGTGGCCTAAGAAAAACCACCGGCTGGGCCGGTGGATGTTTATTAGGAGGGGGTACAAACCTCAATAATCGTCGATACTGTCGGCGTATTCGACTTCGTGCGGTTCGTCGCAGTACCGCAAATCGAGGTTCATGTATACCAGAGACCAGAAGGTTGATTCCGGGACGACGCGGAGATTGATCCATTTCAGGCACCTGCGTATTACGATAGCTTTTATGGCAGTGTTCCGTATTATGATCTTTTTGCTGGCGATAGCCCCAAGGAGATCCTGGAAAACGTCGTCGTCCATACCTGCAATCTGGTTCCAGGTGTCGGCGTTGAATTCTTTTTTCTGATTATTTCTCCTTATTGCAGAGAGCGATCTGTCATCGAGCTTTTCGATGTCGATGAAGTGGGCTGTTAGTATATCTTCGGCGAATGAGGGAAGACGGACAGCTCCAGCAGTGCAGGCAATCAGGGTTTCTGCCATTTCATTACCGCGCCTTATTGATTGGCAAGCCTTAATTGTGGCAGCCTTTAAGACGAGGCGGACCTTGTCGATGTCGCCTCTGTAAATGGAATAGCTGGGAATGTTTTCATCGTAGAATTCGCCTTTGATGTCGGGGCGGATTCCCTGGAACATCTTGGCAACAGCGCAAGTGCTGTTGCCAAGAACCATATTAGTGATTTTTTCTTTTGTATACATCCTTTTCCTCCTTTGTAAAAAAACGAGGCGCTTTAAAAACGCGCCTAAAATAGGTGTAATTATTATACCATATAATTTAGCGGTATGTCAAATATAGAGATTATTTAAAGATATTTGGCATAATGAGGTGGAGTAGGAATTTAAGAATGAAAATATGAAGATTAGCAATGAAGATAATGCCAAGAGCGCAGGCGCCAAGTCCAAACAGTTTAACTTTGTCATAACTATTAAAACCGCCAGCTAAATTGTCGGCAATTTTCTGATGAAAAACGACGATTAGAATGCCGGCAGCTAAGAGTGCGATTCCTCCGAAAAGGTAACCGATATTATATCCTTCCATAAGCATATTGTAGCATACGTGAGGCGCTTTATGTGTGGGTGGCTTGCGTTTTTTGGGGATATTTAGTAGAATAGCTTGTATTGGGGATATAGCTCAGCTGGTTAGAGCGCGTCACTGATAATGACGAGGTCTGTGGTTCAAGTCCACATATCCCCACCAGAGAAGTAAATACGGCGTTTAGGCCGATTTTTTAATGGTAAAATATAGAAAAAGGAGCTTGTTTATATATGTCAGAGAAACTAAAGCCAATTAACGCTGAAGGTGAGCAGCATCAAAAAGAACTCCGTTTTCCGGAGGATCCGAACCAATACTCCGAGGAAGAGCTTATGTCTGATCCCGCTAAGCGTTTTCATGTAAATCCCGATGATTTTCCGATTTTTTCTCAGCAAGCTCTGAAAGGTGAACGCTTTGGCGACGATGCTAAGACTCTGCCGCTTGACGAGACTATGAGCCGTCATGTGAAGGCTACGGCTGATTGCATTGCTGTTATTGCTGGCGAAGATACGGGTGGCAGCGAGGGGCGCGAAAGAATGCCGGCTGCCGATTTCGTTATATATCTGGATAAGTCCGCTCGTCCAGTTAGTTGGTTAAATAATGTTTTTTGGGATGCTTTCACGGATAAGCCTCGCCCAAAGCATTCTTATCTAGCTATAGATCGTATGGAATGGTTCGATCGTACGAAAACGCCAGTCAATATGAACGGCGAAATCGAAGATTCTGATGGTACCATGCGCCTTGCGCGTGCTAGCGATCTTCGTAAGGAAAATATTACGGATATGGACATTGCTCGCATACGTGCCTTATTTATTCCTGGAGGTATAAAAAGCGAAGATATTGAAGAGATTATGAATACTCCAACTAATCTAGAAGGGAAGAATATTACTATTATTGATGAGGTTGAACGTAGTGGTTCTACTCTTGGCATTGCTGAGTATCTTATCTCTCGAGCTATTCCAGAGGTTGCTAGCGTTAATGGTTATTATTATTGGGCTCCCGGTTGGCAGATTAGTGGAGAAGGTCAAAAGCAAATGCGAGGTACGCCGGTTTGGTATGATTCAGACTCTATTCTCGGGCGTGGCATAGGTGATGTTAATGAGGCATTTTTTGCTAAACGTTACGAACTGAATCCAACCCCAAAAACGCGTGCTCAGAAATTTGGCGCTATCGTTTTGGGGGCATTCATAGACTTATCTAAGGAGTATGGGAACAAATCACGTGAGTTAGCTGAGGAAATTAAGATTATGCGTAGAGAGTGGGACGATGGTCATATCATGATGGAGCACCCTGATCATTATGATGAAGAAAAATGGATGGATAGACTCGAAAGTCAAGGTGTTGTGTTTATGCCTCAGCAGGCAAATATGCCGCGGAATGCCTATTTGAAAATTCGAAATGACATATCTAAACGGCCGGTTATTTAGTTATTCGGCTGGGCAAGAAAAAACTCCGCTATGTAGTAACTAGCAGAGTTTGGGATAAATGAACGGTGCCTGTAAGTAGGCACGGATGGTGTTTTTTTGGGGTCCCCCTTTATCCTCATTGAATCTGAATTCAATCTGGCGGAGAAATCCGTCTTCGTCTATGAGCGTTCCGTAAATAACGTAAGTATCTCCGAGACGCTCTTTTCGCGTAACGCGAAACACCACGGGCACTATTTCTTCTCGCGGACCCTTAAGGGCGAGTCCGACTAAATCGTCAACTTGTGCGCCTTCCAGGGGCGTGCGATCGTCATCTACGAAATTATACTCGAGATATTCTTTTTCCAAAACACGTCACCTCCTCCACGTGTAGTCGTAAAAGCACCATTTTGTATTATAGCATGCATAGTTATGTTTGTCAACATATCCGAATAATCAAGTATAAAAAATCCCCAGTGCACGACTGGGGGGGTGGCGGCGTCTTAGCTTCGCGGGATAGATACGAGGTCGGAAGTCAAGACGTACAAGTGCGGAAAAGCTTTTCTTAATGAGGCCAGATAGGCCTGATTGACGTCTTTCGCGATTAAGCTCGTCAGAGCGTCTTCTCCTTTGGGGCTGAGCCAGATTTCGATAATATAATGGCCGGGGTCTAGGGTGATAGACGGTCCGCCCTCCAGAGTGGAGTTGTAATCGCAGTACCTTACACGAAAGGCGCAATTCGTCTCGAAGTCTTCGGGTTTGCTAGATAAGTCGCTTCCAACTTCTAGCTCGTAGTGAGCCTCCTCTTCGTTGTCGTGCCAATCCGAAATACGGATGATCCACGGGTAATCAAGAAGGGAGCTGGCGAAGCTGGCAGTCGCCGGGTCATACTCTACTTCTAATATTTTTTCGAGTATGGCGCCGAGCACGATGGAATTAGCTTTGCGGTCTTCCTCGCACTTAAAATACGTTTTGCGAATAAGGGGCATTTTCATTTTTTCACCTCCGCATTTTAAAGGCTGCCGCCTAGGGATATAAAAGAGCTACTATTTTGATTTTGCAATAAGCATCACCATTTGTCAATGGCGGATGGGTGTTTTTGGACGATTTGGCTTCAGTGTGATATAATGGAAGTTACATGGGGTATGATTAGGCTTCGGTCTAATCTACTCCACCATCAAGATTTGCCTTTCGGGGCATTTTTTGATGGTGGAAATATTTTTTAATGAGGGGAGGGCGGCAGCAAAAACGACCGCACAAAACGCGCTCTAAGGCCATTCTGATGTAAAAGACGTATAAAAATACCTCCAGAATGTAAATTCGGAGGTATTTTAAATTGAAGGCCCTCGCAGTTTTTAGCAACTTCAATTAACTCTGATACTATACCGCTTGTGATATATTGTCAAGATTTTTTTGAATTGTCGTGTTCGGATATTATGACATATTTCTAAGCAAAAACATATTGACAAAACAGAAGCTTTATGCTAAAATAGGCATAAGCACCTGAGATGACGCCTCGGTTTTGAGTTGATCATCGTAAAGGGGTGGCAATTATAAAGTTATATGGTGGGCAGAAATGGAGCTAGAAATGGCTGGAACTAAGGCTGGTGGCCAAAAAGCTGCCGCAACTAATAAGAACAAATATGGCAAAGATTTTTATGCCGAGATCGGTCGCAAGGGTGGTCGCAATGGTCACACTGGCGGTTTCGCTGCAAATCCTGAGTTAGCAAAGATTGCTGGCGCAAAAGGTGGCCGTATTTCTAAGCGCGGTAAAGCTAAAAAAGAAAACTAAAAAGTAGAAATTATTATAGAAGTCAGGCACGCAAAAGCGTGTCTGATTTTTTATGGCTATGCTTGCGTGTTTGTGAGAAATGTATTATTTTACGTAGCATACTGTCCGGATTGGAGGTGATTTGCGTTGAGTATAGTGGATAGTATCAGCTCTAGCTTGATTCTAAGGATCGTAAATGAGCTAAAGGGCGAAATAACGCCTAGCCCATATCCGAAGAATTACGATGAGGTAACCTTAAAGAACCCCGAGCTCTGCAAAACTTGTGGCGGAAAATGTTGCAAAAGATGCGGATGTTTCGTGAGTCCTGACGATTTCGAAAAGTGGTTTGGGGTTTCGCCGACCTTGGAGTTGATGGAGCGAGAACTGAAGAGGGGCTATCTAACAATAGAAATAGTCGATCTTTCGCTGTACTGGCTGTCAGGTTTTGGCACGTTAGTGCGAATGCGCAATTCTGGAGAATCGGCCGTAATTGATTTCGACGGAAGGTGTGCTGGAGCAGGGGCGTGCGTAGCGTGGCGTGAAGAAGGTGGATGTATGTTTGATTGGGAACAGCGTCCTGCTGGCGGCAAGTTGTTAAAGCCGACTGACCCTCAGTTTGGAATGGGGTGTACTTGCGAGTATGGGGTAAAGGCGACAATCGCAGAATGGCGGATGTTCCCGGGTGTTCTTTCTGAGCTCGCGAGAAAGTATCGTGGGGTAGATATCCCTTGCCCAGATAGTAGCTGGGTGCCGTTTCCGTAAAGGAGGCGGTTTTTTATTGGTTTATTCTGGCGTAATACGAGAATGCCAAGTGGCTCCGCAAAGGGGGCAATGATAAAGCAGAGAAGAGTCTTGGTAGCCGGAAAGATTGCAGTTTTTGCAAAGAGAAGTTAGATGAAGCCAATCGCGGTAACTGTCGAGGTGATCTTCGGCGAAATCTTCGTCGTACTCTATTCCGTAGCGTTCGCAAATTTCGCGAACCTTTGCCCAGGCTTGGGACTCGATTTCGACGAGTTCAATATCGGAAGTGTAGTTGGATTTATTGATAAGGTAGTGGCCGAGTTCGTGCAGGAGCTCGAGCGGATGGCCGGTGGTCTGATAATAGAGGTGATTTGGGGGCGAAAAACGGAAGCGCTCGCCTGGAATGATTTGGATTTCTGGGTAATCGGCGGATATTTTAGCGACGAGCTTCTTTAAGCTTGGCATAATGATAGCATCCGTAAATTACAGAAAAACTGCCGTATTTGGCAACAAACAGCCGTGGCGTGGTGATTTTAGGAGGAAGTTGGGCGGCGAGTTTTGTGCGAAGCTCGGCGCGATAATGATTAAGCATTAAACCGAGTGGGCCACCAAAGATGATGCGGTCTGGTTTGATAGAAGTGGTAAGCGGCACGATACCTAGGAGCATACGGTTGACGATTTCACTCCAGTCGGCAGGGTTGGTGATGTCGTTGACGAGCTTGTTGTATTTGGCATTGATTGCGCTAGCGGCGGCAAGATCTTCCCATTCGGATTTTTCGCCGTCGTAAATAAATTCGACGTGTCCGGGCTCAAAGTCTGAATACCGTTTGGATAGGGTGCCATTTTCGACTACGCCACCACCAATGCCGGTAGAGAAGGTGAAATATAGGGAACGGCCTTTGGCGCTACGCGCTTCGGCGAGAGCGGCGAGATTGGCGTCGTTTTCTACGTAGACGGGCAAGCCAAAGTCGGCTTTGAGCATTTTGGCAATATCCATATCATGCCAGGGGAGATTGCCAAGCCAAACGGCACGGTTGTGCTTGACGAGGCCGGGCATAGCGACGGAAATAGCCTTGATGCTAGACATGACAAAATTGACGCGGATTTGTTGCGTAAGTGCTTCGTAAAACTTTGTTTGGTTGTTATTAGTTAGGAATTTGACAGAGTGGAGAAGTTTACCCTTGCTGTCGACAAGAGCTACGATAGTTTTTGTTCCTCCGATATCTATACAAAGATACATGAAAATAGTATAACATCATCTTGCAAAATTATGCTGGTTATGCTTGTGACACCTGTGGAATAGTGGTATAGTTAGGCTAATCTTAGATGGAGTTTGAGTGATGGATGTAAATGCAAAATATAGGCGTTGGGGGTGGGGCGCAGTAATAGGGCTGATTGGTGTGATTTTGATTGCTGGCTTAATTGTGGCAATCTCGATGTCATCTTCGCCGAAGCCAAATACTACAAACGAGTCGATTGCCTCCACGGGCAATAATGACTCTAATAATGCAAATAACGGTAGTATTGGTGACAAGATTGACTCTGATGACCAATCTGATGCCGAGAAAGAGGCTCAACAAAAAGCTGAAGAAGAAAAGAAGGCAAAGGCAGAAGCCGAAAAGAAGGCGGCGGAAGAAAAAGCCGCTCGCGAGAAGGCCGAGAAAGAAGCAGCAGAAAAGGCCGCTCAAGAGAAAGCCGAGCGAGAAGCGGCGCAACAATCTAACAATTTGCCGCATACTGGCCCAGTCGATTCACTAGCATCAGTTGTCGCTTTTGCGGTGATTGCATATTTAGTTGCGCTAAACGTTTCGTTCGTAAAGAAGCAATCTGTTTAGCTTGTGCTTTACCTAATCTGTAAAATAGGTTAAAATAATGGGTAGCATGGAGCTACTCATTGTTTTTTGTGGACCACACGAAGGACGATGAGTAGTTCCAGCGAAAGGAAAACACAATAAATGGCTACAAAAGCTAAAATTACAATGGATGAACTCCTTGCGGGAGAAGATATCCAACCAATTGTTCTTGGTGACACGATCGAAGGTACGGTTATGTCCGTCAAGAAGCACGAGATTTTGATTGATCTCGGCGCGCGCGGTGTTGGTCTTGTGCCACGTCGCGAGGTTGCCTTTGGGCGCCAATTAAAGGAAGGTGATGCTGTTTCGGCTAGCGTTATCGATACCGAAATGGAAGACGGCATGGTATTGCTATCTCTCCGCAAAGCCGTAAAAGAAAAGGGCTGGGATGAGATTGCCGCTAAGCTTGATGCTGGCGAAATCATCGAAGTTCAACCATACGATGCCAACCGTGGCGGCCTCTTGGTCGAGTACGAGGGCATTCGTGGCTTCTTGCCAGTTTCGCAACTTTCGGCAGAGCATTACCCACGCGTTGGTGGTTCTGACAAGGATGAAATCCTTCAGCGTCTTAACGCGCTAGTTGGTAAAGATATTCGCGTTCGCATCCTTGATGCTGATCGCAAGACCAATAAGTTGATTCTTTCTGAGAAGGAAGCAATCAAAGATGGTCTCGCTGAGCGCTTTGCAAAGCTTGCCGTTGGCGATATCGTAAAGGGTGTTGTCACTGGCGTAGTAGATTTTGGTATCTTTGTAAACGTAGATGGCATCGAAGGCTTGGTACACATTTCTGAGATTTCTTGGGAGCGTGTAAATAGCCCAGCTGATTACGTAAAGGTCGGCGATACAGTTGAGGCAAAGATTATTGCTATCGACAAAGATCGTTTGAGCCTATCAATGAAGCAGCTTCAAGAAGATCCATGGCTTTCTGAGATTGCAAACTTTAACAAGGGCGACAAGGTTGAAGGCACGATTACTCGTATCACACCATTTGGCGCTTTTGTACAAATCTCGCCAGCTGTTGAAGCTTTGGTGCACGTATCGGAGCTTGGCGAAGGTAGCGATGTTGACCCAGAGAAGATTTTTACGCTCAATGAGCGCAAAGAGTTCAAGGTACTCGATATCGACAAGGAAGGTCGCAAGATTTCTTTGAGCTTTGCTGATAAAAAAGCGAAGAAATAAGCTGTTGCTCTAAGAGAATAAATCAGGTCTATGGGCCTGATTTTTTTGTTTTGATGCTATAATAGTTGGACTAACCGTACAGGGTAGTACGTTAGCGGAGTTTAAGAGGGCGCTCATATTCATAGGGAAGGGGGTGAAAAGTATGAGCAATTTGATATGGGTTGCGGCTGGTGTCGCTGCGGCGAAGAAGAGGAATGGTAGCAGTAGTGGCGGTGGTGGTGGCGGCGACGATGACGTCCTTTTCTTGATCCTTTTGTTAATAATGATAGCTCCTATGGTGTTGATTTTTTCGATAGTTCTTTGGCCGGTTATAACCTTAGTGATAACTATCTTATTCATTCAGTTCATAAGAGAGGCAGTAAAAGAAGCGAAGGGATTGTCGCAAGACGAGAAAAGTAAGTTGAAAAAACGTTGCATAGTCCGAGCTATTGGTTATGTAGTGACATTGTTATTGAATATTCCGTGGTGGATATGGGCCCTACCAAATCTCTAAAGAAATATATAACGTGATAGAAAAGACTCCGCGCATATGAGGCCTAGCTGAGAAGCTAGGCCATTTTTTGGCGGGCACTACTATTAAGTGTGGCATTACAATGCAAGTTGTGGCGACGGAGGTACTGTCAAGTCTGGCACTGGCGATCGTGATGTTGCTGTCTTTATGAGGCTAGAAGGTGGTGCTATTGTTTGCAACGCCGACCATTAGCCAGGCTTTGTGATATATTGAGAGTATGTGGGAATATATCAAAAAAGTAATTGAATATATTTTCTTCTCATTCTTAATAGAGGCGGTCATTATAGTAGCAAAGTTGAGCTGCGAGGGCATTATTGACGTAGCGGGGAAAGGCTTAACAATTGCTTTATTTGTGGCGCCATCGGTCTTGGCGAGCTTAGCGGGATTATCGTTAGTAAAAGTACAACGTAGACGTCAGCGGGGGCGTTACGAGAAAAAGCCGATTAGTATTGCCGCATTGGTGATACTGATTGTGATTGTAGTGATTGGTGTGATATTGTCTGCAATCGGGGCGAATGTTTTGACGAGTTGGCTATATAGCCTCTAGAATAAAGATATAATGAGTGAGATTTTGAAATTTCCAGATAAGACCGCTTTGTTGGTGATTGATATAGTTAATTCTTGTTGCCACGAAGAATGTGAGGATCCATCGATCGGGATTACCTATAACAAGATTCGCAAGATGGTAGACGAGAGGCTGCTGAAGTTTGTAGATGTGTATCGTAATCGGATAAACAAGAATGTAATTATGATGGGGTTGCAGCCTTGGACGCGTGAATATTTGCCAAAAAATATTGTTCGGCTGTACGACGAGAGTCCAGAGACGACCTATTTTGGCGAGGAAGGCTTCGAGGAGGAATTTTACCATATCGAGCCGATGGAGACGGATTTTGTAGTAAAGAAGAACACCTATGATTGCTTTGCTAGCCCCGAGCTGGTTGATTATTTAGAGCGAAGAGGGATTACAGACTTGGTTGTTTGCGGTGTGTTTACGGACGGCTGCGTGCTATCTAGTATTATTAGCGGTTTTAGCAAAGGATACAACTTCATAATTCCGCGCGATTTGGTTGAGACGACGGATTTGCCGGTGCGGCAAGAATTGCAAAGCTTATTGCTGGATTATACTTTGCCGATGCAGTATGGTAGAGTGGTCGACTCTAGTGAAATAGCATAAAAAGGCCACCAGCTTGGCTGGTGGCTCTGTCTTGTTGTTGGAAAGTAAAGAATCAATTGCTAGTGATGGTTCGCGGTCGGTCGCCAACTTTTCGACTTATACCAGGAACCTCGACACCGTTTTCGTTTACCAGCTTGTTTTCGTCTGGTAGAAAGTAGACGTAGGTTCCGCCGTACCCGTAAGCGGGTGCGAATGGGACCATGACACTTACATCGTTGCCGCCATAGGTGGTGTTGTGCCATATTTCGTGCACTGCGCCTGTGCTTTGCAGGTAGATTAGATGCTTTTCGCCTGGTACCTGCGCATAGGCATAATTGTCTTTGGCGGACGACGATGGGCTAGGGTCAGTATTGTGGTCTACTTCACCCCTCTGCCCGACGGAGCAGGCTGCCGCCGTCATGGCTACAAAGATAATACAGCAGACGATGCAGAGAATGCGGGCGACTCTTGTTTTTCTCATAAAGGTACCTCCTTTGAACTCGCTATCTCAGCGAGAGATAGTATATATTATATCAAGGATTGTCCAAAATGTCAATACCTACGAACTCTTCGTGACTGTGGGGGGCTCATGCGTTGTTGTGGGGGGGGTGGGAATCAGCTAAGATTAGTTGAGTTTTGTTTGTGGCGGTGACTATTTGTATAAATATTATCTTTATGGTAGAATAAGGCGAACGGTAAGGGGTGGATTTTTTATTATTACTTTAAACGAAAGGAGCTAGAAAATGGAAGAAAAAGTAATACAAATTTCTGGCTCGATTACGGTAGACGAGCTAGCAAGCGCATTGGGCGTATCTGTCACGCATCTGATTGGTGAGTTGTTCAAGAATGGTATTATGGCCACGATTAACCAGCGTCTAGATGCAGAAACCGCTCAGATTATGACCGAGGAGCTTGGTTTTACGAATGTACGCTTTGAGAAAAAGGAAAATTCGGCAAAGATTCCTGGCATAAAGCGCGAGTTGTCGAAGGATGCAAAATTGCGTCCGCCAGTAGTGGCAGTAATGGGCCACGTTGATCATGGTAAGACCACTTTAACTGCTGCTATCACCAAGGTTCTTGCTACAAGACTTGGACTTGGCGAGGTTGTTGATTTTGATAAGATCGACAAGGCTCCCGAAGAGAAGGCACGTGGTATAACAATTTCAACCGCTCACGTTGAGTATGAGACAG
>DEVX01000017.1 GCA_002363515.1 Candidatus Saccharibacteria bacterium UBA3225 | reverse complement strand
TTATATGAAGACGACTTGGATATGCTCGAAGATGCCATCATCGAGAACAACCAGGCTATCGATATGGCAGGCATTTATCGCGAAATTGTTCAATCTATGGCAGAAACCTATGCGACCATCATTAGCAACAACCAAAACAACATCATGAAATTCCTCGCCGGCATCACAATCGTGCTTTCAATCCCAACAATGATTTCATCATTCCTTGGCATGAATGTACAATTCGGCATTATTGGCACAGACCCAGCGGCAGCCACCATCATACTAATCATCTCGTTCGTAGTATCAATCGCGACAGCTATTATCCTAAAGAAGAAAGACCTGCTTTAAAAAATGGAAAAACGCTCGGTCGTCATTGTTCTTTCTTACAGCGCTCCGATCGTCTTTCTAATAATTGCACTGTTTCTAGGATGGGGACTCACTAGTTTGTCTCTTATTACAATTTTACTCATCTATACAACATATCTGCGTGCGCATAATTTTTTAGGAAACGCCACACCAGGCAAATATAATACACTCGCCAACTACACCATTGGCACCACCATCTCTACTGCTGTAATTATGGTAGATGTCTACCTTATACGTTATCAGACTATAAATCGCCAGCTATTCATTAGCCTTTATGCTGCTACTATTATAACTGGATTAATCTTTACGATTGCCTTATTTATTACCGATCATACTCGACACACCTCAGGAAAAAGCTACCAAAGAATCAATATCGTCACGATGGCTACATCGATTATTCTTCTTGTGGCCATATTAATTACATCATTAATTGTAGACATAAACTATACATGGTAAAGATTCTAAAACATAATATAATAACAATATGACAGAGAATAAAAACACCGACATTATCGAAGGTCAAGTCGTAAACGAGACCAAAAACAACTCAAAAGCCTTTTTTGCGCCAGCACTCGTCGATATAATTATGCTCGCATTGGGTATTACTCTATTAATCTGGGCGGACAAAGTTGTCAATGGAATCTCTATGGCAATTGGCGGATTATTTATTCTCTATGCCGTCTATAACTTTATAGCTTACCTACGTTCCGAGAAGAAAGCCGCCGACACCACAAAACTTATCGCCGGCATAGCTATGGTGATTGCGGGCATTTTCTTAATTTCCCAAACTGGCTTTATCAAGGAGATAATCTCTTTCATAGTTGGCACTTTTATTATCATTGCAAGTATGATTAGGCTTCAAGACTCTTTCAAGTTACGTAAAATCAACAAGGAGGCAACAAAGATTCCTCTTGTCCTTTCTACTATCAGCCTAATCTGTGGTGTTCTCTGTATTCTCGGTAAAATACTCATACCAGATATTTTTCTACAGATTCTTGGCGTCATGTTAATCATTTTTAGTTTTTCGGATATTTCTGGACTACTTACAACTCGTAAAAAATAAAAATAATTAATTGTTTTTAGCATTCAGCTTATGCTAAAATAATATACATGAACGAGGATGGGAGTTTAGGAATCCCTCATGGCGCTCCTAGTGAGGAGGAGACGCCGAGCGAGGCACCAATAGTGCCTAACGCCGCAGAGGAGTTATTAAATAATTCGGCCAATACGTCAACCGAAAATCAATTAGATATCTCACACGATACGCCAATCGAGAATCAAACAGTCCCGGTCAACAGCGAGCCGATAGATATTTTTGCGCAACAGGGCGCCATCGCGCCTAACGATATGACTCCAGAATCCAACATAAGCGAAGATGCTCCAACTAGCTTCAATACCGCCCCACAAACCACTCTTAACCCCACCTCTACTCCTCAAACTCATCTTTCAAATAACCCTTTTAGTAATCGCAACCATTATCAACACTCCTCACAAAAAACTAGTTCCGACATCCCCCAATTTTTCAGCAACGCAATTGCCGCAAACACTACCGCCGCGCAAGCTCCTCGTAAGAGCAGGAAAGGCCTATTTATCGGCATCGGCATCGGCGCAATTGTCATATGTATAATCATAATTACCGTATTACTACTAAAAAATACTATTACCAACGACGACAACGGATCAATCGCCAGTCGCCTCAAAGACAACACAAAACAATTGTTTTATTCTTACGGGAACTACCTCCTATTCGGCATAGATTCAAACGGTAAAATAGACATGAATAATCTATCTACTGCTGAATACTCATATTTATACAAAATCAATTCTGGGGCTGGAATTTACGATCAAAATTACGCAAACACACTCAGCGAAAAATTCGCCGCATTCGCAGATAAGGCAAAAAAAGATTACAACAATGAAGAGTCCCAAATGATTGGTATTATCAATGAGTATTCTGAATTATTAGATTTTATAAAGTCAAACCCAACAAGGGATGAATTGTCGCTCGATGCACTATATAAAGAATACTTGGCCAATGGAAAGACCGGAGCAGAGCAAAGAGCTAGCACCCAGTTAAAACCCTATAATACAGATAACGAATCAATCCAAATGTTCTACGATGCAAAATTAAATAGCTACAATTCCTTTATACTATATCTGGAAAGCCTTAAAGCAAACGGCTGTATAGTTAATAATGGGATAAACACTGCCTGCGAAGCGAAAATAAAATACAGTGGCCCAAATAAGGATGCTAACCCCGCAAACTACAATCAATACAGTATCGATGCGGATAACCTACTAGACACAGAAATACATAATCTAGCAAGCGATTATTTAAGCATGTTGCATATTATCGATGAAGAAGGGGTAACGAAAGAATGAAAAAAATATTAAAAATCACATCAATACTACTCATTAGCATCTTTTCCTGTTCACTTGCGGCTGCGCCCGTATTTGCCGACGAGATACTTCAAGTAGCTGGCCTCACCGAGTTGATGAAGTGTTACGATAAAAAAATCCTCAAATCGGATATTGCCAACACTCCCGACAAGCTACCACTTAAAAATATGTTCCAAAACGATAACGATGATAATTTTGCAAAAGTACCAAATCTTTGGCAAAACACAATCAAGGATGGAGGCGTTAGTTGTTCCGAACTAGTAGGGGGCTATTCAAAATTATCACAAAATTATCCAAAACTCATCAGTGAAGCTTCTAACCCAAACATAGCGCAAGCCCAGAAAACTGCTTTTCTGACTAAAATGGGATACGAAAGCTCCGCTGGGTCTGGTAGTGGTACAAAAAACCATGTTAAATTCGTCTACCAAATGACAGTTGAGGCCAACGCCCCGTCAAATAGATATACCCACCAAATTTTCGTAAGCGACATAAAAAACGGAAAATTCACAAATAATAGTATTATCTCGGTAGTAAAAAACGGAGAAAACGGATTGCCAGTTTACTTTGATGTAGATAAGAAAGGCACCACATTAAAAATCGATTGCTCCGCTTCTTTTGGTCGAGGCGGATGTGGCGATATTACCATAGCAGCTAATGGATCTTGGGACAACTTCGTAAATGACATTTACCAACAGCTAAAAGCTCATGCCTCTAAGGTTTACAGTACTTCCGGAGACAGCACGGTGACTTTCACTTACACCCTATTGCAATACGACAAAGCTTCTGGGGTAACATCAGGCGCAGTGGTAGGAACGGACGGCAATGAAGTTACCGGAGATTGGCAGCTAGTTGGCAAAGACTACAACAAAGCAAAAATCAAAGCACTAACTTCAAATAGTAATTTTGCATCCGTCGGCGAAATAAAATTCACAGAACAACAAAAAACTACACTCCATCAACACTATTTCAACAAAATTTTCAAGGCAAAACTATCCTGCGAGGGAGATGCCGATTTCGCCAGTCTTCCCAGTACCGCAATAAAAGTTGACACGATAAAGGATCAAAACTGTTTCGCTACCGTAGCGGGAGACGCAAACGCAAAGGTTCACGCTATCAAGCCAGACTTAACTTGGTATGTAGACTACAACCTTAGCGAGTTAATGAAAAACATGACCGTAGACGAGCTAAAAGGTGCGGCGGCCGCTGCAACAGAAGGCAACCAAGGGGACAGCGGCAGCGATAGTGATGCTGCTTCACGTGAGCCAGATTGCCAAACCCGTTCGGGAGCGCTCGGTTGGATTATTTGCCCACTCATTACTACTGCCGCCGACTATATCCAAAGGGCATACGTAAACCTCATTGAGCCATTTCTCAGCATCGATGCCATATTATTCGATACTAGCACTAATGGCGGCAAAGCCCTACGCGACATTTGGGCCATATTCCAAGGCTTTGCAAACCTAGTTTTCGTAATTGTATTCCTAGTCGTCATCTTTTCACAGCTAACCGGAGTAGGTATCGATAATTACGGTATAAAAAAGATTCTCCCAAAATTGATTGTTGGCGCCATACTAATAAATTTGTCTTACTTCATCTGCCAGCTAGCCATCGACCTATCAAACATTCTCGGTCGCGCTATCGGTGGTCTGTTTAATAATATGTCCGCCGACATAGACGCAGAACTTTCGCAGGTGTACGTTAACCTCAACCCCACTGAAGCAACAGGCGTGCAGGCATTTGTAGATCTTGCCAAGAGCAACCTTGGCGTAGTTGTAGGCATTGCTGGCGTATTAGCTGCCGGCGCATTTCTAGCGGCTGGTCCAGTTATAATCATTCCTGCGTTAATGGCTCTCATCTCGCTAGCCGTAGGCGCATTCTTCCTCTTCGCCTTGCTCGCCATCCGCCAAGCCGTCGCTGTAATCTTAGTAGTTGTATCACCACTAGCTTTCGCCGCATATATGTTGCCAAATACTAAAAGCTTATTCAAAAGATGGTTCGACACATTCAAGGGCTTGCTTATGGCTTATCCAATCGCCTCAGCGCTCGTTTTTGGCGGCGAGTTTGTGTCAAAGATCCTCCTAGCAGCCAGCACATCCGACGGTGGTGGCGGTGGGAGTGCCCAAGCAACTATCACGAGTCTCGGCATTATCTTATCGGCGGCCGTTGTCGCAGTCGCACCTATCTTCTATATTCCAAGTCTTATCAATAAGAGCCTTAGCGCACTCAGTGGCG
>DEVX01000013.1 GCA_002363515.1 Candidatus Saccharibacteria bacterium UBA3225 | reverse complement strand
ATCATGGCCAATCCACCATTCAACCTAAAAGATTGGCGCGAGGAAAACGAATTAGTTGATGATCCACGTTGGGCTGGATACGATACGCCGCCAACAAGCAATGCGAACTATGCCTGGATTCTTCATATGCTTTCGAAGCTCGGCGAAAATGGTACAGCTGGCTTCCTTCTGGCTAACGGCGCACTGAGCAGCGATGGTATTGAAAAAAATATTCGTAAAAGACTCGTCGACAATGATCGAATCGAAGCCATCATGGTTCTACCGCGCAATATGTTCTATCATACTGATATTTCAGTTACTCTTTGGATCATGACAAAGAATAAAAAGGCCAGAACCGTAATTGATTATTCCAGTAGTAATAATCACGAAAGAAAACTTCGTGATCGCACTAATGAAGTCCTATTTATGGATTTAAGGCAACTCGGTGAGCCATTCGAAAAGAAATTTGTCCAATTTGGGAAGAAAGACATAGAGGCAATATCCAACACATTTCATATTTGGCAAACCGACAATAATACCTATAGAGACATACCAGAATACTGCTATAGTGCCACAAAACAAGAAATCGAGAGTAAAAACTATTCTCTAGTGCCAAGCAAGTATATTACAGTAGACAACCCAGACAATAATATTGATTATTCAAAAGAAATCCAAAAGCTGTCTATGGAATTAAAGACGCTAGTCAATGAAGAGGCAAGATACAAGCAAGCACTAATAGAAGTTTTGGAGGAGTTTAACCGTGCCGACCAAAACTAGAAGACTTAAAGAAATCGTTAAAAGAACCGCCAATAAGAATTCTTGCCATATTTCAGATCAACCGTGGGGTATCAATATTGATAAAACTTTTATGCCATCGGTAGCGAATATAAATGGGGTAGATTTATCGAAATATAAGATTGTTGAGAAGAATCAATTTGCATGCAATAGAATGCACGTGGGAAGAGACGGCAGACTCCCCATAGCGCTTAATACCGGCGATCCAATAATTGTTTCGCCAGCATACGACGTATTCGAAATAAGAAATAGCAATGAAATAATGCCAGAATACATGATGCTATTCTTTCGTACTGCATTTTTCGATAAGGAATGTTGGTTTTATACTGATGCCGATGTCCGAGGAGCTTTAGTAGGTGATTCGTTCTATGACATCAAAGTCCCAGTTCCTGATTTAGATGAACAGCGTAAGTTGGTGAATATCTCTCGAAAAATAAATAACTCTATAAATAAAAATAACCTGATAATTGAGCGGCTAGAGAAGTTATTAAAGCATTCTTTTTACGATAATACCAATAGCTTATCTAGTAAGACTACACTCGATGCATATTGCAGCATTACCAGTGGTAAGACACAAAATGACAAACGTAAGTCTCCAGATAATGATTACGCAACACCAATAGCCGGAGCATCGGGTATCATAGGATACTCTAAAAAAAGCAATTACGAAGCTCCATTTCTGACGGTTGGCCGCGTGGGAACATTCGGTGCCGTAAATATTTATTTTGAAGATGCTTGGGCGGCAGATAATGTGCTTGTAGTCCAAACTGACTATGTCGAATTCGTAAACCAAATTCTTCGAAAGATTGACTATTCTCAATTACAAAAAGGCGGGGTACAGGGTCTAATTACTCAAACTGACCTCAAGCAAGTAGCGGTTCCATCGTTAGATGACAAAACTATTTTAGAATTCGAGAAAAAAGCAACAAAAATACGTACTTTTATCCGGTTGCTAGAACACGAGAACGCGACAATGAATACACTAATCGAAGCACTCTCCAGTAGCATTAATAATAAGAAAATGGAGGTATCTTAAATTGAAAAAGTTTACAGAAGCAGAATTAGAAAAGTCTATCATTGAACTTTTTGAGCAAGTAAAAACTCCTCACGTATTTGGCGAAGATCTAGATTTTAGAAAAACAGATCAAGTCCTCTTGCCGGATGACCTACGCGACTTTTTGCGCAAAAAATATAAAGCCGAAGAAATCACCGATTCGGAGATTGATTTTATTTTGCGCGAGCTACAAACATTCCCTGCGAGCGACCTATATGAAAGTAATAAAAAGTTCATTCGCTTAGTCACGGAAGGTTTTCCGATTAGGCGCGAAGATCAGACGAAGCAAGATCTTTTTGTTGAGCTTATTGATTTCGAAAACGTAGAAAACAATAATTTCAAATTCATTAACCAATTAGAAATCCAAACCGGAAGCGTTCCTAGGATTCCAGACGGCATCTTATATATCAACGGCCTCCCAATGGTAGTCCTAGAATTCAAATCGGCCATCCGCGAAGAAGAAGCAACGCTTCTGGACGCATACAATCAAATCACGGTACGTTATCGCCGCGATATTCCAGAACTATTCGTCTATAACGCATTCTGCGTAATTACTGACGGCGTCAATTCGAAAATGGGTTCGCTCTTTGCTGATTACGAATTCTATTACGGCTGGCGAAAAGTCACTGGCGACGAAGAAAATGAGGCGGAAGGAATTCCGGCACTTATTGCCATGATGAACGGACTATTCGAGCATAATAGGCTCTGTGACGTTATTCATAACTTCATATTCTTCCCCGACACAAACAAGCACGAACTAAAGATCGTATGTCGCTATCCACAATATTACGCCGCGAATAAACTCTATAGAAACATTCTAAAAGCGCGTAGACCAGAAGGCGACGGGCGTGGCGGTACCTACTTCGGTTCGACTGGATGCGGTAAAAGTTACGCAATGCTTTTCCTTTCTCGCATCCTCATGCGCAGCAAAGAATTGAACAACCCAACAATTATTCTTATTACTGACCGTACCGACTTAGATGATCAGTTATCCAATTTATTCCTCAATGCGACCGACTATATCGGAGATGAAAACATTCTTCGATTTGACACCCGCAAGTCACTCAGAGAGAATTTAAATAATCGTGAAAGCGGTGGCGTATTCCTAACTACGATCCACAAATTCACGGAAGAAGCTGGCTTATTATCCGATAGAAACAATATCATCTGTATTTCCGATGAGGCGCATAGAAGCCAGATTAATCTCGATCAAAAGATTACGGTCGACGGGGATGGCGCAAAAGTCCATTATGGCTTTGCAAAATTCCTACATGATTCTCTCCCGAATGCTACATATGTTGGCGTTACTGGTACGCCAATCGACGCAACGCTCGATGTCTTTGGCGACATCATCGACAAATACACCATGCGTGAGGCTGTAGAAGACGAAATAACCGTCCCGATCGTATATGAAGGCCGTGCAGCCAAGGTAATCCTCGATAGCGAAAAATTGAAGGATATTGAAAGGTATTATGACGAAGCTGAAGAAGCTGGCGCCAGTGAATACCAAATCGAAGAAAGTAAGCGTGCCGTTAGTAGCATGATTACAATTCTTTCCGATCCTGGCGTCATTCATCAGCTAGCGTTAGACTTTGTGGCACACTACGAAGGACGAATCAACGAGAAATCTACTGTAGCGGAAAAAGTGATGTTTGTCTGCGCAACAAGAGGAATTGCCTACAATTTGTACAAAGAACTCATTACTATTCGCCCAGACTGGGCCGTGGCGAAAGAAGCGGAAGACTTTGAGAATCTTAAAGAAAGCGAAAAAGAGGAGCTATTCCCAATTGAACGCGTAAAGTTGGTCTTAACAAGAAATAAAGACGACGAACCAGAACTTTGGGAACTTGCCGGCGACGAAGCATACAGAAAGAAACTCGATAAGCAATTCAAGAGCGACAAATCCAACTTCAAGATCGCGATTATCGTGGATATGTGGACGACCGGTTTTGATGTTCCTGCCCTCGATACGATGTATATCTACAAACCGCTCAAACGCCACACGCTCATCCAGACTATTTCGCGCGTTAATAGAAAGTATAAGGACAAACAAAAAGGCCTAGTAGTCGACTATATCGGCATTAAGCGCAATATGAACAAAGCCTTGGCACACTACGGCGGCCTTGCCTCAGAAAGAGATATTGAATCCATTCGCGAGTCTATTGCCGCGACAAAGGACCAGTTAGATATACTCGACAAAATGTTCTACAAGTTCGATAGTTCAGACTATTATTCAAGTTCTGCATTGAAGCGTCTTGAATGTTTGAATTCGGCCGCAGAATTCGCAATGCAAACCGATGTATTCGAACATCGCTTCATGGAACACTGTAAACGTCTAAAGAAGGCTTACGACATCTGTACAGGCGATCAGGAAGCCTTTACGCAAGCAGAACGCGACAGAATCCACTTCTATCTCGCAGTAAGATCAATTGTCTACAAAATTACTCGCGGCGAAGCACCTGATACCGCACAAATGAACCGCCAAGTCACACTAATGGTACAAGATGCACTTCACAGCAGCGGCGTCGAAGAAATCTTCAAAATTGGCGAGGACAAAAAAGAAATTAACTTGTTCGATCCTGTATACCTTGAAAAAATTTTGAAGATTAAGTTGCCGAATACGAGGATTCAGGTTCTCCAACAGCTCCTTGCTAAAGCAATCAGCGATTTCAAGAAAGTAAATAAAGTTAGGGGTGTAGATTTCTCGAAACGCCTTGAGAAGTTGGTTGAAGATTACAATAATCGCAAAGAGCAGGATATTCTAGTCAGCGAAGTAATCAACGAATTCACCGATAAGCTAGTCGATCTTGTAATGGACCTCGACGAAGAGCGTCGATCGTATAAAGATTTGGGTATAGATTTCGAAGAAAAAGCCTTCTATGACATCCTTAAAGAGATTACTATCAAATACGAGTTTGAATATCCTGACGACAAACTCATTGAGTTAGCTAAGAAAGTTAAAGCCGAAGTCGATTCCATCTCCAAATACACTGCTTGGGATCAACGAGATGACATAAAGGCCGAATTGAAAGCAAACCTCATCGTATTGCTAACCGAAAATGATTACCCTCCAGTAGCACATGATGAAGTCTATAAAGAGATATTCGAACAAGCTGAAAACTTTAAGAAATATCGCGGCGAGGACTAAATGAGCGAAACAATAAAAGAAATCTATGACTCGCTCAATAAACTAGATGATCTACAGAGGCTAATATCCGAATCGGAAGATGGAGAAAGCCCATGGCTAGAGTTTAAAGCTATTAAGCGCCAACCAAACGAAAAAGACAAAGAGTTCATAAAACATCAAAAATCACTCCTAGCGAAAGAAATCTGCGCCTTTCTAAATACGTCAGACGGAATAATCGTGTGGGGAGTAGAATACGATAAAGGTAAGCTGGCCATAACAAATGACTTAACTGAAAATCTGTATGATTTGCTCGATAAGTGCATAAAGACTATAGTCCAACCTAGCCCAAAAGGAATCGACTTCAAAACACTGACAGATAATAAGAAAAATGCTCTTATAATATTTGTTCCAAGAAGCGATATATTGCCCCATCGCGTTTGGGGCGAAGCTGAAAGCGACTATCGCCGAAACTACTACGCTAGATCAGGAACGAATAGCATATCGCTTGATGAAGGCCTAATACGATCTCTATATCTATCAAAAGGACGCACTCCAAGAATATCAGTTTACACAGAACCGTTCATTGAATCGGATTCACGCATTTCATTAAATGTCTATGCGAAGCCAGATAGTACATTCTTTGTGGATCGATATTATGATTGTGAAGAGTTCTTCTTATTAGATGGCCTAGGCAATCACATTGAGATAGAAGAGGACGGTAGTTTGTGGACTGAATTGAATTACATCGGCCAAAGAGCTAATTATCCCATTTACCCTTCCAATAACCCGATTCTCTTATTTTCGAATTATATTTCAATGGCCAATGTTTCCAAATCAGGTACGTTTGTCGATGGGCTGATGGAGTTACCGAGTATTTCGTCAGGAGAAGACATCGATTTATCAAAGGAAGATTTCGAAGGAATAAAACTTATATTCACGAAATCTCAATTTGCTTGCGATAATGTCCCACTAATCATAGATAGAAAACTATATATAACCGGTTCAATGACATACGAAATCAAAAATAGGCTCAGGCTTGGTAAAAATAGCTTTGCTTTCAATCGCAATACAAAATTCAAAGAGCTTGAAGAAAAATATGACATCGAAATATTCATCATGGAAACATATACCGACGACGAGATAATCGATGATCTTAGCGACGGCGCGTTAAGATTACCAAATAATGACATACCACTCACTTGGTTAGATAGCATCCTTGAACGCTACTCTAGGGAATTAAAATAGTCGGCAAGAAACGACGAATACTTTCGATGCGGTTCAAGCTTCTTTTCATCCGTGCCATATTTCCTGACATAATACTAAACATCTTTATTGTGAATTACGCCAATAACGTATTCACGAATACCAATATTACTCATAATTACTCCTTATCCCCTGCGATAGACTATGTAGTCGTGGTTTGCTACTTATTCGTGAGCCGGGTGGGACATAAACAATGCGCCGTCGTCGCAAGCGACCGGGCATTGGGCGCACCCGCGCGGCTTCTCGCCACATCCAGCGCATCAGTTTCGGAAACAAAAAAGAACCCTTTTGGGTTCATCTTGTTTTCCGAAATGGTGAGCCGGGTGGGACTCGAACCCACGACACCAAGCTTAAGAGGCTCGTGCTCTAACCAGCTGAGCTACCGGCCCTCACCTACATTTCCAGCATTTATTTAACGCTCAGCTGGTTAGAGCGTGCTAATTTTTGATGAGCTCGCGCATTCGCGCTCGGACAGCAGTTGAGCTACCGGCCCGCTCACTTGGAGTATTATACCAAAGTTTTAGGTATTTGGCAAGTAGTCAAACAAAGAACAGCCCTCCCCTTTTGCGGTATAATCTGAGTATGTCTTGGGAAATTCTTAAGTGGATTGGGATTGTCTTAGTGCTAGTCTTTGGCGGCACTGCCCTGACCGGCGCGCCATTCGTACCATCACGGCGTAAAGAATTGGATATTATTTTCAAGAAACTCTATAAGCTCAACAAAAACGATTTGCTAGTCGATTTAGGCTCGGGTGACGGCAAAGTCTTGAAGGTGGCGAGCGATTTCGGCGCTCGTGTGTTAGGTATCGAATTAAATCCCTTTCTTGTCTTATTTTCAAAAGTTCGTTTCATCAGCAATCCGCGCGTAAAAGTCAGAATGAATGACTTCTTTCGGAGCGATTTACCCACCGATACGACCGTAGTCTACGTATTTGGTGATGGACGCGACATGAAACGCATTGCAAAGAAAGTTGAGGAACAAGCGCAAAAACTAAAACGACCATTATTCTTAATATCACACGCTTTCGAGGTGCCCGGATATAAGCCAGAGAAGACGTGCCGAGCGTACTTTCTGTACAAGATAGAGCCTAAGTCTAAGTAGTATTTGTTACAATATAGAAAAGGAGTGACTATGAAAATTCAATATTTAGGGCACGCATGTTTTAAACTAATTTCCGGAGACGATAGTTTGATTATTGACCCATATGCGGACGATAGCGTAGATGGTTTCGGGCATTTACGCGAAGAAGCTACCATGGTCATTTATTCTCATAAGCACGCCGATCATTATGGCGTAGATTGCGTAAAATTAATCGGTGGCGACAAATCTAAGTTTAAAGTTGATTTTATCCAGAGTTGGCACGACGACCAAGAAGGTGCATTGCGCGGGCCGAATCTTATTCATGTAATTACTTGCGAAGGTTTGCGCATTGCTCATCTGGGCGATTTGGGCTGTCTGCTAAATGAAGAACAAAAAGAGCAACTGACGAATCTGGATGTTTTGATGATTCCAGTAGGTGGTCATTTTACAATTGACGCCGATTTGGCGGCAGATATTACCAAAAGCTTAGCGCCAAAATGTGCGATCCCGATGCATTATCGCGGCGACGGTTTCGGTTACGATGTTCTTAGTACTGTAGATGAATATACGCGCCATTTCGATAACGTGCGCAAAGTGGGCAATATTATTGAAATTAACAATAACATGCCAGAGGTGGCGGTGATGGATTTTAGGGCTTAGCTATTTATAGTCACTTAGCCTGACGGTAAATTTCCAAGCCATCTTTTCGTTGATGATAATAAAAATACTGGTATTTCGGCTAGTGTAAAAATTGATTGGTTGATGGATTGAATTGTAAACATCAAGCAGTTCATCAAAATCGTCCACTTCCGACACTTTTATGCCGGCTAAATTTGGCGCCGATTTTAAGTCTACGATAATACTGTCGTAGCTAGATAATAGTTTTTTGACGTTTAATTCGTATTCTACACCAGCCTCTTTAATGCGACCAACATAATGCGACGCAAATGCGGCAATTATAGTAATCGCCACAAATAGCAAACCAGCAATGCGACAGGCTATGATTGCGCTATCGGTCATCTTTGGCGCCGATGCTAAGACTTGTTCCTTATTCTTTGTGTCCGTATTAATCGAGACTTCCACGGCCTGCTCTGTTAGTGGCACAGATATACTCATTTCGGATTTGAGTGGCATTTTATTGCTAAACAAACTATTCGTTAAGTCGCCAGTAATAACTAAAGACACCTCCAACTTACCCATTGCGGAAAGGCTATAGCTCTTTTTAAAATCGCGTAGGAGATTATTATATACGTCATAGTCAACCTTTACTTCATCCGTAAAAGTCAAATTTCGAGTTTCTCGAATCTCCTTTGTGTCTGACTGAAAGAGCTTAAACTCGCGCGACCAATAGCTTGCACTGCTCTGACTTTTGCTTTCATTGGCGCTGATTGTAGCGATAATCTGGTACGAATATGAACCAGAAACTGGCTGCGTAAATTCGGAATTATATTTGAAGCTTACATTAAAATGATCAATTAGATTAGAAATATACTTACCGCCGGATGGTAGGACATTTTTTTCAAAATAATTATTATCTTTTAAACTTACCGTATAGTCGAGGTCATTATCCGTTTTCTGCACAAGCTCGATGCCGTTATATGGGCTAAAACCAAGCACGCAAAGAAACACGCCAAAAACGGCACAAACAAAAATCAAAATAATCATCAAGATGCGCTTGCTCAAACTGTAGTGAATTTGCTCAGCCATGCTTTACTCCGTTTTAAATAATTCACTCAACCAAACGGTTGGGTAGCCAATAAATTTATTAATAATTACGACCCGCCCGACAACTTGCGATTCGTCAGTCTTAAAAGCGTCAACTTCCTCATTATTGTCGCCCTTAGTAACGAAATAAAGGCGGTCATTTTCGGTGTATATTTGGGTAACACGGTGGGTAATAATTATCCCCTCATGCTTAAATACTAGTATATCATTTTCGACAATCTTATCGGCAGAAGTCTTCTCTAAAACAACCGCATCGCCACGCGCGAAGGTTGGATTCATCGAGTTGGATGCAATTGCAATAATTTGATACTTAAAAATACCAGACACAAGTATTACTACTGCTAATAAAACGAAGACGATGGGCGTAGTAATAATCATTTGGTTACGCCGACGAATGCGTTTTTGATCTTTGCGATTAGCTACGTGCAAATTGTAAGTAAACAAAAAGATTGCCGCTGGCAAAGAAATTGCCATGACTGCGTAAATGAACGGTCCGAGATTTGGCAAAATAGGCAAAACGAAGGGATAGAGGCGAACAGATAGCTTATATATTAGAGCTGGACGCAGACCAATCTTATACCTTAAGTAGCCACACAGTAATTCGGTCGCCAATACTGGCAATATGATTGTACAAATCGTGATAAAGACCGCCTCAGGACTAGCAAAAGAGCCGAAATTCGTAGAGATGAGAATGTTTGCAGCCGCAATGGTTACCACATAAATTGCTATTGGTCGAAGATTACGAAAATACGAATGAAATATTACATATTGGAATACTTCTGCTTCGCAAGAAATCAGCAACGCTGGCAAGAAGCCGGATAGGATTACGTGAGGATTAAGCGAAAATGAGCTATGCGTAAAATTTAGGAATAGTCCTAGTCCAAAGCTGACGATAAAAGTCACCATCAAGCAGGCGACAACAATGCGCGATACGTAGTTTTTGAGATAATGCTTGTCACGATGAAAGCCGAACTGGGCAATCGCTATGACGAGTAAAACGCCGAGTACGGCAGCCATATAATATGACTTGATACTCGACGTGAAAGAATATAGGAACAATGCTAAAAGTATAACTGCTATTACAAGGGCAGTTTCTAAGAGATATACTCGCTGCTCATTTCGCTTAATGCGCATTATTTAGATTGGCTATAATTGAACGACGCAAATAGGTTCAGTTCAAGCGGCTCGGTGAGCGGGAGAACTTTATGCTCGTCCGTAATGTCATAGTCGACACGCACGGTTACTACCTTACGATTAACGCCAGTAGCGGATGGAAGAGCGATATTGAGCTTGTCGGCACTAGAGCTGAACTTAACGTCGTCGTAGCTGACTGTATATTTTACATAGTCGGCTTGTTGGGCGGTTAGCTCACTCATTTGGATGCTATCAAGCACAGCATTAAGCTGACCATCGTTCACAGCATCAATCTGGAATAGATAATAGTCACCTGGTTTTTCTAATGTAATGTCGTACGAAATTGAGTTGTCGGAGATGGTCTTCGAATTCTCCTCTACACTCCCCTCGCCGAGCTGGTAACTGTTTGGGTTTAAGTGGACGCTCCACTTATTTGCTGTGGTACCGATAGTGGCAACACCATTAATATTGAGCATCTGCGAATAAGCCGCAAAGCCAATAGACATGAATAATACGGCGAACGCTAGTACGCCGATTACTGCAAGTTGTACGTTCTTTTGCTTTTGCATTTTTGTTCCTTCTTAATTTGTTTTAAGATTAACATAAGTGTTATATTTTGGCAATAATTGCTATAATATAGGCATGTTAGTTGTCGGCTTTTTTCAGTGGTGGTACCTTCGCGGCTGGAAACACTTTGCGCGAAAAACGTTCTCCACTCTACGTAATTTGGCCGATTCTTTCTCGATTTCGCTACTTTTGCGCACTCTTTTTGCGCCATATAAGCAAATATCCGCCTATGGCAGCGGCGGCGAATCGGTTCAGGCTCAATTTGGCGATTTCTTTGACAAGCTGCTTTCGCGCATGATTGGTTTCATAATGCGCCTGCTGATTATATTTGTTGGTATTATGGCACTGGCAGTCGTTCTAATCATTAGTTTAATCGCGATTGCGGTTTGGCCATTATTGCCAATCTTGCCACTTGCCAGCGTCGTCTTAACTATTGCAGGGGTGACATTCTGATGAATGAATTTCATTATAATAGCCAACGAGCGCAAGAGTCGAGGGTTGGCAAAGTCTTCGAGCCCGTTACGATCCGCGCTTTGATGATTATTGCGGCAATCGTTTTAGTTGCGCTGGGCGCATACTTGATGTTTATGCTGCACTCCGCCATCGCTTGGATGTGCTGGGGTTTAGCAATTGCAATTTTCGTTATTTTTATTTACATAAAAGACGAACTGCTCAAACCGCCGCTTGGACCAAGTGATGATATTAACGATTTACTGTCGCGCGATTTGTTAACGCTATTTAGCCGCACTCCCACCCCAAACGAGATCGCACAAATAGCACACAAAACAAATAGCGGCAGCTTTCTAGCCGTACGCTATGCAATTACGCCGAAATTCTTAAGTATAGTAGCCGAAGCATTACCAGAAGATATCACTCCAATTTTCGTAAAGGCTCGCGAAGTACAACAGACAACTGGGTCGGAAACTATTTCGGGTGGCGTTTTGGCAGTAGCCATGATTGAAACACATCCAAATCACGAGCAAATGTTGCGTACGATGAAATTGGAAGTTAAAGATTTGTATAACGGCATAATTTGGTATAACTATCTGCATGGGCTCGTAAAGAATGCACACCGACCACGACATACTGGCGGTATTGCACGCGATTTAGCATTTGGATACACGCCAAATCTATCCCGTTTTGGACGAAATATCTCAATGAGTCGCGCAAGCGCCACAAGCAAACAGATGCAACTCGCTCAGCACAAGGAAATCGTACAGCGCATCATCGAAACTTTCTCAAAGGGCGGGCGTCAGAACGTAACTCTAATTGGCCCCGCCGGAAGTGGGCGTTCAACGATTGTAACCGCATTGGCGGACGAATTGCTTGATGCCGACAATAAGCTCTCAGCAGACTTGGAGTTTCGCCAAATATTCAAGCTCGATGCCGCATCGATGATTGCAGAGGGCGGCGAACGCGGAAGACTAGAGCGACTCGTGCCGATTATTCTAGGTGAAGCTTATGCGGCGAAAAATATCATTATTTGGATGGACAATGCGCATCTATTCTTCGAGGATGGCACTGGCTCAATCGATATTAGCAATGTGCTATTGCCAATAATCGAGGCAGGCAACCTACGCATGATTTTGACCATGGATCAGCAACGATTCTTGGAGATTTCTGCACGCAATCCACAACTGACTAATGCGCTCAACAAGATTATGGTTGAACAATCAGGTGAAGAAGAGACTATGCTAGTAATGGAAGAT
Source organism: Candidatus Saccharibacteria bacterium UBA3225 (assembly GCA_002363515.1). Lineage (GTDB taxonomy): Bacteria > Patescibacteriota > Saccharimonadia > Saccharimonadales > Saccharimonadaceae > UBA2834. Next base: position 11,874 of record DEVX01000013.1, on the reverse strand, counting down.
CACGTTCCGCGATTGGAGTATAAATATAACGTAATCTACACACACTGGGCACTAGTGGAAGCATATCGCCTGAGCGAACGTTATGTTCATGATTTAGTAATGCCCGGTCGCGCAATTAACTTGTTGGAGTCTGCCGCAAATTATCCCGTTCAAGGCGACTTTATTACTGATGCTTCCGTTCAGACCGCCGTAGAGAAGGTTTATGGAATTAAAATGCAATCTTCGCAGAATGACGAAGAGAAAAGCAAGTTACTAAACTTAGAGGATCTCATTCATGAGCGCATGATAGACCAGGTTGGCGCCGTTAAGGCCGTAAGCAATGCTCTGCGTCGCTCTGCAGCAGGAGTACGCAATCAGAATCGACCAATTGGCACTTTTCTCTTCCTGGGTCCAACCGGCGTGGGTAAGACTGAGCTAGCTAAAGCATTGAGTGAAGTGTATTTTAGGGGCGAAGGCGAGATTGTGCGATTAGATTTGAATGAATTCGTTGAAGCTTCGGATGTTTCGCGATTAATTGCAGATGGAGCTGAAGATGCGTTGAGTTTAACTGCGCAGGTAATGAAACATCCATTTTCAGTCGTATTGTTAGACGAAATCGAGAAAGCGCATCCGCAAGTATTAACTACCCTGCTACAAATGCTAGACGAAGGCATATTACGCGATACTAGAAATCGAGAAATAAGTTTTCGCGATGCAATTATTATTGCGACGAGCAATGCAGGCGCCGACAAGATTCGTAGCCTAATTGAAAATGGGGCAGATTTCGGCAGCGTCAAAGACGAAATTACGAACGATCTAATCCGAAATGGAGATTTTAAACCGGAATTCTTAAACCGTTTTGATGAAGTCTGCATATTTAAGCCACTCTCGAAGGAAGACTTGCGAAAAATTGTCGACTTGATTCTTGTAGGCGTAAATAAGACTTTGGAGCCACAAAAAATTAGCGTCAGTCTTGACGACGCGGCAAAAGATTTATTAGTCGAGAATGGTTACGATCCAAAATTAGGAGCTCGCCCAATGCGACGCGTTGTCCAAAATACTGTTGAGAATCTAGTCGCCAAGATGGTATTAGCCGGAGTAGCAAACAGCGGCGCAGAAATAGCAATCGACGCCGCTATGATTGAAGATCAGCTAAGGTCTTAAATTAGAAACTTTCTTTGCGAATTGTTTCAATGATATTTTGTTTGCGGATTTGGCGCATCGAATAACGCATCGTGCCGGCCACTAGAATTACTACTGCCAAAATTGAAATCACTATCGCATACCACGGAATAATTAGCTCAATTCCCGCCCCTCCCGCATCGAGGAGTTTATATATGCCATACGACATAAGTAGACCGATTGATAATCCGATTAGTAAGGCTCGCGTAATATACATTGCGCTTTCAAGACGAATCATTCGACCGAATTCCTTCTCAGTCATACCAACGGATTTTAGCACAGCAAACTCTTTAGCACGAAGAGCAATATTCGTAGTTATCGTATTGAATATATTCGTTATGCCAATTAATGAAACGATCGCGATGAATCCGTAGCTTAATATTTCGAAGGTCAACAGTAAGTTGCGGATTGAAGTGTAGACTATTTCAACATTTTGGTAATAATAATCTGCATCATTTCCAAATTCGTCTTTGTACTGCTTTCTATCTCTATTCTTGTCTAAATATTTACCGATTTGCTCACCGAGACCAGAGTCGGCAACATGAAAGTCCCTTATCATAAAATAGATACCAGAGGCATCTTTTAGTATCTTGTTTTCTTCGGAAATATAAAGTGTGCCTTTGCCATCGGAAGTTTTTTTCGACACTCCAAGAGGAACCTCCTCGGTAATTAGCGTAACTTCCAATTCAACCGTCTTCACGTTCGACTTACTACTACCCGAATTTGTTTTTTCTTCATTCTCTTCATTATGGTCTAGATTCCAGTTTTCGATTTGGGGGCCAAAAATACGCCTCAGGTCATCAAGAGTGAGTTTTACCGTATCACCAACTTTGTAATTAGTTCGCTTGAAGCTTGTTGAACCGTTGCCATGGTACTCTATGTAATAATCGCGCAGAATCGCGACGTTTGCATAATCATCGCCGCGATACCCTGCTTTTTTGGCGAAGCGTACGAATTCATCTTTAGATATTGCCACAAGTCGTAGCGGTTCCCTCTTATCGGCAGAACTGGACGCAGATTCGTAAAAATATGCATACTCTTTTACGTTAAAGCGCTCAATAATGTCCTCATAGAGCTCCTTCGTACCACCTAAAATCATAAAGTTAGAACCTATATCATCGATCAAAAAAGCGATATCTTTATAGCCATAAGAGATTAAGGTCGAAACACCGATAAACACCGATACGCTAAGCGCAATCGAAATGATGGTTGTATGATATTTTTTGCGGCTGCGCTTGAGATTCTTAGCCGCAATAACACCACCAATTCCCCAAATTTTCTGCGTTAGTTTTGACGTGCGTACTTTTTTGGCTTTAATTTTGATATCTTTTTCGTTACGCAAAGCAGCAATAGGGCTAACTCTGCTTGCCACGATTGCGGGCGAAGCAGCAGAGAGAAAGATTATGATTGCGCCAATTATAGTAATCAAGAAATATCCGCCAACTGGAATATAGAAAGACATCGAAAAACCCAAAACATAAGTGTCAAGTTTGTTAATAATAACGCAGACGATCAATGTCGCGATAACGCCTAGGATGATGCCAGCCGGGATCGCTACGGCGCCGATTGAGAAAGCTTCGCGATAAACCATCCCGCGAATTTGGCGTGGGCGAGCACCTATGCTTGAAAGCATGCCAAATTGACGCTCGCGCTCCGTAATTGAAATATTAAATGAGTTTCGAATAACGAAAGCTGACGCAATAGCGAGCGTGCCAATGGCGAGAACCGATAATGACCACAGGAGAATGCGCGTTGTTTCCGGCACGCAGCCATCTAGGGTCGCAATCAGAGTGCTGCGCGTTTCAATTTCATCCATACCGGCATCCCTTAGTTCACGAGTTAACATTTTTTCACTGTGAGAATAATCGTGCGGATTACGGTATTTTATAAATACGTTATACAGATGCTCCTCGTCGCGCCGAAGCATGCCGGCGTCGGTAATCGGCGTATAAGAATTTCGCGGGAAGAGACCTGCAACATAGTAGTCCTTCGTACCATCTTCGAGAACTATATAATCAATGTGGTCGGAGTAGTATTGTATATTAGCATATTTTGACTCTTCGATAACCGACACGAGGTTGCCCGGAACGTCACGATACACGATGTGGTAGTCGCCGTATTCTTCAATTTCGCGAAGACGCAAACTATTCAAGAAGCTAGTAGCTACACCAATTACAGATAAGATTAGCGCAACAGACAATACGACGCCAATAATAGTTACAATCGTACGAGCGCGATTCTGCCTCAGGTTAATGCGATTGAGCTTCGTCAGAATCTTCATGCTCTTCCCTGCGTTCGTCTTTTATGATTTTTCCATCCTCAAACGTAATAATGCGCTGAGCGTGTTGCGCAATGGAAATATCATGAGTAACTATAATTATGGTTTGGCGGTATTTTGCATGCGCAACTTCAAGAAGTTTTACAATTTCGTCACCAGCTTTCTTGTCTAGGTTTCCCGTTGGTTCATCGGCGAGAATGATTTTTGGTTGCCCGAAGAGGGCTCGACCGATTGCTACGCGCTGTTGTTGGCCGCCGGATAATTGATTTGGCAAATGCTTCACTCGATCACTTAGACCGAGCATTTCGATTAATTCTTTTAGATAATCTTGGTTAATTTCTTTTTTAGCCAAGTCGCATGGAAGAGTGATATTTTCCTGAACGGTTAGTATGGGAATGAGGTTATAGAACTGGTAAATGATGCCGACCTTTTCGCGACGAAAAATAGCAAGTTTATCGGAATTGTACTTTGTAATATCTTCACCGTCGACAATTATCTCGCCAGAACTTGGGTTATCTACCCCTCCAATCATATGTAATAACGTAGACTTACCCGAACCACTAGCACCAATAATAGCGACAAAATCGCCTTCTTCGACAGTAAAGCTAACATCATCAACAGCTTTTACGAGATTATCGCCTTTACCGTAAGACTTGCTTAGGTTACGGACTTCCAAAATGCTCATCTTTAATAATTATATATTATCCTTATCTAAACTTTAAGGTCATTTAAACTTTTGTTACTATTCACTACGTTGAGGTCAATGTATTTTTCTCCGCCAGAATAACCGTCCAGTCGACCACGGTCATTGTATTGCCAAATCAGCCAATCATTGCCATTATTCCACCTTGCTGGTACATAGACGTCGCGTACCCAACGTGGATAATCCGAGAAATCTGTAAGATAAGTATCATAAAAATCTTTTTGCGCATAAATTATTGGTTTAACATGGTATTGCGCCTCGAGTCGATCGAGCATAATTTTAAGCTCGCTACGAAGACTATCTTTGTTTGGCTTAACCAATTCTTTTTCGCCATAAATCTCAAGATCCACTGCGGGAATTAAGCGCCCATCCAGCGACTCACCGACGGCGTTAATGTAGTTCTCCGCCTGCTCGGCGCCGGGGCTTTCAAAATTAAAAAAGTGATATGCGCCAGCAGGCAACTCGGCTTCTTGGGCATTTTTCCAGTTTGCAGCAAACTGCCTATCTACATGAGTGCTGCCCTCAGTAGCCTTAATGTATACAAACTGAATTCCCTGCTCTTTAAGTTTGCTCATATCAACGTTGGCTTGATACTCAGAGATATCTACGCCACGGACGGAGTTTGAATTCAATGACCACTCATTGATACTAATATAACGATTTTTGACTGCTTGATAAAAACAGATGAAGATACTCGCAAAAACAATCAATATAATAGTTGGAACAATTAATAATCTCCGCTGAGTTTTTGGCTGAGACATGCGTCTAGTATAGCATTTATCGAATGCGTAACAAAAATACCACTAAGCGATAGGCTAACGCGGACGCGAGTAGGGGGCGAACCCTGGGCTCTCATCCCTCATGGAGACCAGCGAAAAAGCAGAGCTCATGCTCTGCTCTATCGCTGGTACACCCGGAGGGATTCGAACCCACGACCCCTTGTTCCGAAGACAAGTGCTCTAATCCACTGAGCTACGGGTGCACTAGGGAGATTATAGCATTTTTTAAGATTGGGGTCATCAGGCCAACTTGAAGTTGGTTTCATGCAATATACTTGACGAGTTTTCATAAGCTAAGCTACATTTAAAACAGCCTAGGTATAGACATAGGTGTGTCCTTTAAATCTCATTTTCTTCAAGGGAGGTGGAATTTTGAGTATTGTTAAGTATCCTAGCAAACAGCAAGCCAAGTCGGAGTTATTGCTGGTTAGCCCCGATGATGATTTGCGGCGATTGTTGCCAATACTTGGTGGTCGGCTTTTCCGTTATCTGCAGCAAAGCGGAGTAAACTTCGTCGGGGATCTGCCCCTGCTGGAGCCTATTGCGCTCCTGTATATGCCAGGAATCACTAAAAGCGAGCATCTGCTTCTGCAGAGGGTGTATGCGCAAATTTTTGACGACGCCTACGACAACCTGCATGGTTAGTTTTTAACAAAAGTGGGCTTGACAATTTGGGGTATTGCGTGTTATAATAGTATAGTTGTTTAAGGTTAGTGCTTGGGCGTTATCTATACAGCGTATCGCAACAAATGGATGCAACAATGTTAGATTTCGCCCATGCATGCACAAGCTGCACAATTACCGATGTGATTGTTGTTATTTTAAAAGGAGGTTAAAATGGGACGCACAATTACCGATCGCAGACGTCAGGATGTTTCATGGACCAAAGCGGCAGAAAGGGCCGGCGTGCAGACAGAAAGAGCTGCAATTCACGTCGCACCGGCGGAGGATGAGTCCGCACGCACAGATAACACCGACGAAGAGTCAGCACAGAAAACAGCCAGCTGACACCTCTAAGCTTTAACCAGCACATATCTCTCGGGGCTCCAGCCCCTCGCCTCGCTTCGGCGGGGCATTTTTCATGCCATTAATAGCAAGCAAAGACAATTATTGACAAAGAGTGATGCCACTCAAGTGAGCGGCTCTTTATGTATTTTAATTATAAATCATTTCGGATGGTACACCCGACAGGAGTCGAACCTGCGACACCTGGTACCGGAAACCAGTGCTCTTCCACTGAGCTACGGGTGCACTTGGCTATATTTTAACACGCAATTAAAAAGGCGGCCCGTGAGGACCGCTCGTCTTCTCTGTACAGAATCAGTCGTTGCAGATGTGTTCTATGCCGGCGACCAGATCGGGCAGTACATAATATGCATACTGCACTGCGAAATAATCGCTGAGGATATCTATGATCACCTCTTCGGCCGCTTCGCTTGCCAGGCCGATCCAGTAATAGGCGACTTTGGGCGCTCGTTCTTTTTCATAAAGAAGCCCAATACCGCCAATGTGCTGTTTGAATCCGCCTTTTTCGCCTTTTTTGCGCCACCGACCGTCCTTATATAACTCAATGTGATCACGCCAACCGATTAAACTGTCGACTTTCGGTTCGAGCTGTCGACCATCTTCGAGATTGATTGATGTAAATTCGGACTGTCGATAGCTGACGAGATAGTCCGTGTTAGCAATTTCGAGACAAAAATCGCGCGACAACACTTCGCGAGAAAAAGGCTCTGGAAGTTTTTCTCGATTTTTCGCCTCAAGCTCGCATAACTCTCGCCATTGTGCGGACGTGATAACTACGCGACTGCTCTGTTTTATGCCTTCTTTGACACGCGCCTGCGCCGCTTCGTATAAATTAGGTGCGACATATTCCGCAATATTACCAAGCCTGACAGTGTTAGGAATACTAAATGAGAGTTCTCCCAATAGTTTACCCCCTTTCTATTCTGTACTATTAATGTGCATTGTTTAATTATGCCACTATTACTAATAATTGTCAATCAAGGGCGGAATTTGTAGTAGTTTTATGCGCCTGGTGGTATAATTATCGCATGAAGATACGCGAGAATGTAGCAATATCAACACTAACAACCATGCGTCTTGGCGGAAATGCAAGGTATGTCATCGATATCGAAGAAGATAAAGATTTGGCGGAAGCTTATCATTTTGCGGCCGAGAAAAAACTGCCAACATATATCTTAGGTAGTGGCAGTAATGTAATTGGACGCGACGGCGGCTTTAAAGGCGTCATTCTCGTGAATAAATTACACGGCATTTATGTAATAGATAGCGACCCAGCCAAGATACGTCTCTGCGCCAAAAGTGGCGACCTATTAGACGATTTAGTAGAATACAGCGTAAAACTCTGGAACGGCGAGAGTTATGGCTACTCTGGTATCGAGGCGTTGTCGAAAATACCTGGCACGGTTGGCGCAGCGCCAGTCCAAAACGTGGGTGCCTATGGTCAAGAGATAGCGCAAACTTTACATTCAGTGTGCGTTTATGACTGTCGTGATAATCTTTTCAAACATATGATGGCCGACGAGTTGGACCTCGGCTACCGCCACAGTATTTTTAATACTGGCGACGGCGTGGGGCGCTATTTCATCTCTAGCGTCACGGTAGAATTACACAAGCATTGGCTGAAACCGCCATTCTACACTTCTCTCCAGGCCTATTTCGATGAGCGCGGCGTGACGGAGTTTACTCCGCAAATTGTGCGCGATGCGGTGGCGGAGATTCGTGCTGGCAAGTTACCTGATCCGGCAGAATTCGCCTCGGCGGGCTCATTCTTTAAGAATATTTACCTCAACGAAAAGGAGGCCGAGGGGGCTAAGAAAAAAGGCATTCCGGTTTGGGATGGCGGTAAGATACCAAGCGGTTGGCTGATTGAGCATGCTGGACTAAAAGGTAAGGAATTCTACGGCATGCGTGTATCAGATAAGGCGGCTCTAATCTTAATCAACGAGAATGCGAAGAATTATGCAGATTTAGCGAAAGCGCGTCAGGCAGTGATAGATGCCGTAAAAGAAGAATTTGGTTACACACTAGAGCAAGAACCGATGGAGTTAGGAGACGAATGAAAGAATTAAATGGCCGCGAGCTGGCAGGATATATAAAAGAGCGCCAGGCGCATATCGTAAAAGCCTTGCGTAGCCGAAAAATTTTCCCGAAGCTAGCAATATTCTACGACAACAATTCGCCCGTAATTGCAAAGTATATGTCACTAAAGCAAGTTTACGGCGAGGATATTGGCATAGAAGTCGCAGTGACGAAAATAGCCGCAAACGATGCCGAGGAGAAGATTCGGGCCGCAGCGAAGGACGAAACAATAACTGGCATCATAGTGCAGTTGCCGCTATCCGAATGCGATATGTCAATTTTGGACTTAATACCAGTAGCGAAGGATGTTGACGGACTACGTGGAGAATCAGACACAGCGACCGCAATGGCAATTCATTGGCTGTTGACTGGTTACGGAATTGACTTACATAAAAAGAAACTCGGAATTGTCGGACACGGTAAATTAGTCGGCGCGCCGCTTGAAAAAATGTGGCGCGAAAGCGGATACGATGTAACAGTATACGACAAGGGTGATGATACATCAACTCTGCCGGATTGCGACGTAGTCGTAACGGCTACGGGCGTACCTGGATTGATCAAAAGTACAATGCTCAAATACGGCGCGGTAGTAGTCGATGCTGGCACAGCTTCCGAAGGTGGCGTAATTAAAGGCGATGTGGATGATGCTGTGCGTGAGCGCGAAGATTTGACGATTACACCAAAGATTGGTGGCGTGGGGCCACTCACCGTGACAATGCTGTTCGAGCGCGTGTTGCAGGCGGCACAAAAATAAACGCACAAAAAATACTCCCCGATTGCTCGAGGAGTATTTTTATATTAGTTTCCCGTCCATCTAAAAGCTTCTGGGAAAGCTCTATACTAGGCGGTCAACTTATTTTTTGCGGCTAATGATATAGTAGCCAGCAGCAGTGCTTACGGCAGCAAGGCCAAGCACACCGCTGATAATTTCTCCTGCACCAGTCTCTGGGAGATATGGCGTTGGAGTTGGTTCTTTGCAGTCCTTACCAGGTACGGTAACGTCAGCAGTATCCGATTTCTCAGTATTGCTGTCGTTGTTGTACTTACCTTTTACAGTGTTGGTAAGAGTAGAATCGTTACAGTTATCTTTCAAAGATGCATTGACCGTAGCGTAGAAGTAAATCGTTGCTTCGGTACCCTTGGCATAATCGCCAATGTTGATACCTTCGGTCGATACGATACCGTCGGCAAGAGTTTCGCCGTTGGTGTTTGCAGAATTGTAAAGAATCGTACTGCCTTTGACGTAGGTCATATTGCTTGGAAGAAGATCGCGAATTACGACATTCTTCAGAGTTGTTTCGCCAGTGTTCTTGAATTGAATGCGATAGCGAACTTTGTCGCCTGCCTTAACAGTGACGTTTTCACTCCACTCTTTACCACCGTCGGCCTGAACCATCTTGTTGATGATGAAGCCATCTTTACATTCTTTGCCGTCAACCTTTACGACTGCAGTGTCAGTCTTGGAGGTTTTATCGTCATTGTTATATTTACCTTCAACAATGTTAGTTAGGGTAGCGTCGGCACAATCTTCGCCTACGCCAGCGTTAACCTTAGCGTCAAAGTAGATATAAACGGATTTACCAGCAGCTACGTTGCCGATGTTGAGGCCTTCGCCAGAGACGATGCCGTCACCTGCAGCCGTGCTACCGATCTTGGTGCTGCCCTTAACATAGGTCATCTTGGAAGGTAGCGTATCTTTGAGAACAACGTTCTTGAGTTCGTTGTCGCCAGTGTTCTTGAATTCAATACGATAATGTGCAGTTTCGCCAGCCTTAAGGGTGGTGCTTTCTACATAATTACCGTTGGCATCTTTTACTTTCTTGTCGATAGTAAAGCCATCTTTACAGGTTTTACCTTCAATCTTTACGACTGCAGTGTCAGTCTTAGCAGTCTTGTCATCTTTATTGTAAGTACCCTTAACGGTGTTAGTAAGGGTGGTAGTTTCACACTTGTCACCAAGAGTCTTAGCAACAAGAGCATCAAAGTAGACATATACGGTCTTACCGGCAGCTACGTTACCGATGTTAAGGCCAGCGTCAGAAACGATGCCATCAGCAGCAGCTTTGCTGTCGATCTTCGTGCTACCTTTGACATAGGTCATGTTTGCAGGAAGAGTATCTTTGATGATGACGTTCTTCAAAGTGGTGTCACCAGTATTCTTGAATGCAATACGATAATGAGCATTTTCGCCAGCCTTAAGGTTAGCGGTTTCAACATACTCACCAGCAGCGTTCTTTACTTTCTTGTCAATAGTAAAGCCATCTTTACAGGTTTTACCGTCAACAATGACGTCTGCCGTATCTTCTTTAGTACCAGTGCTGGAACCAGCGGAAGTTTGTGCGATGTTACGAAGAATCGTATTACCACATTCTTCACTTACGGACTTATCGACCGTAGCGTTGAAGTAGATCCAAGCATTTGCGCCGGCGCCATAAGTACCGATATTGATACCGTTATCTGTAACGATGTTATCGCTAACAGCGATGCCTTTTGGATTAGTAGCATTAGCAACAGTAGTCGAACCTTTCACGTAAGTTAGACCCTTAGGAAGAACGTCGAAAACGTGAACGTTCTGCAATTGCGTATTACCAGTATTCTCAACCTGAATACGATAACGAACAGTGTCGCCAGCTTTGGCTTTAATTTGTTCGCTCCAAGTATTAGTACCAAGAAGTTTCACTTCCTTTTGGATTTTGAGAGCTGGTTTAGCAGCGAATTGAGCTTTAACATGGAAGGTGAGGTAACCAGAGTATTGAATACAGCCTGGAATATTACCATCCATCTTGCTATAGCCAAGAAGCTGACCAGAGTTAGTAAATACGCTTGTGCCGAGTTTGAAAGTACCAGCATTGTTATAATACTTTGCAGTACCGTCTACGTAGGCAAGGTTGAACTTTTCGCCATTCTTGGATTTAAAAGTAGTTTCATCCCAAACGGAGACTGGGTCGGCGTTTGAAGAAGTAATTTTACCACTTACGGTAATTTCCGTACCAGTAGTGGTTGGCAAAACGACGTAGGCTTTTACGTCTTTTGCGGTTAAATTAAGGTTAGAAGCAGCGTTGTTATGTACATACATGCGAACGACATACTCTTTACCATTCTCAACTTCAGTGTTATCAGTCCAGTGATTTTTAGAAGCATCACCAGTGTATGGAGAAGCGCTTACAAAGTAGCGCTCATCACCAACTTCTTTATTGTTATTAGTAATAGAGTTGAATGTAACTTTTGCAGCAGGCTTTTCAAGCGTATATGTAGTACGTGAGGGGCCCCAAGCGAAAGCTACAAGCGCACCGGTAGCAGCAACAGCAGCAACGGCTGCGATGCCAATACCCGCCTTAGCAATCTTATTCATATAGTTTTAATTCCTTTCTTGATTGTAAAAATATCCAGAGTGGAAAAAGTTCTTTGAAAGATTATATTAGCCACATTGTTAATCGTCTCCAAATCAGATCATTACCGAGTAAAACGTGGAAAATCAGGCGGAGAGTTTTTAGACTCTCCGCCCTTTAAGGTGCTTCCCCTAGGTTATCCGGCGCCCCTCGCAACTGGGGCATTCATAGGGGAAATGAAGCTTTATTCGGGAGCTTCGATTTTTTCGTCGTTACTCCCGCCGGAATCGTTATTGTCGGACCCCTTGTTGGATCCGCCGCTGGATTCTTTGTTGGATCCGCCGCTGGATTCTTTGTTGGATCCGCCGCTGGATTCTTTGTTGGATCCGCCGCTGGACTCCTTCTTCGGAGGATCAGGGTTCACACCCTTCTCTACCGGCGAAGGATTCTTGTCGACCTTCTCGTCCCTGTGGTCGTACTCCTTACTGTCGCCAGTACGTACGGTGCCTGACGATTCTT
>DEVX01000055.1 GCA_002363515.1 Candidatus Saccharibacteria bacterium UBA3225 | reverse complement strand
TACCGGCGTGCGTATAATTCAAAATCGATAGCGCCTCAAAATTATCGCCCTCAATAATTAAATTCGTCGGTTCGCCAGGAGCGTCTTCTATTCGTTTATCGGTTACTTCTTCGAGGTATGGTTGTTGAGTTTCAAAATCCTCAATCACCTTTTCAGTCTTATGCTCCCAAACGAGGCCGTATTTTTTGTGCTTCTTTAAGCGATTGATTTCGGCGACTAATTCGTCGTGCGAAAAATTAGCATATTTATCGGATGTATCATTCACAATTGTAGGTTCCAATTACTCTTATGTTTGATAAATTTTTGGCACAGCAATTTAATAAAAATTGCAGCCCCCGAGTTGCCGGCTGGAACCTACAATTTCGCGTTTTAGGCAAAAACTATAAGACCGACTCCTACGGGAGCTGCAATCAAAGTTTTTGCAACGCGAAAATACGTCAGCTAAAACGCGATATATTGTTAAATTGTAAGTTCCATCTTTATTATATCTGTTTTTATGGGGTTTTTGAAGAATTTATTAAACTCGTGCTTTTGTCGTTTGGCTGTCGTTGCGAAAATAAATCCTCTAGAAATATCGTGCTAGATTTACGCAGAGTAAAGCGTAATGAGAGCTTATGTATACGCGAGATCCAAAACTACCTAAATAATTCACACATTATCGAAAAAATATTGACAATTACAAAAGAAAGAAGCTTAATTGACATGAGAAAAAAGGGGTAGTATAGTGATTGTAGGGACGGGCCCAGTATTACAATGTACAGGGTGGCTGTCCTATTTTTTTGTGACCTACTTTCGAGCTTCGAAAAGTGGAGTTTAAATTGGGAATCAGATTGGTTAAATAGCAAAAGAGACTAGCTGAAAACTAGTCTCTACTAAACCAACAAGGCGTAAGTCCTAGACTTGCGCCTGTATAGATATATTATAGCAAATGATTAAACTCATGCTTTTAAGCCGCTTTAGATTGTCATGGCTATCACAATTCGACTTTGGATTGTGGAGTTCAGGATAAGGATCAGGTTTGTTTAGAGATGAAAATAACCCGTAGGGGTTATTTTCATCAAAACCATTTTGAGCGTAGTTTCTAGAGCTGCGCTCTATAAGTATATTATAGCAAAAGTATTGAACTTACGCTTTTACTTCTAGTTAATTTAGCATATTGTCTTTAAGGGTGTGTGTTTTGCCCTATTGAATGTTTTAGCTACAAGCCATTGAAGGCCAGCTCGCTGGGGCTTCAATGAACGGTGATTCTAGATAACTAGAGGTCCCGGAGGAAGTCTTTGCATGAGCGTTCGGATTACTATCATGGGCGTAAGTGTGGAGTTTGGAATTCGGTTTCCGAAATTCAAAAAAATTCGTCGTTAAATAAATAACGACGAACCAAAACACATCGAGCGAGTTTCTAGAGCTGCGCTCGTTGTATATATTATATCAAATAATTGAACTCATGCTTTTATAAGTGAAATCTAAACATTAATATGTGAACGGGTTATTTTTGGCATCACGTGAGGCTCGGAGAGAATTCTCGCTCGCAGGAGCCTCACTAAACGGTGATTCTAGATAGCTAGACGCTCCTGAGAAAGATTCAGATGTCACTCACTTTCAGGATTTGGATTGTGGAGTTGAGGTCCGAAATTCGCTTGGTGCGGAAGCCAAAAAATAGTTAGCCGCTAGCGGCTAACCAAACCCCAACAGAGCGTAGTTTCTAGAGCTGCGCTCGTTGTAATAATTATACCACGCTACTCGACATTTACGCCTTTGCTAAACAGTTTCTTGCCACCGAAGTACAAGCCGATTATTAGCGCGAGATACAATGCATCGGTTACAGAAATAAGTGTGCGGTAAGTCGAAAAGCCGATTGCTACATTCGAGGCATCGCCGAACATGGCTTTGACGCTATCGTCAAAAATACCAATTCCGTAAATAACACCGAGCAGTAGACTCTGTAAAGCGAAGTATAAAACAATACCAAGAATCACCGAACGGACCATGCGGCCATTATTTGCACGATGGCCAACAGTAAGACTAAACATGCCAACATTCACGGCATAAACTACCTCCAAAACGGCCGTAACGAGTATTCCGAGCACAATAAATGTCATGTCGCCATCTTTGAAGACTGAACGAAAATATTCATACATGTCATTATTCCAAAACGCGATAAAGAAACAGACAATCACGACGGCGAGAGATAATAGAATTGCACAGAGGCCAGAAAGAGCCTTGCTGTCGTAGAGCGTATTCTTGCTTACTGGTAGCGTATGCGTCAAATACGCTTCGTCTTTATAGAAACTTTGGCGGAAACGTTCCCATATTCGAATTGCCGAATTAATGACAGCATTCGCGAAAGCCGCAATCGTAAAACCACGCAAAATACCAAAGACGAGGTCGCCAATTACGGAGCTAGTAAAGTTGCTAGCAATGCGAGTGAGAATAGATAGGATAGCCGTAATGGCGAAAATTATAACCATATTACGATTCATCCACAGAAAATCATACTTAATTAGCTTTTTTAGCATGGAACATCCTCCTAAATATTTCGTCGATTGATGCTTTTTCTTTACTGCGAAGTTTGTCAGCATCGCTAGTTAGCGCGATTTTTCCTTTCTCGATAAAGATTACTTCATCGAGGATGCGCTCAATGTCGGATATTAAATGCGTCGAAATAATGACGCTGGAACCTTCTTTGAAGTTAGACAAGATTGTGTCGAGAATATAATCGCGCGTGGCAGGGTCAACACCGCCCAGAGGTTCGTCCAAAATATATAGATCCGCGGCGCGCGACATTACTAAAATCAGCTGCAACTTCTCTTGCATACCCTTAGACATTTTGGAAATTTTCGAGTCTGCATCGAGATCTAAATCTTCGAGCAATTTATATGCGCGATTCTGGTCGAAATCCTCATAGAAATCTTCGAACATTTTAATCGCTTGGCTAACCCGCATATTTTTGTCCAAATATGTACGTTCAGGCAAATATGAAATGTGCGCCTTTGATTGGACGCCAATGGCCTTTCTTTTGAATAAAATCGTGCCGTCGGTTGGTGTGAGCAAATCGTTAATTAACTTTATTAGGGTTGTTTTGCCAGCGCCATTTTTGCCGAGCAGACCGTAGATTTTGCCGGGCTCGATTTTAAGACTTACGTCGTCGAGTACGGTTTTACGGTCGAATGTTTTCGTAAGATGTTTGCATTCTAGCAAAGTCATCTGCCGCCTCCTATTTCTTGCAAGATATTAATTGCTTCTTCGAAAGAAACGCCGATTCTTTTAGTGTCGGCAAGATAGGTTTTAGCCGCTGCAGTTGCGAGTTGCTTCTTGTATTTCGCAATCAGCTTTTGATCTTCAGTAACGAATTTACCATTCGTACGCTCGGTAAAAATCAGCTGCTGGTCTTCAAGTTCCTGAAGAGCTTTTTGCATTGTGTTGGGGTTAACCCGCGCCTGGCTAGCCAATTCGCGCACAGATGGAAGTCGACTTCCCGCCGCACACCGTCCCGACACAATCATTAACCGCAGCTGTTCTACTAGCTGAAGATAGATTGGCCTTTCGTTGTCGAAAACAAATTGAATAAGCGTCCTTTCTATTGTATTACTTGCTTAATACAATAATACATAGTGAACGCTTATTCGTAAATACTATTTATTATTTTTCGTATACGCTTCAATGAAACAATTAAGTTTCTCGCCATTCAGCTCCGCAAATTCTTCGTAACTCTTCTCCGCTATGGCATCCGTCAAGAACTTTTGGTCCGCTTCATCAAGTTTGTCTGAACCTCGAAGCTTCTCGGAAATACAGTAAAGCAGATACGCAAGGCGGACATTCTTGTTCTCGCCATCTTCGAGTTTTACAACATGCTCGATTTCATGGCTCTTGTCCGCAAGCGGCTCTTTGTAACGAATCTTCACCGTGCATAGCTCATCCGAATCATTAATAACCGGCGTTTGGTACTTTAGTCCAGTATCCTGAACCGAGCCGTCACTCATCGTGAGTTCGTATAGCGCTACGCCGTGACCGCCACTGCCGTAAGGTTCGGAGATGACAGTATCATTTACAAAATCCTCATGGTTTAACTCGCGGTTTTCGTAGCCGAGTAGGCGATACTCTTTCACGAATTTCGGATTAAATTCCACCTGGGCTTTAACGTCTTTCGCAACAATATTAGTTAGACTTTCGTATCGCTTATCAATAGATTCTTTAACGTCTTCGAGATTATTAATTACGCAGTATGTGCCGTTACCATGCTTGGCGAGAACTTCGAGTTTTTCGTCTTGATAGTTCCAAAGACCAGTTCCAATAACGGATAAGAACAAGTTTTCTTTTTTCTTTTCTTCAATTAGCTTTTCGAGACCACCCTTGTCGGTAATGCCAAAGTTTAAATCGCCATCAGTGATGAGTATTACCTGATTATTCCAGGATTCGTCGTAGTTGTGGCGGCCGATTTCGTAGGCCGTCTCAATACCTTTAGAACCGTGCGTATATCCATTTATTTTGATCGTCAGTAACTTGCCCATAATATATTCTTTGTCATACTCAGAGCGGATGGCATAGTTTTTTAGTACCGTTTCATCCGTGGAGCTATATGTTACTAGACTAAAGATGTCGCCAACTTTTAGCTTGCTAACGATTACTGCGATAGCTTCCTGAGTGACCACATTGTTGCTACTCATGCTGCCGGATATATCGAGTAGTAGAATAATATTCTGATGCTCTTTCGTTTCGGATTTCGCCTGAGCGTTAATATATAGAATCTTTTTGTCGGAACTCTTGTCGAGTATTTCGGTACTAATTTCAAAAACATCCTCGGCTGGCTTAGGCGAGTTGTAGTCGAAATAGTTTAGAACTTCTTCAATTCGAACTTGCGACAAATCAATATCGCGCTCGTTGCGAATTTGATTCATTACAATCCCCATAGATGCGGTTGTAGTAGTCATACGAAAAGTGGAAGTTGGCGCAGTAAATACGCCCTTGGCGTCTTTTTCTTCGATTTGCGCATAGGAATCAGTGGACATCTTTTCCATGAGTACTTGAGGAATACCGCCCACTGCCATCGCGGACTCTTCCGCAAAAACAGCACCATCCATCGGCTCATCGGCAACAGATGCGGCCATTTTAAGTGGCCTAGCAAAACCCCTAGCTCTTCCGGTTTTGGCTAGCCGGATGCCAGAGTTTGGAATGTTGTCGTATAGCGGAATTTCTGGCGCAACCATTTTATAAATACGATCTCTAACGGTATCCATGTCGTCATCACCGATAAAATCGTATACTTTTGATAATAGGTCTTCGTCACCGAGGCTGTTAAAGAATTTATTAAGAATGAGATCATTACCGTAGGCATAGTAAGACAGAACGCTAGCGGCTTTTTCAGAGTAACCTAAGGCTGTGTAGAATTCGTACTTCTGCTTTAGCTCGGCAGACTTTTCGATTAGTTCTTTTAAGGCCATTTTCCCTCCTTGTTTATGTCTTCATTATAGCGCAAAGAGATGATGCTATAATACAGATATGGCAATCGAGAGGGTGATTGATACTAGTCTACATGAAGAAGACAACGAAGAACGCGTTGTTGAGTTTTCTCTGCGTCCGACAAATTTTGAAGAATATATTGGCCAACGCCGTCTCAAGACCAACCTAAAACTAGCTATCGAAGCCGCCAAAAAACGTGGCGATGTACTTGATCATGTTTTGCTATATGGACCACCGGGGTTAGGCAAGACTACTATGGCCGGCGTAATTGCGCATGAGATGGGCGCAAACTTTCGCGCTACCTCCGCCCCATCAATCGAAAAAGCTGGAGATTTGGCCAGTATTTTAACGAATTTGACCGACGGCGACATTTTGTTCATCGACGAGATTCATCGCCTCCGTCGCGCAGTAGAAGAAATCTTATACTCTGCAATGGAAGATTACAAACTGGACATCGTAATAGGCAAAGGCCCGGCCGCGCGCAGCGTAAAACTAGACTTGCCTAGATTCACTTTGATTGGCGCCACTACGCAAACTGGAAACTTGGCGGCACCACTACGCGATCGTTTTGGCCATTCCTATCGTCTTGAATATTATGCCGATAGTGACATTCAACAAATTATCGAACGCTCCGCTAGGTTGCTCGACACTCAGATTAAACCAGATGCAGCAGAATTGTTAGCAAAACGCTCGCGGTTAACGCCGAGAATTGCAAATAGACTCCTAAAACGCGTGCGCGATTATGCCGACATAAATGGCGACGGAATAATTGATGTTCCGATTACGAATGGAGCTTTAAAAATGCTTGAGATTGACGAGCTCGGATTAGACCCGGCCGATCGCAATATGCTGATGCTGATGTATGAAAAATACGGTAATAAGCCCGTGGGCCTAAATACTATCGCTGCGTTAACTGGCGATGAAGCTTCAACAATCGAAGATTACTTAGAGCCATTCTTGATTCAGCTTGGCATGATTCAGCGTACGCCACGTGGACGCGTTATTACCGATATTGCCAAGAAGCATTTAGGTTTGATTTAGTATCGCTTTTTGCGCTTTCTAGTTTCTACGTCTCTTTGGCGGATAAAGATTTTTTGGCGTGGACGTTTTGGGGTAATTTTACCATTGTTCTGAACGGCCCGCTCTATCGTATGTAGTTGCTTTTTGCTCATGGCCCAATATGCCGTAATACTCGAAACGCAGACCAATGCTATGATAATAGTCGCAATTTCTGCTGGTCCACTATTTGGAAGTGCGGTTGGATTGTCGACATCTACGGAAAAAGTATCATCCTCTTCGCCGCCGTTCACATCTGAAGTATCGTTGACCGTCTCATCCTCTGCGTCGTCATCATACTCTTCTTTTCCATCGATAGGCACAGCTGCAGCTTTTTGCCATACGGCATAAAAAGTGACATTTTCAATCGATTCTTTAACTATATCACCTGGCTGATATTTTGGTTCCGTATCGGTAACGCTCAAACCCCAGCCCATAAACATATATCCTTCGCGCGTCGGGCGAGCTTCTGGAATAACAATTTCCCCATCACGTGTTGAAATTGTAGCCGGAGCGCCAGTTCCGCCATTAGCGTCAAATTTTATAACATGCGGAACCTGCTCCCACACGGCGTAAAGTACCGTATTGTCAGTAAACGAAGCTACTTGGCCTGGCACATAAGATGCCGCCTTTGCGCCCTTGTCTACGTTCCAACCAAGAAACTCATATCCGCTTCTAGTTGGTTTTGTGGAAGAAATAGTAAATGACTGGCCATAATTTGCATTTTGGCTGGCTGGGGCACCAGTTCCACCATTAGCGTCATACGACACAACGATTACGATTTGTTTCCAGACAGCATAGAGAGTCGCGCTAGTACTACCAGAATATTTTGCGCCTGGCTGATAGCTAGCACTGCTCGCCGTTTTATCCGTAGACCAACCAAGGAAAGAACAGCCAGCGCGAGTTGGCATAACTGGCGAGAGGCTGATTTTGCCAACTTCCCCAGTTGTCGCCGCCGGAGCGCCCGTTCCGCCATTAGCGTCGTAGGTGATAGTTATTTTTTGGACGGTGGGCATTGGAGTTGGCGCTGGAGTTTGCGTCGCATTTTTCGCCCAGACGGCATATAACGTAACGTTATTTTTGCCAGCATACTTTGCGCCCGCAGCATACTGTGCGCTAGTTGCGTTTGGCTTGGTCGCCCAACCCTTGAAAGTAAATCCGCTTCGAGTCGGCTTCGTTGCCGAAAGCGAAACTTCTCGTCCAGAAGTTGCAGTTTGCGCCGCCGGAGCGCCCGTTCCGCCATTAGCATTGTATGTGATTACATAGGTGTTCGCCTTCCAAACAGCATACAGAGTGACGCTCTTTTTTGCCGTATAACTCGCACTGGGACTATAAGTTGCCTTAGTAGCGGTTGCGCTAGTAGCCCAGCCAAGAAAAGTATAGTTAGTGCGGGTTGGTTTCACGCTTGAAATGGTGGCGTTTTTCGCAATATCTATAGTCTGGGCTGCTGGTGCACCCGTACCACCATTAGCATCGTAACTGATCACATAAGTGTTTCTTTTCCAAACGGCATATAGTTTTATATTTGCATTACTTTTGCCGTATGGCTTGAGAAACTTGCCGCCAGCGGAATAACTTGCTTTTGTAGCATTTACATTCGTTGACCAACCAAGGAAAGTATAGTTAGTGCGGGTTGGTTTTGTGGCAGATAATTTCTTCTCGATTCCTACATAGGCCGTCTGTTCTTTAGGTGAGCCTTTGCCGCCATTATCGAAATACGAAATCGTATAGCTTTGGCGAATTTTCTTCAATAAGTTGGTATCCGTAACTTTAAAAACCGTATAGTAGCCAGAGGGGCCATTGAATGCCAAGTATGGAACATTATTCTCATCAAAAGCCATACTCTCTACTTCATAAAGCGGATTATCGATATAATAGCCATGAGTAAAGCTGCCGTTGACGCCGAACTGATAGATTACGGTAGTGTTTCGCTTAAAGACGCCATCATAGACAGAACCCGTATAATGGCCAGCAGACTCCCAGGTAGGGCGATACAGATACCCATTATTATATGCAAAACCTTGGTTGGTCTGATTGTGTCTTTCTATAAAACTAGCCACTAGTTGATTTTTAGAATTGAAGGTGCGGATGTAGCGACCAGTTGTCGCATGATAAGCATTGCGAGTTTTATCATAGGCGACACCGCTAGCGCTGAGCGCTTCACCTTTTGAATTAACGAGTTTCGTGACGCCTGTGTATTTGAAAGTGTTAGCACTTACACGGAAGAGTCTTTTACGATTTCCGTCAGCAATAGCGACTTCATTAGTCTTACTATTCCACGTTGCATCGTTGCCATGTCCGACGTTATAGACGGGATTTTTGAAGGATGCCGAAACATTTTTATTGTCACTACGACGAACAATTTCGATGCGATTATTATCCTCTTGTCCTGGTGGGCGCATCACAAAAACATAATATTTGTCCGTCATAGCGAAGCCTTGAAGGCTACCGCAACCCTTAGGTCGCTTTGCGGAGTAAACCTTCTTGAGCGTAAGACGAGTCATTTTGCTCTTTGGATACTTTACTAAATTATGCTCAATAGTCGCGGCATGGATATTGTCTTGCGGTGACATTAAAAAGCTACTGGTCACTACGAAAAACGCAAATAATAGAATGTGAAAGATTTCTTTACGAGCATAAATAGCTTTTTTCTTTGCCATGCCTAATATGCCTTGTTTGTTTTTGACCTTTTGACGCTTTTAGTATAAGCATTTTTATTTGAAACGTCAAGATGACGATAAAAACACCCCCTTGCTGGGGGTATTTATTAGTTAAATAAACCGCGCTTCCTTGCTTTGTCGAATTCTTGAATTAGCTCTTTTTGCTTGCGATTGATATTCTTCGGAATTTCAACATTCACGGTAACAATGTGCGGACCACGCTCGTCCGAACCAAGGCGTGGAGCGCCGTGACCAGAAAGCTTGAAATTTGTACCTGGCTGAGTGCCGGCGGGAATTTTCATAGTCACTTCGCCATCAACCGTCTCAACGTCAACTTCGGTACCAAGCACCGCATCTACCATAGAAATGGTAACTTCAGAAAGGATTAGATCTCCCTCACGCGTGAGGCGCTTATGGGCGCGAACGCGTACCTCTACATATAAATCACCACGCTGGCCACCCTCTTGTGGAGCTGGACCGCCTTTACCGTTTAGACGAATAGACTGGCCGTCGAAAATACCGGCGGGAATTTTAAGCTTTATTTGCTCGCCATCAACTGTGATTTTTTTCGTACAGCCAAAGATTGCCTCCTCGAAATTAATCGTAGTAGAGGTGCGATAATCGCGACCGCGACGAACGCCACGAAAACCGCCACCGAACATCGCCCCCAAGATATCATCAAGACCGCCAAAACCACCACCGAAATCGAAGTTAAAGCTTTGGCCATTAAAGTTAAAGCCTTCAAATGGGTTGCCGCCTGCGCCGCCACTAGCGCCGCCTACGCCAGCATGGCCGAATTGGTCGTAACGTTGACGTTTGGTTTTGTCACTCAAAACAGAATAGGCCTCATTTGCTTCTTTAAACTTCGCCTCTGCCTCTTTGTCTCCCGGATTTCGATCAGGGTGATATTTAATAGCAAGCTTGCGAAAAGCCTTTTTTATTTCATCGTCAGATGCGCCCTTCCCCACGCCGAGAACTTCATAATAGTCTCTTTTGCTCATGGATTAGATTATACATTTTAGCAGTCTATGGGTCAAGAGTGCTAAGAATTCATCAATATTATACCCGTGACGATAATAATAGCAGCAACTAAATAGTAAAGTATTATTTTCTTTGTCATGCGCTTTGCGGTAATAAACTTCGGAAAAGCGCGACCAAGGAAAAGAACAATAAAGAAAGACACAAATAGGTTTGCAACGCGTGCAATCGGCGACAACAACGATACCACTGGCGCTACAATGAGCGCGAATTTGTAGATTATTTCACCACCAAGTAAGGCAAAGTTATCCGCCAATTCTGCCACGAGGTAGAATTTATGCTTTTTGCAGGTTAAAAAGGTCTTTTTAAGGGCAGCGCGCCAGGACGGAAGAAAGATTAAACACAAAATGACCGTCAAGAGAGAACCGAGTTGGAAGAAGAAGAATCCCTGCGCAAAAAGTGTATAATCAGCAATTCGATTACCAATGAAGTAAGCGTAAACTATATCCGACAATATCGAGAAGAAACAATAAATAATAGTGATAATTGCAACGTCAAAGTTTGGACTCTTCTTTTCGCGCTTACTACTAGTGCCAAAAATAACTAAAAGCGTTGCGCCCATGATTAATACGAAGCCCAGTCCTTGATTGGCATTGATAGATTCCCCAAGCAATAACACACCCAGTCCGATCGACATGAGTGGTGCCACTTGGCCAAAAATGGTGACATCTATATTGTCGCCTTTTTGAATAGCTTTATAGTAGAAAACTGCGCCAACAATATTGATGGCACCTGCCAGCATTAATCCAAGCGCGTTGCCGAGAGGCATCATAAAGACCGCGCGACCAAAAATTACAATTAATAGAATTAGCGAAACAAAAAAGCTGAGCGCATGCATAACTGCAAGAGCTCCGGCGCGTTTTTTCGGGAGCGCAACATCGGTTAAGTAGTTTTGGATATAGCCATCAAAGCAATAAAAAACCGATGCGGCGATTGGAAGAACAAGCCACCACATGCCACTATTTTAGCACAAGTATTATGTTATTTTTCACTACGTTTCGCAACCGCTAGCGCTGAAGCGTCATTATCAAAACTGTCGGCAATCTCGCGACCAAAGAGAACGAAGATTAAAGTATCCAAGGTAACATCACCCTTGATGTTTGCATTTTTATCCACAACAATGCAATAGCTGCTATTTGTACGAATAAATGTCGCAAGAAGCATCTCGAGCGTATAATCTGCACGCACAAAGTATACATCTGTACTCATATATTTCGCGATTGGCGTTTCCTCCGTGATGGCAAGTGGGTCAACGTTATCGGTATTAAGAATTCCGCAAACTTGATCATTCTCATCTAAGATGGGAAAACGATTGGCACCAGATTTATAGAGTTTATCGAAAGTAAGTGGCCCAAGAAAGTCCGTCTCGTGGAGAAAGTTCATCTCGCGCTTCGGCGACATAATGACAGAAACCGCCATCTTATCAAATGCCATCGCGCTAGCCAACAGATTGCGCGTATTTGCATCTAGGAGCTCTTTTGGGGTACGCTTTATAACAGCTATCAACTCCTCCTCTGTCTTAGGCGTGAATGGCGGCTCTTTCTTCTTCGGTGGGCGATATTTTTCAAGCTTAGGGTCAATAAACGAAGTAAACTTAGCCATTATCTTATAGAAGAATGAGTGGTTGTGGTTATTTTGTTTCGTCATTACATATATACTCCGTTCCTCGTGGTATAATTATAGCATCTTATTAAGTGAGGAAATTAGGAGTTATTAATGAATAAGTTTACTGCCGTCGCGATTGCGGTTATCATCCTCTGCTTTGGCGGTTTAATTCTCTGGTCTACAAATCAAAAAAGACAAGAAAGTATAGATTATAATACTTACGACTCTACCAAGATTCTCGAAGCCAATGATGACAATGGCAATATAGCGGATCATGTCCGCGGGAAGGCTGATTCGAAGGTCGTTGTAATTGAGTATGCCGATTTATCTTGCCCAGGGTGCGCCAGCATGATGCCACGTATGTCGAAGCTTTACGAAGAATACGGCGACCGTGTTGCTTTCGTTTTTCGACATTTCCCTATCAAGGGGCACCAAAATTCACGTTCAGCCGCCGCCGCTATTGAAAGTGCCGGTTTTCAAAATTATTACTGGGAAATGCTGGAGGCACTCTACGCGAGCCGCTCGGATTGGCTAGAAGCGACAGGTCAAGAACGTACCGATATCTATGCGCGCATCTTTATGGATGTTGCACCGCAAGGTGATGAAGCAAAGTTCCGCGCCGATATGAATGACCAGAACATTGAGAAAAAGATTAGTTTCGATTACACTCTCGGCAAGAATAAAGACAAGGTAGAAGCAACGCCATCAGTGTTCGTGAATGGTAAAACGGTCGACATCTCAAGAGAAGGCGTAACATTTGACGATGTCGTAAAAGATTTGAAGAAAATGATAGAGGACGAATTAAAGAAGTCAGAAGAGTCTAAGAAATAGTAATTCTATCAATGTAACAAATAATCTCCCAGAAATGGGAGATTTTTAGATATTACTACATT
This sequence comes from Candidatus Saccharibacteria bacterium UBA3225, assembly GCA_002363515.1. Lineage (GTDB taxonomy): Bacteria > Patescibacteriota > Saccharimonadia > Saccharimonadales > Saccharimonadaceae > UBA2834. Next base: position 8,363 of record DEVX01000055.1, on the reverse strand, counting down.
TCGATGTATTCATTCCACCGAAGTGTATCCACTCGTAGCGTCCCCTTACGAGTACGCTTTTTCATGGTTTTCTCCTGCTTAGTAATGTAACCGCTCGAAACGACCTTTGCCCCTAACCGATAAGACGGCTCTTTGAGCGGCAATAAGCATTATAACAAAGAATATTGCAGGATTCAAGCATAAGCTTTTTTATGCCCTAGCGCTTCTTGAGAGCCTCTCTAATGCGGTCCTCGACTGGCAAGTTGATATCTATACCGTCTAAAGCCTTCGTAGCGTCAGCAAGCGTAAAACCGAGTGACATTAATGCATCTAGTGCATCATCGTGTTCTAAGGTCGTTTTCTGCTCTGGCTCAGCCTTTCGACCATAATAGGTCGGCAAGCCGACTTTATCTCTGAGATCCACAATAACTCGCTCGGCAGTTTTTTTGCCTACGCCGCTAGCTTTAGATACGTATGCAGAGTCAGCGTTCGCGATAGCATTGCGAACTTCTTCAACTGGCGCCAGGCTCAAAATAGCCATTGCGGCCTTGGGGCCAACCCCTTGCACCGTAATAAGTAATTCAAATAGCTTTTTAGCAGCCAAACTGGAAAAGCCAAATAATTCTTCGGACTGTTCGCGAATATGGTGATAAGTGTAAAGCTTAATGTCGTCGTTTAAACTTAGATTGTCGAAATCAATGCTCGTAAGCGAGACTTCATACCCAACTCCATGCACGTCAATGATGGCGGAATTGGCAAATTTTTCGGCAACTTGGCCGTGAACGTGTGCAATCATGTTCCATATTATACAAGATTTCTTGAGGTAGTAAGAAAAAGCCCCTGGCTCCGACCGCATCCATGGAGGATTATGTCTTCGCTGGGGGTAAGTTGTCACTGTGCGATTCTGCGTCTACGCTTAAGATATCGTAGCCTCTACGCCGTTCTGAATTCGGTCTCTACGCTCGTCGAAATGATAAGCGCACTCAGAACCAGGAGAACCATGGCCGCGAAGTTATCACGATAAGCAACGAAGTCATTACTCGCAACCACCAGGAGTATCGCTATTACCGCTATCGCGAGAACAGCGATAATTTTAAGCTTACGAGTATGCAACCCGCGTCATGAGCGCATGAGTTATCGCCGCGGCTAAGGCATCGGCGGCATCGTCGGGCTTTACAATCTGCTTCATATTAAGAAACATGCGCACCGCTTCTTGCATATCTTTCTTTTTCGCACGACCATAACCCGTCATTGTTTGTTTTATTTGAAGAGGAGTGTATTCATAAACTGGGATATTACGTTTCCTTGCTACTAAGATACAAACTCCACGTGCTTCGGCGACAGTTATGCCAGTTGTGATATTTCGATTAAAAAATAGCTTCTCGATTGAGTACTCGTCTGGATGCGTTTCGTCGATTATCTCATTAAGCGATTCATAGATATCTAAAAGACGGTCTGCTAGTGACGTGTGGGCTGGAGTCGTAATCACGCCGGCCGTAATCATACGCGGCTGCTTATGTGTTGTAAATTCTACAACACCAAAACCACAAATACCGGTTCCTGGATCTACGCCTAAGACACGCTTTGTTGACATATTAATATATTATACCTTACGAAATTTGCTACTAAATGCCTTAATCGCCTTCCTGATTTCTAGTCGATATTGATATACAACATATGAAATGCTCGCGATAGCTGCTACTGCTATTGTAGAAATTGCGATAAATATTTTAGGATTATGATATTCCTCGCTGTTTTCTACCGACATAGGCGCGTAATCGGCGAGTTCGCCAGTATTTTCGCGAATTTTACGACAGCGATTCGTCTCCGGATTGCGCTCATAGCCTTCCTTACAGTCCGTCGACGTTGTCGTATTCTCGATTTTTCGACAACGATTAGTGTCAGGATTACGCTCATAGCCATCTTTACAGGGAGTTAAAGCAGTAGCCACCTCAATCTTTTTGCAACGATTCGTAAGTGGATTTAAATATTTCCCTTCTGGACAAATCACGACACTTTCTTCAGTACTGTTTTCTACCCTTTTAACGCAATTTCCAGTAGCAGGGTTAATTATTTTGTCTTCGGGACAGGTTTGAAATTCTTGATAAATATTCGCCGAACTTGGGGTCGGTTGATAGGTTTGACGCCAAAAAGCTAATTCCGTATTTGCGTCGAAAAGAGCATACGAAGTACCTCTTTTTTGGCCGTTAGGATAATCAATACTATCTACAACAGTTCCATCCAAATCAATTACGGAAATCGTATTGGCCGATACTGGGTTTTTTGTTAGCGACAAGGTAGTATCTTGATAAGCAAAATAATCACCTGGTGCAAGCTCGCCGAAAAGCGGATAGACATTATTTCTATACGCTACGCGACAAGAATCTAACAATATCGGCGCATCAGTGGGATTATATAATTCAATAAATTGCTCCGATACATTAGCCTGATAATAACTATATACCTCTGTTATCTTGACGCCGTTACAACTTGGGCTAACGGAGACAACCTCCGGCTCTCCGTCACTAGGAAGTTCCGCAATACTTTCGAAATTTATATCTGGGTAATACTTTTCCATAGCAAAATCGACACCATCGAGACACTCTTTACTGCAACGCTTTAGCGAATAGTTATCCTCAAATTTTGTGGCAAATTTTGCGTAGCTATTATCGCATTCGAGTTTCCCCCAGCATATCTCATCGATTTTATCTTCTCCGTGATATAGCTCAAGCATGCCGGCCGTAGAAGCGAGACCAGAAGAACCAAAATCATATAGATAATACGAGCCATCAGCGCTAGAATATTGAGGGCTAACCGACGCACCTAGCACTAGCCGATTACCTAGCATGCGCAAATTCTCCGCAAAAGAGATTTCTCCCGAAACGTTACCGGCGCTATTTGTATAGATAATCCGAAAAGAAGATAGCTCTAAATAATCTTCAACTATACGCTCGAGCTCGATAAAATCATAATTTTGTGCGGAACTGTCGTCCTTATAGCCAGCATTGATGGCATGGAAACGTAGCGGAATAGATAAATCGTCAGCGTGCGTAGTATTGGGCGACGCTAAAATAGTAAAGAATGTAACAATTATTCAAATAAATATAACTGATTTTTTCATAAAATTAGCATAAATAAATACACGAAAATACCCAAGCATAAGTGCAATATTTTTAAGAGCGTGCTAAACTGTAACCATGAGCGATTTATTAAGTATCGCTACGATTATACTAGCAGGCATCGTGCAAGCCTCCCTGCAGCTTAGTTTGGGTGGCCTTGTTTTGCTGTATCACTCTAGTATGGGACGCCATAAAAGGCGTAAAACTCGTTACTTGGCAAAGAATTACATTATTGGTGCATGTGCGATTAGTTTCGTAATCGTTTGCGCTGGCGCATTCGTAATACAACACCTATTCGGCGGGCCAATGACGCAGGAATGGATGATGATTATTGTGGGCGCATTTGCGGCCTGCTCGCTCGTAATGTGGCTGGGCTATTTTAGAGACGGAAAAGGCACCGAGCTGTGGCTGCCAAAGAGTTTTTCGCGTTTTATTACGAGACGCGCAAAGTATACGAACGATAATATTGAGGCTTTTTCATTAGGCATGCTAAGTGCTTTTGCGGAATTTCCAATTACTTTGGCGATTTATTTCGTAGTAGCAAATTGTCTTCTAAACGTAAAATTGCCACTTCTAGCTGTACTTATCTATATCGCTATCGTATCGATACCAATGGTAGCTCTGAAGATTAATATTAAGACTGGCAAGAATATAATTGCGGCACAAAAATGGCGCATTAAAAATAAGCGTTTTGCAAAATTCTTCTCTGGTAGCGGTTTTGCAGTATTGGCGATATTCTTAATTGCATTTTGGGTAATATAAATGGCAAAGAAGCGGATTACATACGAATATACACACGATGGCGTAAAGGAAAGCATACTTAGACATGCACGCGCTTTGCGGCTCCCAGAGGGTTGGGCGAACCAAATATCTGAGCGCATTGCTAATGCGACCGACAAGTGGATTGAAGATAAGGATATTGTAACTGAAGACGACTTGAAGATTTTCATCAGCAAAGAGTTAGATGAGGTTAGCCCCGATATCGCTTTTGCTTATCAAAATCATGATAAAATAATATAAGATGAGTAAGCGTTTCGATTATGACCTGGCCGTCATCGGTAGTGGCGACGCAGGCGGTAAAGCGGCCTTAATTGCAGCCGAATCAGGACGACGTGTAGCCCTGATTGAAGCAAATAAATGGGGCGGATCTAGCCTGAATTCTAGCAATGTGCCTTTTGGCGCACTTTTTCATGCGTCCCAAATCTATAAAAAGGCCCTAGATGGCGGCAAATTCGGCATTTCGAGCAACGGTTTACGCTACAACTATCCAACAGTTAATAATTGGAAGAACGTCGCAATGCGACGAGCAAAAGCGAATAGTAAAACGGTTTTTGAAGCAAGTAATATCACTTGTATAAAAGGCAAGGCACGTTTTATTTCGAAAAGAGAACTTGCCGTCGATAACGAAATTATTCAGGCAAAATATTACCTAATCGCAACAGGTGCATCTGTTTTGGATACAGGCATAAAGATTCCCGAAAATGTTGACTATTGGCTACCGGAAGATGTTTTAAATATCATACGTCCACCAAAAAGCTTATTCATTATTGGCGCAGGATCGACGGGCTGCGAACTGGCGCAATATTTTGCTACACTTGGCACCGAAGTCATAATAGCCGACATTGCTGGGCGTCTCTTGCCACGCGAAGACGAAGAGGTCGGCCAAGTAATGGATTATATCTTCAACAAGGATAAGATTAAAGTTCTAACTCAATCACGCGTAATTGCTCTCGAAAAAGACGGCCAGGCCAAACGAGTTATATTCTTGCGTGGCGGTCAGGAAAAATCGGTTCGCGTAGACGAAGTACTAATGTGCACGGGGAGTGCCCCAAATGTTGATATTGGCCTCGAAAACGCCGGCGTAAAGTTTAACCGTAGCGGAATTAGTGTAGACATAACGATGCGTACATCTCAAAAACACATCTATGCCGCCGGTGATGTAGTTGGTGGACATAGTTCGACCGAAAAAGCCGAAATTGATGCACGTGTTGCAGCGATGCATATTATCGGCAGATCAAAGGCGATTGCGGACTATCGTGGCATCATCCGAGTGACAGACACCTTCCCAGAGGTTGCACAAGTTGGCGAGACCGAGGACGACTGTTTGCGTTCGGACAAGAAAATCACAAAAGTCGTTGTCCCACTCGATGGAGTAATGAAAGCAAATATTTCCGATACGCATAATGGTTTTATTAAACTAATTGTTGCCAAGAAAACAAACAAATTATTAGGAGCAACCGTAGTAGCTCCGAATGCTGGCATTATAGCTCAAGAATTAGCTTTTGCACTCTGCTATGATTTAACTACTGACAATATTGCACTCGTGCCACATCTTACAAATGACTGGAGCGCATTGGTTCGAGAAGCTTGCGAAAGGCTTTAGATTAATCTAACCATTATCGTCGATTGCCATTATCCATACAGAGAGTTGAGCCGTTTTCTAGTTTAATACGAAAAGCAAAAATCTTATATCCATTAGACTTACCCCTGCCAATATCGTCACTAAAATACTCGCCATCACATATGGCGCCATCATTGTACTGAATGTCGCCTACTTCCATTTTCGCCCAAGCATCATTCTTGCCAAGATCCGGGCGCGTGCCACTAACTTCATTGTCAAATTCGCCGCGATTATATGTTTTTCCATTTTTACAATTAGTAACATTAGTCGAATTCCAAAGTGCTACCTTATACGGTTCTCCCGTTCGCGGATCTTTCAGCTCGTCGCCAACATAACGTTTATAAAAAGTGCAAAAACCATTAGAAGAATTTCTACTACCAAAAACATCAGTAACACTTTTAGAGTTATGCTTATACCAATCATTCATCGATGCAACGATAGAGCTCAAATTGTTTTTGCGTTGCGTATCGCGCTGAGCGCGTCGAAGTGACGGTAGCGCAATAAATACCATCATAAAAATAAGGCCAGCAATAGCTAATACTAGTACTACCTCTATTATAGTAAAGCCACGCTTCTTGCTCATGCTTAGTTTATTGTAACATGCGCATAATAAAAAGATAATTAAAAAAATCGGCCAAAAGCCGCTTCATATACTTCCTGGTGGCGGGGGTTGGATTTGAACCAACGACCTTCTGGTTATGGGCCAGACGAGCTACCAGGCTGCTCTACCCCGCGATGATACTTATTTATTTTACGCTTATCCAAACAAAAAGTCAAGCCATTGAGAGAAGTTGCTACGATACTCAGCCTCCTCCAACTCTTTTTCGAGGTATTTTGTGCGCGCATTTTCAGAGTTCTCTGGTAAAATCACCATCGTCTCCCCTTCGGCTTTCTTACCAAGTTTCATTCGCGCCATTAATTCCTTATATTCGTCAGTCTCAAAATACTGTTGCTCAAGCCGATATTTATCTACTTCGATTTTAGTCTTTGCAGCTTCAAGTTGTTTGCTCTTGAGCTTTTCTTCGAGGTTCCAGTTGCGCGTAGTCGAATTAATTGCGCCCCACGCCCAATAAAAACAGATAAGTACCGCGATTACTGTGATAATATTCCGGAGTGTAAAAACATCCTTTTTTGCATAGTAACGTATCCTACGGAAAAATGTTTGGACCCTTAGCCACATGTTGTTATTATAGCACTAACGTTTTCGCGTCAATCTACATCAGACAATTGCCGCGGACGGCAATAGCTCTAGTTAGTGATTTTTTACCTCAAGGTATGATATACTTCTATTCACGGGGGCATAGCTCAGTGGTTAGAGCAGTCGGCTCATAACCGATTGGTCGCTGGTTCGAACCCAGCTGCCCCCACCAGAAAGTATATGAAGCGGCATTTTGGCCGATTTTTTAGTGGTGAATTTCCGTTAAGTACCTTATGAATTCTAGGGTGCTTTTTGTGCCAATTTCACACAAAAAATATGCACAAAACACATTCTTACCCCTATAAATCTGCTTGTTAATACCCTAACAATCAGTTTATTATTTTCTAATCAGTACGTGATAGTGGTATGAGCTAGCGATTCGCACTTTCGCAATAAACTCTTCAACTTGAAAAACTTTCACGATTTCAAAGTCCCTGAATAAATCTACGATCAGATCATAGTCAGCATAAAAATGCGGTATGCCATTCTCCGGTCCATCCTCAACCCTGATTTTCGTATTCTCGTCCACCACCGGCCAATCTTGCTGAAAGCCCCAGGTCTGCTTTGAGCCCAAAGTCAAATAGCACTCCCCGCCTTTTCTTAAGACTCGTTTTAGCTCAGAAACAATTTTTCTCATTCCCGCTGTATCGGTATGAGATATTACGTTGCGACAATAAATACAGTCAAAGCTATTATCGCCATACGGCAAGTCCAACATATCACCAACTCGTAAATCGACTTTTACTCCTGCTTGCTCAGCGTACTTCTTTGTTCTTTCAATCGATGTTTCGCTTAAATCAAATCCAGAAGTATTAAACCCTGCTTTGGCAAATTGAATAGTGTGTCTTCCTAACCCGCAACCGAGATCGAGATAATCCCTCTTATCCTGAGATAGCCATCGGTTTATAAGATAATAAGATTCCATCGCTGGCTCTTGCCAATATTTCTCGTGGTCGCCTTTTACCATATTCCAGTTCCATGCTTTAGAATCTATCATTCATTCTCCTTTCTACTATTATATCATGAGACGCAAGTCGCCACTTTTCGCGAATATCTTCCCTATAGATTGTTAACACCTGAACAATTCACCCCCACCAAGAGGAAAATACCCATAGGGTGTTTTTTTGTTTACCTATTACATATAGATACCAGACAAGACTCAATGATTCGTGAGAATTGGTGGTCACATACAATATCGATGTTTCTAGAGTTTTACTATAACTCCGTCAGCATTTTGGAAAAAGTATATAAGCGTAGATAAGTTCGACTTTTATTCCCAGTTTTCCTATAAAACTATAAGCCGTCATGCCAGTATTACGGTATCGGCGAGAAGAGCCGCTCTCCGTACTGAAAGAACTGCATATACTACAAAAGCTGGACGTATGGTTTTGCGCCCAGCTTTTATGTTTACGTGTTTTTATATGTTTTAGGCTTTATTGGAAAGCTTTTTGCGAGCTACATAATAAACACCTGCGGCACCAGCGAGAGCCAAGAGAATATAGATAGCTATATTCATAGTTGCGCCTGTATCGACGGCGGAGTTAAGCTTTTCGTCTATAGTAGTCTTGTTTGCAGTATTGTATGTTGGAGCGTTAGTAGCCACCATAGTCTTGGTGCCAGTGCTGATCTGTTCAATTCCATCGATGGTAGTTGTATATTCGTCAGT
>DEVX01000035.1 GCA_002363515.1 Candidatus Saccharibacteria bacterium UBA3225 | reverse complement strand
TCCTTAATCACTAATAGTATTAAAAACGGTAAAAATAAGCTTTAAACCCCTTGACAGTATCCAACAGGGGCCATAAGATAAGAGTATCAACTAACGGAGGAAAGCTTAAAAATGGCTTACAAACATACTAACTCAAAGGGCGTCACTTACTACCTTCATAAGTCCGAAGTAACCCTTCGCGGCGGCAAGCCACAGACCATTTATTTCTTCACTAAGACGGAGAAGAACGAAAAAGGTACTCCATGTGACCTCCCTGAGGATCGCGAAGTTAACGAAAACCCACGCAACGGTTTCTTGACTGTTTCCCGCAAAAAATAATTCATATTTATGATAGTTTTAGCCGCAAACCTGAAGGCTTGCGGCTTTTTAGTGCAAAAAGCTAGGTATGTGGAAAAAGACATAAAAAATGTGGAAAAATATTTACAAAATGTGCACAAATATGTGGAAAACATGCGCAAAAGCCGTGATAAAATATATTATATGAAGCATCCGACGAAAAAACAGACGATTTTGCTAAAATTTATTGATCAATATACCGAAGAACATGACTACTCGCCATCATACAGGGAAATAATGCGCGCAATGAACCTAAGCTCCGTATCGGCGGTGGCAGAGCATATTAATAACTGCGTATCGGCTGGTTTTTTAAAAAAAGTGCCAAATGCGGCCCGCTCACTGAAAGTAATCCCAATTCAAGACTACAAAGAAACAAAAACGCTATTTCGGCAAAAAATAACTGAGTTAGAAGCTAAAATGAAGCCGTCTGAAAATGAAGAGGGTGATATTATGGAACTATCCGACAGCAAACGGCGAAGTCTAGAAGATGATTTGCGTACACTGAAGGCGGCCGCCAACCTACTCGACCTCGACCTCTGACAATGATATAATTATCGAAAATGAGAAAAGAACCAGGTTTTTCCTACCGCATCTGCCTGATTATAGGTGACGCATTGGCAATCGTCTTTTCTTTTGCATTTTCCTATTATTACCGCACTCATATTGACTCCCGACCATACTATTTCACTTCCGAGATTCGCGATTTTATTTTAACGAATGTTCTCTTATTGCCAATCTGGCTAGTTATTCTTACGAGCCTTGGGCTTTATTCGCGCCGTATACTTAGGCGTCGCGGCTTGGAGTATTGGCGCCTTTTTCTTGCGTCCATTATTGGCGTTATGACGATAATTACTTACGATTTCTTTGCCACCGCATATGTTACGCGCGGCTCGCTATTTCCCGTACGTACAATCGCAATTTATGCAATTGTCTTTAATTTTATTGTTTTGATTATTACGCGTACGATTATTCGGGCTATCCGCCAATTCTTGTTGCGTCGAAATAAGGGTCTTATTCGTACGGTAATTGTTGGCAATAGCGATAATACTACGCAATTACTCCAAGGAATTACGGCCGACAGCGGATTTAAAGTGGTTGGCGTAGTAGCTAGCGATAAATATGTACCAGAAGAGTGGCGAAAACGTCAATATGATAACCTTGATATTGCTCTAGCGCGACTACGCCCGCATGCGATTATTCACACTGGATCAAAAAATATTGAGGCAACCAACAAGGCGGCCGTAGATCATCACGCACTCTATTATTATTCTCCTGCCGAGGATTCGATAATTGTACAAAGCGGCAATGTCGAATTCGTTGCTGCAGTGCCAATTATTTTAATTCGCGCCACTCCGCTTAGTGGTGGGGCAAAAATTTACAAACGTGCGATGGATATAATTTTTGGGCTAATTCTAACCATATTAGCTGCGATACCTATGCTGATTATTTATATCATTCAAAAGATAATTGAACCAAAATCGCCCGCAATCTATAAGGATACGCGACTTACGCGCTATAATAAAGAATTTCCACTCCTAAAATTCCGAAGTATGAAACAAGAATATTGCGGCCTTACGGCGGAACAAGCTTTTAATAAAATGGGGAAGCCAGAATTGTCTGAAAAATATCGTAAACAAGGCGACTATATTAAGAATGACCCTCGATATACTAAATTTGGCACATGGCTACGTAAGACTTCACTAGACGAAATACCGCAATTTATCAACGTCTTAAAAGGGGACATATCCTTAATTGGTCCACGCGCTCTACAGCCCGTAGAATTAAAAAACTACGGCGATCGTGGCTTATTATTGTCGGTCAAATCTGGCTTAACTGGACTAGCGCAAGTGTCGGGACGTCGTAATATATCGTTTAATGAGCGCCGCGCTCTTGACATTTATTATGTCCAAAACTGGACACCGGCTTTAGATGTTCAGATATTCTTTAGGACTATTGCTTCCGTTCTTCATCATGATGGCGCAAAGTAGCCTTTGTCTTATCTTCTTTGCCACGGAAGACTAATTTATAACCGAAATAATTTGTAATCATACCACAAATCGAACCAAAAGCTTTTCCGATTAGTTTTGTTACGCCGTTTTCTTGAAATATCCAAGTAACGAGATTTATGGCTAAATTTTGCACTACCCAAGCGCTAAACAACGAGACGATTAGAAAACCCGGCGCCGTTTGATATAAATTCTTTTTCGACTTCCAGACAAATTTATAATTTAATATAAAGCTAATTGTGATGCAGATAGATGTCGAGATAATGTTTGCGATTTCTTTTGGAAAACTGAGCAGATTTGTTAGTAGCCCAAATAGACAGAAATCAAAGACCGTATTGAATCCTCCGACTAGCACGAACCTTATTTTTTCGGCGTGTTTTTTAATTAGAGGTTGATTCTTTAGCTTTTTTAGCTTTTCTCTCATTTAAATTTCTCGAGTTCTTATGGTCAATTATATATAATGGGCGTCCTTGTGCTTCTGCATGAATGTGTGAAATGTATAATGCGATAATGGATTGCGATATAAGAACTAAACCAATCAAGAAAGTAATAAAAATGCTTAAACAAGTCGTGCCCGTCCATTTGAGTTGCATCGGGTCTCCCATAATAAATTCCTCTATGATTACGAAAATCCCCAATATTAAAGAGGCAATTGTAATAAAAACACCAATCCATCCGAATATGATTAGTGGGGCAGAACTCAAGCTCACAAAACTGTCTATTGCTAATTGGAAGAGCTTTTTAAAGTTATAGCTAGGCTTCCCAGCCAGGCGATTCCCGTAGACATAATCGATGTATACTTTTTTGAAACCCATCCAGTCCATCAGGCCTCGCGTAATGCGACCATGCTCGGTTAACCTATTATACTCATCTGCGACACATCTATCGATAATACGAAAATCTGTGCTGCCAGGTACGGTGTCTTTTACACCCATCATGCCAAGAATCTTATAGAACATTTTTGATCCTATTTTTGCAATGAGGCCGTGTTTTTCATATCTACCCCTAACTCCGATAATGATTTCGCCACCTTCTTCCCATTTTTTAATAAATTCATGGATTAATTTCGGCGGTTGTTGGCCATCTGCGTCCATTGTTAATATTGCATCCCCCGCCGCCTCGCGAATTCCGGCCGTCAGCGCGACCTCTTTGCCAAAATTGCGTGAAAAACATAGCACCTTCACATGGTTGTCTTTCTCGGAAATCTTTTGAATAATCTGTAGACTTTTGTCAGTGCTTCCGTCATTAACTAAGATTAACTCATAATCGTAGTTGAGCTTTTTTAGCTCCGGCAACAACATTTCTTCATAGAATTGGCTGAAGCCTTTTTCCTCATTGTATACTGGTATTACAAAAGATATTTTCATCTTAATTTATTATATCATAGAAAAGGATAATGGCTGGCGAAAACTCGACTTTATGGCATAATATCAAGTATAAAATCCCTTCTAAGTACTCCTTTGGGTTTTTGTTTCGATGGCGCTATGGGCAAGGCTGTTGTAAAATATAGCTAATGGTTTATTCTGAGCCTATCAATAAAGCTATCAAAATCGCCACCAGGCTACATGATGGTCAATTTCGTCGTGGGTCAACTATCCCATATATTGCCCATCCTTTTGCAGTAGCGCTTATGACTCAAATATATATTGACAGCGAGGAAGTATTTATTGGCGGAATTTTACATGATGTATTAGAGGATGTACCCGACCGCGTCTATTCCTCGAATGATTTAGCTAATGATTTTGGCTACGAAATTCTGAATCTCGTCGAGACGGTTTCCGAACCGGATATTCATACGCCAACTCAAGAGGCTTGGCGAGCGCGGAAATATGCTTATCTTAATAATATCGAAAACACCAACGATATTCGTCCACTTATTATTTCGGCATGCGATAAAATACATAATATGGGCGAATTAGCTTACGGATATGAAGAGCTTGGCAAGAGTATTTGGACTTATTTCGCCGCCAAACGCGAGCGCGAGATATGGTTCTACGAGGCGGTGCTTGGTATATTAAGGACGAAAATATTGCCGGCGGAATTATTCGAAGAGTACGAAAATCGACTAAATAAACTTAAAACTCTACAATAGGGAATAATATGAAAGATAATAGGCATCGCACTATCGTCGTTGCCAGTATTATTGGCATTCTGGCGAATTTATTACTGGTAATTTTTAAAGCCATCGTTGGTCTGTTGTCGAATTCGATTGCAATAATCTTAGATGCCGTCAATAACTTTAGCGACATGCTTTCTTCATTGGTCACGATAGCTGGTTCGCATTTTGCAAATCTATCTCCAGATCGTGAACATCCAATGGGGCACGGCCGTTCCGAATATCTGAGCGCTGCCGTCGTGGCTATTATTATTATGTATATTGGTTTTACGGCTTTTATTGAATCAATAAAGAAAATTATCACCCCTGAGTCTCCTGATTATTCATTAATTACCGTGGCAGTCATGGTGGTAGCAATTATCGTCAAGATTGTTCTTGGCATATATGTATATAGGGTAGGGCGGAAAGTGGATTCCGATTCTCTAGCAGGGTCGGGGAAAGATGCATTATTTGATTCGTTAATATCGTTAACGACACTAGTTGCTGCCGGGATATTTGTACTGACCGGCTTTAGTGTTGAGGCATATTTAGCAGTCGGCATTTCCTTATTTATTACTTACTCGGGTTTTAAAATGCTCCGCGAAACCTTCAGTGTTATTTTGGGGGAACGGGCGGATTCCGATTTGTCTCGGAAGATTCGAGAAGAGGTCCGTCAGGTTGATGGCGTCGAGGGCGCATATGATTTGGTCATGCACGATTACGGTCCGAATATTACGTTCGCGTCAATTAATATTGAACTTCCAGACACAATGACCGCACTAGAGATAGATGACATATCCCGAGAAATTCGTCGTCGTGTTCATCGAAAATGTCATGTTCTGATTAATTCCGTTGGCATCTATTCCGTTAATAAGAAGGGCGGGAGGGCTGCAGAGCTGCGTGATCAAGTATATGAAATAGTATCTGGATTTGAACACGTTATCCAAATGCACGGTTTTCATGTTGACGAAAAAAATAAAGAAATTAGTTTTGATATTGTCGTTGGCTTCGATGTGAGAAATCGCAGTTCGTATTTTCGGCGAATACATAGTACACTTCAAAAAGAGATACCAGATTATACTTTTGAAATAGCTCTGGATTCAGATTTTAGCGACTAAGCTCAATTAATGCCACGGAACGCGGCAACAAAAAGCACCCCATCAAAAGGGGGTGCTTTTAGAATATTACTAACGGCGTTTTGCGCGGAAGATGAAGAACGCTAGAGCGCCCAGAATTCCACCTACGCTTGCTATTGCAGGAGCATTAATATCGGCAGTTTTAGGATTCTTTATATTAACGTCTTTTGGCTCGGTTGGCTCAGTAGGAACTGCTGGATCGTTGTTTGCTCCCCCTAGTACAGTAACTGTAATATTTGCCGACACATTGCTATTTGCCATAGCGGTAATGGTGGCCGTGCCAGCTTTAACGGCTACTATTTTACCAGTGCTAGATACTGTCGCAACGCTATTATCGCTACTGCTCCAAGTAATCGTATCGGTTGAATTTGCAGGAGTAAGCGTTACGGTTGGGGTTGCTTTCTCGCCGACGTTAATACTGATAGAAACAGGATTAATGCTTATGGCTGTTGCTGGAACCGTCGTTGTAGCGGCTTTTACGGTTATAGTGGCAGTGTTCGAGACATTGTTGTTCGCCTTGGCGGTAATGGTTACTGTCCCTGCTTTTATTCCTTTTACAACACCATTCGCATCAACTGTCGCAACGCTACTATCGCTACTGCTCCAAGTAATCGTATCGGTTGAATTTGCAGGAGT
>DEVX01000045.1 GCA_002363515.1 Candidatus Saccharibacteria bacterium UBA3225 | reverse complement strand
GTATGACTCGTATGCCAGCCGTCGTCGAGCGCGCTAAAAAGCTCTTCGGTAAAGACCCAATGCAGGGCGTAAATCCAGATGAGGTTGTTGCAGTTGGTGCAGCCATTCAAGGTGGCGTTCTTGCTGGCGACGTTAAAGACGTACTATTGCTCGATGTCACTCCGCTCACTCTTGGCATTGAAACTATGGGCGGCGTCCGTACTCCATTGATTGATCGCAACACGACCATTCCGACTAGTGCATCGCAGGTCTTTAGTACTGCTTCGGATAATCAGCCACAGGTGGAGATTAATGTTCTTCAGGGTGAACGCGAATTTGCTAGCGACAACAAGTCACTTGGTCGCTTCATCTTGGACGGTATTGCTCCAGCCCCACGTGGCATTCCGCAGATTGAAGTAACCTTCAATCTCGATGCGAATGGTATCTTGAACGTTACCGCAAAAGATAAAGGCACTGGCAAAGAGCAGAGTATTACTATTCAGAACTCTGGCAATATGAGCAAGGAAGATATCGAAAAAGCTCAACGCGATGCCGAAGCTCACGCCGCCGACGACAAGAAAAAGAAAGAGGCCATTGAAGCTAAGAATCATCTTGAGAACACTATTTATCAAGCCGAAAAGATGCCAGACGAGTATAAAGACAAAATCTCCGACGAAGATAAGGAGACTATTAAGAAAGCTGTATCTGAGGCTAAAGAAGCTCTCGAGAAGAATGCTGATGACAAAGATAAACTCGAAGAGGCTACGAAAGCTCTCAATGACGCCATCATGCCAATTGGCGCAAAGATGTATCAGCAAGCCTCCGAAGATGATAAGAAGTCTGACGGTGATAAAAAAGACGGCGATACTGTCGAGGGCGAAGTTGTAGATAAATAATCAATTAAGCTAGCCAAAAATACCCCAGCTCGCGTTGGGGTATTTTTTATTGTATAATATTGCTTATGGATATTTTAACTATCGTTTTGGTCGTAATATTGATTGTTGTATTTTTGACAACAATTATAATTTTGACAAGTAAATTGAACACCCTCTCGCGTAGCCTTGACGAAAAAATCGATCGCGAAAATAAGCGCACGCAGGATAAAATTGACCATATGAACGAAGCGGTCAATCGCAAGATCGACTATAACAACACGCGCGTTCAAGAATCGATTTCGCGCCAACTGACCGAATCTGGTCGTCAGATGCGCGACAGTAAGCGTACGATCGCTGAAATTTCTGAGCGACTTGCAACTATTAATGAAACCAACAAGCACGTTGAATCGGTTGCCGACGAGCTTAAGACTCTTCAATCCGTTTTGCAGAACCCTAAGCAACGTGGCGTTTTTGGCGAATACTATCTCGATACTGTGCTCGGTAATGTTTTGCCAGTCGGATCATACTCTCTTCAATATAAGTTTAAAGATGGTGAAATTGTCGATGCAGTTGTGTTTCTCGACAAGGGTAAAATTCTTCCAATTGATTCCAAGTTTTCGCTCGAAAATTACAACCGCATGGTGGCGGCAAAGGATAAAGCCGAGCGCACGGCTTTCGCGAAAAAGGTCCGCGATGATCTAAAAGGGCGCATCGACGAGACTTCAAAGTATATCCGTCCGCACGAAAAAACTATGGAATTCGCCTTCATGTTTATCCCGTCCGAAAGCCTTTATTATGATTTACTTATTAATAAAGTTGGGACTACTGGAACCGAGCGTGATCTAATAGAGTATGCATATCGCGACAAAAAAGTAATCATCGTTAGTCCGACTAGCTTTATGGCCTATCTGCAGACAATTTTACAAGGGCTTCGTAGTCTCGAGATAGAAAAAGATACCGCCGAAATCCAAGCGCGTGTAGCTAAACTTGGGCAGCATATTACAGCCTTCGATACCTACATGAACAAACTTGGCTCATCGCTAGGTACGACCGTAAACCACTACAATACAGCATATAAATCACTTTCGCTCATTGATAAAGATGTTGTAAAGATTACAACAGGCGAAACCAGCGTGGATCCAGTTATCGTAGAGCGCCCTTTGCTTGAAGAGTAAAAATCAGAAGAAGCGAACTCCCGTAAAAGGGAAAATTCTGGTAGAAACTGGACCAACCACTCGGCAAAACGGAATTGTGCCTAGGCCGTTGCGCGAATCGTACGAATTTGAGCCTTCGCGATTATCTCCCGATACGAACAACTCACCTTCGGGTACGATTATATTAACCGAGCCAGATATTGTTTTTTTAGGACCATCCGTGTCGGATTTGCGCGTATCTTCGTCTGGATTAAAGCCTTCTGGATGCTCGTCGTTGTAGACAGTCAAGACGCTATTTTGAAGTGTGACGCGCTCGCCTGGGAAGGCGATGACGCGCTTGATGATATATTGATCTACTACGCCATCTATGGGCTCGCAATTTGTAATGGAAGAATTGCCACCGTTGGCAAATACGATTATTTGCCCACGTTCTGGTATATACTCTTTCTCATTGAGGTGAGCTAGACTAACTGGAATTCGGTTTACAATTACGCGGTCGCCGGAATGTAACGTATTTTCCATACTGCCACCAACCACGTTATAACTGCGAAAAATGAAACTGTTCAAGACAAAAGTGCCCAAAGCTACCGCACCTACAAATAGTAGAAAACTCAGAATATCTTTTAATGCGGGGTATTTTTGTCCAAATGTGGGTTTTTGTTCCATAAAGATTATTTTAGCATAAGTGGCGGAAAACGCCGACACGTGCTAAAATTATTAAAGTTATGGCAGATTACGTCATGTTAAGACGCGGTCGCAACGCACTTAGTACGGCGACACACGTTATGCTCAGTATTGGCCTTGCAGTCGTCTCAACGGCATTAACCGTGGTGAGTGCAAATTGGGTTTTTGCGATTATCTTAGTTCTGTTGTCTAAATGGCGCGTGGTAGCCGTGCGCCCTCGCTATTGGTGGCTAAATCTAAAAGCGAATCTTGTCGATTTTACGGTCGGCATCAGTCTTGCGCTGTTGGTTTACTTGGCTAATCCAGCAGGAGGCTCCGTCAACTTTTGGCAAATAATTCTTACTATCATTTATGCGGCATGGCTAGTAGCCATCAAGCCACTAAGCTCCGGTCTCGCTACGGAAATTCAGGCTCTATTTGCGACCTTCTTTGGCGCTTTTGCATTATCCCTAGTTACTGCACAGATAGATCCTCTTATTGGCGTTATAGTTAGCTTCATTATCGGCTATGGTGCTACGCGGCACGTTCTTATCCAGAGCGATGATCATGATTTCGTCCTAACTACTTTTATTTTCGGTATGATGATGTCGGAATTGTATTGGATTTTCTATCATTGGACGATTGCTTATCAACTCGGTCGCGCCGCTACGACAGGTTTTCTTTCGAGCTTTGCCATTCCGCAATTTCCAATCGTATCTGGCATTATGCTCTTTGTATTTGCGCATGGCTACAAGTCTGCAATCCGCCATGATGGCAAAATTCGCGCCGATGACATATTAGCACCAGCAATTTTTTCAGCTTTAGTTATGATTCTAATGGTATTTTTCTATTCAGTGCCCAATTTTAATATTTAAGGAAAGGAGAATTATGGACAGTGGGAATTCAGAAAGCCTTAAAAACACCGAATCTACGGAGCGAAAGCAAGATGATTGGCGCAATTATCGCCCCGATTCGCCTAGTTTAAATAAAAAACCGGAAACGCCGGTTATCGATAGGCCACCGCGCCAACGTGGTGGCGGTGCAGCGCTTGGGTTAGCAATTTTTGCCGTACTCATTGCGATGGTGGGCTGCGGACTGGGTGGCTTTGCTTTCTATAAAGTACTAACAACGCCGGCCGCTACTACTACGGTTTCTAATTCGGACGGGTACTATACGGGTAATTCGGTAGAGTTCGAAGAGACATCCATTGCTAACATCGTCGGCAAAGTGACTCCTGCCGTAGTCTCGATTGTTAGCGAGAGCTATAGCGCCTCGAGCTACTATGGATTCGGCGGCACATCGCAGTCGGCTGGTACAGGCATGATTGTAAGCTCTGACGGCTACGTTATTACAAATAAGCATGTCGTAAAGGGTGCAAGAAATATTAAAGTCATCACTGACGATGGTGATACTTATAGTGATGTCGAATTACTGGGTCTCGACCCACTTAATGATGTTGCCTATCTCAAGATCAATAACGCCAAAGACCTTCCAGTCGTGAAGCTGGGCGACTCCAAGACGATAGCGGTTGGTCAACCAGTTCTGGCCATTGGTAACGCGCTCGGCGCATACCAAAACTCTGTAACCCAGGGCATAATTGGTGGTATGGGGCGCTCTATCGAGGCTGGCGATTCAGACGGTAGTAACGTTGAATATTTGTCAGATATGCTTCAGACCGACGCGGCGATTAATCCTGGTAATTCTGGTGGGCCTTTAGTTAATGCTGCCGGCGATGTAATCGGTATTAATACGGCCACTTCAACTACTGCCGAAGGGCTCGGTTTTGCAATCCCGATATCTGCTGTGAAAGGCATGCTCAAGCGCATCATGGATGATGGAAAGGCGGAGCGTGCATATATGGGGCTAAGCTATTTGGTTATCACGCCGGACGTTGCTAAAGAATACAACCTCTCAGTCAAGCAGGGCGCGTATGTATATAATTCTTCAAAGAACGGATCATCAGTTCTTCCAAGTGGTCCAGCCGACAAAGCGGGAATTAAAGACAAAGACATAATTACAAAAATTGGCAATGTTGAAGTTGGCCATGCTGGTTCGGTGTCGACGCTAGTTGGCGAATATAAGGTAGGCGACACTATTAAAGTCACCATCTTGCGCGACGGTAAAGAACAAGTCGTCAATGTCACGCTAGAAGCCTATCAGGAATAAAAAAGATATAAAAAGCGGCCGTCCCAGAAAGTGGGGCGGCCTTTTTGTTGAGTGGGGGTTGATAAGGTACTAGTGCTTAGGCCTCTGCCTCGTCATCATGGCAATCGTCACAATCGCAATCATTAAGCATATCGTCAAGGAAGTCATCGGCAACCTCCAATGCGTTATCCAGCGCATCGAGATTTGAGGAAATATCCTCAAACATGTTATCCGAACGGGCATCGTAGATAGCTTCAACCAACTTGTTTGCCGAGTCTCTCAGCTGCAGCAGTACGCCGATCGTATCGCCAGTCAAATCGTTAAGCGCATTCAGGTCGCGCTTCGTAATCCTTAACTGGTGTGATTTGCGGTTCCGATCTTCGAGTACCTCCAGCATCAGGCTGGTCGGGATTCGAACTCGATCTCCGTATTCACGCAGCAGGCTGCGCACACGATTTGTCATCAGCTCACCATTTTCCGTACGAATCAGCAACGGTTTGTCGGCTGAAGTTCTCGGCGCCTTCTTCGGCTCCTCAGCAAGGATTACGAGACTAATGTTTTTTGTTTTCATTGTTTCACCCCATTTCTAATGTGCGAGACTAAAGCAACGATAGAATTATATCATATAATAAAAGATTAGTCAAACGCAGAAGGGTACTGTAGCTCGCGAACACTAATAGAGACTAATTATAGAATCAATCTCTAGGCAAAACGGAGGTTATATGTTAAAATAGTCAAGTAATAAATTTTAATGAATCAGCTCGTATAAGTTACGAGTGAAGGAGAAAGGTACAATGCCTGTACAAGCAGATATCAAGGAGCTCCTTGCCGCTGGTGCGCATTTTGGTCACAAGACTAGCCGCTGGCATCCAAAGATGGCTCCATACATCCACAGCAAGCGCCAAGGTGCTCATATTATCAACCTTGAAAAGACCGTAGACGCTCTCGATAGCGCTCTTCCGGAAATTAGCCGCCGCGTCGCTGGTGGTAAAAAAGTTCTTTTCGTCGGCACTAAGAAGCAGATGAAAGATACCGTCAAGGAAATCGCCGAGTCTGTCGATATGCCATATGTTACTGTTCGTTGGATTGGCGGTATGCTTACTAACGTTGAGACTATCAACAAACAGATTCGCAAGCTTAAGGATCTTGAACGCCGTATGGCTTCTGGCGAACTAGAAAAACGCTACAACAAGCTCGAAGTTCAACGTTTTCAAGAAGAAATCGATGATCTTAATGAGCGTTACGGCGGCATTAAGGATATGACCGAACAGCCAGTTGCGGTTATCGTGTCTGATACGATCCAAGACAAGAATGCAATCAAGGAAGCTCAAAGTCTTAATATTCCAGTATTTGCAATCGTTGACACAAACAGCGATCCTACTGGTATTGACTATCCGATTCCAGCCAACGATGACGCTATCAAGTCCGTCAAGCTTATCCTCGAATACTTTGCCGCCGCTATCAAAGAAGGCAAAGCTAAAGCTACTAAGTAAAAACTAAAAGGAGTAATAAAATGGCTACGAAAAAAGAAAAAAGCGTAAAAGAAGTTGCTGGTGAAGCAAAAGCCATTAGCATTGAGCTCATCAAGAAGTTGAAAGAGTTGTCCGGTGTTGGTTTAACCGATGCAAAGAAAGCTCTCGTAGAAGCTAAAGGCGATTTCGATAAAGCTCTTGCCGAAATGCGCAAAAAAGGCCTTACCAAAGCAGAAAAGCGTGGCGATCGTGAAACTCGCGAAGGCATTATTGAATCATATGTGCATGGTGGCCGCATTGGCGCTATCGTCGAGGTTAACTGCGAAACTTCTTTCGTTGCAAAAACCGATGAGTTTAAAGATCTCGCGCACAAGCTTGCTATGCAAGTTGCCAGCATGAACCCACAATGGGTTTCCGAAGAAGATATTCCAGCAGAGAAGATGGAAGAGGCCAAGAAAGAAGCCGAAGCGACTCTTACCGGCAAAGAACCTGCCGACAAGAAAGAGCAGATTATTGCTTCCAAAGTCTCTAAAGCTTTTGCTGATCGTGTTTTGATGAATCAGCCATATATCTTCGACGATAAGAAGACTGTCGCTGACTTGATTAAAGAAACCATCGCAAAGACTGGTGAAAATATCAATGTCAAACAATTCAAGCGCATTGAGCTTGGCGTAACTGAATAATCTCGAGCAAATATAAAAAATACCTCCCCGGTGGAGGTATTTTTTATTCGGTAGATTATGATTATTTTGGAAAATCAATTACTTCAGCAGTCTCCAGAACCGTATCGACGACTTCGGTGCGCGGCGTAACCAAGTAAATTGTCGATGCGAGAAGTGCCCAGGCGACAATACCAATAACTATTTCAAGAATCCGAGTTTTCGCCTTTTCGACGCTTGAGACATTATCGCGCGCGGTCATTATGATGTATCCGCAACGCATAAAGCCGATTGCACCGATTGTGCCGACGCCAATTGACATCGTTTCAATTATGAAGATAAGAATTTGCTGAATTGCAGAACCATCATCGCTCTCGCATAGTGAAGGATCGAGGATGGAAGTGCATCTAACCTCATTGTCTGGGGCTATATTAATATCCGGCGGATTCTCCATTGCTTCTTTGTGGCGCCTCAGTGCGTCGTTGCCGGAACCGCCGTTATTGTCAGTATCGGGATCAGTGTCGCCCGATGGTGTGCTGCCACCCTCGGACGGAGAAGTATTTAATACTTCATGAGATATTTTATAAAAAGTTGCACCACTCTTATTGTATGCTAAATACATGTCGCCGTTTTTGTCGAATGAGATACTTTCGAGCTCTTCAGCTATGACGTCGGTATTTATGACGAAAGTTTTTTCGAGTTCGCCAGTTTTAACATTAATGGCGAATATTATGCCGGTACCACCGTGTCCTTTCCAGCAAATAGCTTGATCCTCCCAGTGCATATTTGAATGCCACTCGCCACACCCCCAATCGTTAGCAATTCTATAGACATAATCATTATAAGAGGCCTGCTGCTGTGGGATTAGTCCATGTTTGAATGTGTTACTTTTTATCCCGGGAACTGTATGCCAATCGTCGGTATAGAATTTGTCTCCAACATTGTAGGCGTCATACTTATTATTATAGGCTAAATCTTTTCTATTTCGTTTGACGCTTCTTGTTTTCTTCATAGTCTTGTCGCTGATGTACGTCCAGTTCCCATTTCCGCCAACGACTACCTCGTCGCGCTTCCAGTTGTAAGTTAGTGGTGCGTGTTCGAAATAACCAGATACATAACCTTGGATGTGGTATGGTGGATTTCTATCTGCAAAAACGATTTGCACTTCATATTCGTTTTTTTCCCAACTTGCCCAAACTATATGTCTTGGCGTGATAGTGGAACCTTGACACCAGTGATTACCTTTAGTAGTTGTGCCTCCAATCTTTAATTTTCCGCTATTCTTGAAAACAACTAGCTTCTCGATTTGATCCTTTCTGATGTCGATTATTTTCCATTTACTCTTGTACTCTTCGTGCCAGTTTAAGTGCTCTGTTGCTGACGCCGGCTTTGCGAGTGCTAGGCAAGAAACTATCGCAATCATTAGGGATATAATTATGGCCTTTTTAGTCATCTAATCTCCTCTCGCAAACATATGCATTGTCATTGTCGCCATCATCGTCCGGATAAATCAGAAGCTTATCGTCTTCCTTCGAGACGGAGTAGCTATTTTGCCACGTCTTCTCCGTCGCAGGCTTCTTTTCGCCATTTTGTATAATCGAGTCGATATCGAAAGCAATTAGATTAGTATCTGGATTATATGTATAGCTACCCGAATAGCCAACCTCGTCATCATCGAGCTTATTTAAAGAAGTAAAGGAATCATTAGTGAATGTAAAAGATTTGTCGTTGCTGCAACTCCAACTTCCGAGAAGGTCATTAGCAGTAAAACCTGGCGTTACGTGCTTAGGTTGATATGACGTAACCGGTTCGGCGTCTATGCTACCAAAATCGTCGCCCTGTCTATAGACCATTGTCGGATCCAAGCTTAGTAATACGCAGACAACTATAATTACGGCAAAAATAAAGAAAAACACAGAGGCAATTTTAATAATTTTTTTTCGCTTTGCCTTTTCTTTGGTGATTGGTTCGTTCGCCATCTGAGGCTGAATTGTCGATATTGAGGTTGGTGTATTATTAAAATCTTGATGCATATTTCTAATAATTATTATATCATTTTTTAACTCATGTGTAGTGATAAGTATAAACATCATATTAAGATGTGCGCTCAAAAAACACACCCCACGTGGAGTGTGTTTTTGGGTATTTAAGGATTAATTCGCTAACTCTTTGCCGCTTAGCTTTGAAGCGAAATCGGACAAATAGAAGCCAACTACGCCACCTAGTACTGGGAACAATACATAGGTAACAAGCATCGGCATTAATGCGTTCATTAAGGCATCAAACCCTTCAGCGCTACCTGGCAATACACCATACATAAATGCGACTGCTGGGTTCAATACGAATGAGTTTTCTTGAATACCTAAGTAGGTACCAGTGATGACGACTGCAAATAGTAATGCTAAAAAGACGCCAGTAGATACGGTTGCTGCAAACGTAAAAGCACTACGCTTGTAGGCAAGCGCGCGAGCGTAGAAGAACGCGATAATAATCGCACCTACGAACTCCAATATTGTGATTGTCCAGAAGAAGCTAAAGCCTTCGGTCGTGGCGGCCAAATCACTAGTTGCAGTGAGCGCCGGTAGTGTAGTATTGTCGGCGGCAATATTGCCAGACGCGATGCCGGCATTATAAAAGCCGTTGACGATTGCAAAGCCTGCCCATGCGCCGATGACTTGTGCGATTAAATAAAGAATGCCACGAATGGCTGAAACGCGGCGACTAGCCATCATGCCGACCGTAATGACCGGATTAAGATGTGCGCCAGAAAGCGTGAAGACAGCTAACGTTACGCCGAGATAGCCAAAAATCAAATAAAGTGGATTAAATAGGCCGAGCGTTAATGCGATAGCTGCGATAACGCCAGTTCCAATAATCTCGCCAATGATTGCTCCAATGATTTTTGTGTCTTTAAATATTGTCAAAATATTTTCGGAAGCATCAAACTTGCGCGCAAAGAACTCTTTGATTGGGTGTGACTTTGCGGATACTATTTTGACTTTTTCCTCTGCTACCTTTTCTGCCTCATCTTGAACCTTATCCACCGTGGTAACTTTGGCTTTTTTGGTAGTTTTGGCTTCAACTGCTTTGACAGTTTTTGGCTTCGAAGACGCGGCCTTAGACTTCACGGAAGTCTTTTTGGCGCCAGATTTCTTGGCCGTTTTGGCTTTGGTTGTTGCCATTTTACCTCTCCTTAAGTGTTATATATAAAACATCATATCATATTTCTAGATAAGTTATCTATTTTCTGTATTTTTTAGATATAAGCTTTTTATGCTAAAATAAAAAAGTTCAATAAAAAAGGAGATACGTCGTGGGAATAATGGTAGAAGGAAATGAAGAACAATCAAAATTGCAAGAGCGTATCTCTGCCGATTTGCGCGAACGTTCTCGCCGTAATTCACGCGATGAAGACGTAGACTTAGTGGAAGATTCCGAATATCTGCGCGGCACTCAAAAAACTGGTCGTTTTAGTTGGTTTTGGTTTACACTGGTTTCGCTAGCTGCGGTGGCGCTTATTATTATCTTTGTTATTAAATAGTCAACAGATAAGAGATATGATAAAATACTAGTTATCATGCCTAGTATTTCGGATTTAAAAGTAGAGCTAAAACAGCTCAACGCAGAATACGCCAAAATCAAAGACATGCCGGCTGAAAAGCGGGCTGATTTTGGCAAAGAACTAAATATTAAAAAACAAAAAATCATGCAACAAATTGCCGATGCTGAGAACGCAGCGCAAGACGCAGTCGTT
>DEVX01000025.1 GCA_002363515.1 Candidatus Saccharibacteria bacterium UBA3225 | reverse complement strand
TATATAATTATAATATTTTATTGGGAATATTGCAATAGTAGTGTTCTACATTTCGGCAATTAGCTGGTCGTAGAATGCTTTTGTTGGATTACTGCTCTCTAGGGCCGCAGTAGTGTCTGGGAGATCGAGAGTCTTGATGTGGCGGAATACGGCCTGGATAAGATGTTTTATATCTGCGGAGTCTTTCTCGTTAAACTCTAGCTCTAATGAAACAATATCGCCTTCGTCGTCTGGCGAGATATAGTCAATGCGTCCAGTCTTGACCTTATAGTTACGAAAATCTTTAGAATTCTCGATTAGGAATTTATAAAAATACAATTGGATTTTATAGGCAAATGTCGTGTCGTAGGTGCTCCATTTATGCTTGGCGTTTCCGGTCTTGAAGTCTGCGACGGTTATGGTTTTAGTGTCTTCATCGATTTCTACGCGATCGATTTTGCCAGTTAAAATAGCGTCGCCAAGTGTGATGGTTTCTGTAAAGAAGCCGCGTTCGGATTCGGCGTTGGTGTTGCGAATCAAGTCGCCGCGTTCGCTGAGGAATTTGGCTAGCTCTGCCTGACCGCGCTTATGCAGGTCCTCTTTGGTTTTTTCGTCCGTGTCGGCCTCATCGATGCGTTTCTCGAACCGCTCGATAGCTTCCTCGTTGCTAATATTCTCCTTATTAATCTCGTCCATTATCTCATGGATAAGGCTTCCGTAGATGAGGGCGAAGTTGTTGGATTCATCGCTAGGCTCGCCAATGATGTAGTTGCGCAGAAATGTGATGGGGCCTTCTCCGTAGCGTAAGTCCAGGAAGGTGTTGAGATGGGTCGGCGAAATGCGATATTTCTCGACATATGGCAAGAGTAGGTTTTTGCGGGTTTCGTCGTCGGGAATATAATTGTCGAGCCACTTATCTGGGGCGATGTCGCTTGGCTGTAATTCGTCGGCTTCGCTAGGGATAATCTCAGCAAACTCCTCTGGGGTAACCTTGCTAATTTGAGAATGATTCTCATTTTCGCGGATATCTAGATATTTCAGACGATCGGCGGTGTGTCCGGCAAAGTCGGAGAGGCTGTAGGTAAGGTGCAAATATGCTTTTGCGCGAGTTAGCGCAACGAAGAACACGCGAATTTTCTCGTCGGCTGAGTCGCCGGTATGGCGGACATGCTCAAGGTTGCGTGGTAGGGTGATAAGATCAGTGTTCCCTTTTGCTTCGCTCCAGTTTTTGTTATCGGCCGCAATCAAGAATACATGTTCGTATTCTAGCCCCTTGGCGGAATGTACGGTTTGTAGCTGTACAGCCGTGTCGGATTCGTGGTAGGGTGATTTGTTCAAGATGGCCATTTCGGCGTTATTGTAAGCGTCTAGCATATGTATAAAATCGGCTAGCTTGAGTTTTTCGCTATTTCTAGTCTTTTTTGCTGAAAGCATGTCGCGAAGTGTATTTAGGTTGCTAAACAATTCGTAATTATCAAGTTCATTATCAAAGAGTTTTTTACAGGCAATATTGATGATATATTCGGCCGAATACGTCTCCGTTTGGGCGGAAAGTTCCGTGATAAAATTCGCAATTTCTTTCAATTGTTCATTATCCCCCTCAAGCATATGCTCGAGGATGCTCTGTTTGCTGTATTTTGCTGATTGAATTAACTCGATGATGGTTTTGGGTTCGAGATTCCAACATGGCATGGACAATAATTGAAACCAGTATGTGTCGGCGTATTTTGGATTCTGTGCGATGGCGAGTAATGTGTGGCAGAAATTGAGCAGCTCGTTGATGTCGCTGTCCTCAAGGATGTTTTCGCGACGCGTATATGAAACAGGAATATTTAGCGCGTGAAGATACGGCAAAATAGAGACTAGGTATTTATGCTTTGGCGCGATGATGGCGATATTGTTCCCCGCTGTGCCATTATCGAGTATTTTGCGTATTTCGCGAGCGATGTATGAATACTCGGCTTGATAGGCTTTGAATTCACGGATCTCGATATTTGTTTGGTCGGGTGCGTTTTCGGCCGAGATATGCTTATCAATATTGACGTTTGGCGCCTTACAGAAACGGTCTGTCGCCTGTTCGATAATATTGTGCGATAGTTCAAGAATTGGTGCCGAGGAGCGGTAGTTCTTGGTAAGGAAGATTTGTTTGGGGTGATATTTGGCATCAAAATCGAAGAAGTTAGACGTATTGGCGCCTTGAAAGCCGTAAATGGCCTGATCATCGTCGCCGACGGCCATAATATTTGGCTTACCTTCATTACTAGGATTGTCGGTAAGTAGGCTAACTAACTGCGCTTGAGCATCATTGGTATCTTGAAACTCGTCGAGTAGAATATATTGGAAGCGCTCTTGGGCGTTATAACGTTTTTCGTCATCGTTCTTAAGCAAGTCGATGGCGTTTAGGATCATGTCGTCATAGTCGAAGAGCCCAGACGCGTTTAGCGCGGCACTATACTTTTCCATGATATTGGCGAGGCTGAGCAATTTCTTATTAGCGATATCGTCGCCAAAAACGTAGTTGTTGTTTTTGTCCTTCTTAAAATACTTATCTCGCCATTTTCCCGGCAGTTTTGAAGATGGTTTAGCAGAATTTTCTTCTGCAAGTAGAGCTTCGGCAAGCGAGCGATAATAAATATTTGCGATTGGCTCGACCTTTCCAACAATATATTCGGGTGAGCTTGGCGCATCGACAAAAGTTTTAATGGCGTCAAGAATACGTCCGTACACTTCGGCGGATTTCGGATAGCGCAAGCCGCGCGTGCTTTGGATTTCTTCTGATATGGCAGAATAGATCTTAGCGGAATCGATCTGGTTGCGATTGACGATTTTGCGAATATCTTCTGGTGACAGGGCTGCGGATTTCAAGTCGGAAATAGCAGAAATGATGGAGCTAGTGTAAAACTCTGGGCGTAGAATGTCAGTTGGGTCGAGTGACTCTTGAATGCTGCGAATCAAAGTAAAACGTTCAAGCTCGTCGATGGCGGCGGTTAAATCTGGACGATGCTCCTGAAGGATGTAGGAGCCAAAAGCGTGATAGGTTTGAATTTGGACTTTGTAGGCCTCTGGGCCAATAAAATCGGCGAGGCGCTTGCGCATATTACTAGCGCCAGTTTCAGTAAAAGTTAAACAAAGGATGTTTTCTGGTCCAACGTCGGTTTGCCTAAGAATATTGGCAACACGAACGGAAAGAAGCTGGGTCTTGCCGGTGCCTGGTCCTGCGATAACTAATAATGGCCCGTCGATATGATCAACAGCGGCGCGCTGTTGGTCGTTAAGGTGTTGATAAGCGTTCTCGAATTCCATATAATAATTATATATGGCAAGAGGTGATGGCGCAAAGAATGGAGATGCTATTTTTAGCTTCGAGAAAGCTGGCGATTTTGAAAAGATATGTCGTCGGATTGTTTATTTTGAGACGATAATACCGCGCTATTCGTCTTTGCACGATGCGGTAATACATTTTTATGCGTTGGATGGTCGAAAACTGAAGGAATACGAGCTGAAGTATGCCGATAATCCAGATGCTTACAATGAGATTATTCGCGCATTGGACCACTATGAAGTAATTGATATGTTTCGTTCGTATCGGTTTCATATTATCGCGCGTTCGGTGCGTGTGTTGATGCGGAAGGGTATTTCGTTTGACGCAAATGGTGATTTGGGCGGATTTGTGTTTCAAAGCTATAAGACAAGTCATTTAGTTAGCCCAAAATATCGTGAGATATTCGATCGACTACGAAAAGATACTTACGGCCATGTAGATGGTACGGCTCAACTCGTAAAAATGAATCGGCTGCTAAAAAACGAGCGCTTTTTAAAGATACATAATGAATATTTTGGCAAATTGGGCGTTGCGGCGTTGAATGACAGTGCCGTAATGAAATTACGCTACGCGGATTGTTTGACTAGCAATAGTATTGTGACTGATGCGGCACAGTTTAGAGAATACCTAGATATTATTAATACAATTCCGATGTCGGATTTTGCCGAACCAAGTATTATTTCGCAGATGTCTGGCGATTTGCTCAAGATTAAAAACATTTTGGAAGACAACTATTGCAATTTTTTGTTTGTTGATGAAGATGAGATAGATTTTATGTGCGTCTTACTAGCGCGTTTTCTGTGCCCGGATGATTTTATAATTAGCACCGAAGATTGGGTAAAAGCGGTCAGTTATGAGCGCTGTATTGGTGGGGATTCACATTTAAGATTTGATGAGGACGAGTTGGATTTCGAGCGTGAATTATTAATCTTTCGTGCCTGTTATATTTTTGATAAAGTGGACGTTGCAAAGTTGGTTCATTTCTTTTACGATTTCTTTGAATATAATAATTTGTCGCGAAATATTGGTACGTTCTACGAGCGTTTGAATGACTTATTAGGCGAAGATATTCGGGAAAAGTTTTTACGTCTCGAAACTATAAATGTTAGTCTCAAAAGCTATACGGAAACGAACGATCCGTGCGTCTTTTTTAAGTATCCGCAACTTGTAAATTTCTCTACTGCTGCAGATAAGCAAATTCAAAAAGAAATAATTTCAGGAAAATATAACCGGAATTTTATCGCCTTTTATCTATGTAATTATATGCAGGTGGCAGATTACAAAAAATACAGCAATGTTTTGCCTGCGGTCGTGAGCATTCTTAGGAATTTGACTATAAAAAACGATGAAGATTATAACTTGTATTGGATGGCGTGTGATCTTTTGAATTATTTTTGGAAAGCTTTGCCAGGCGAAGATGCCGGCTTAAATAATGCGATGGAAAAACTTATATATGAGTTGTTTTGGCCGCGCGTTGGTGATGTTTGGCCAATAAAGAATCGTAGTCGTATTAAATATGTGAATGAGTCTGAAAAAGATGAGTTTGAAGAGGCTCTAGGTTGGGTGTTGTGCCTAGACGGGGTTAAGCGATATGATTCGAAGTTAAAAGCTTTTCTGAACGGTTATGTGGCTGATAAATATAAGGTTGCGGATGACGTTGAGAATAAATGCCATGATCTTTGGTTTGCTAAGCAAAAGAATAAGAGTATTGAAAAATATGTTCATTCTGTCGATGCAAAACTTAGTCGAGTTTATTATAGTGCAATCTTTTGCGATGATATTGACAATGTAGATTTGTTTAAATATCTTTTGGCGCGGAAAAAGATAACTAGCAATGAAGTTTATGCGATGGAGCAGCTATTTTTGCAGTTTAAGGATGTGAAAAATACTAAAGCACTATATGGCGCTATTCTTGCAGAATACGATAAGCTAGTGGCGTTTTATAAAGGTTATGACGACAAGCCCGAGACGGCAAAGCGGTACCTTTTTGATAGCTTTGCCTCGTTATGCGAGTCGGCTACGAACGATATTGAGCAAGACTATTTAAAGCAGCTTTCGGAGAGATATAAAGAGTCCCTTGGTCAGGAATATGATGATAAAATTGCGCGAACGCTTTTAGTGGCCGATGCGCATATACGCCAAACGAACTTTCAGATAAAAGATGTTTCGGTGGGTTATATTGAAGGACTACTTTAATCTATTTGACCAACAAGGTCGTATATTTCGTCAAGAATCATATAATCTGCATGGTCGATTTTGCTGAGCGCAGATACGCCTTCAACAGTCTTTAGTTCGTCGATTATTTCTGGCAAACTCTTTCCTTCGCGCAGGCGAACGCCGCACATGTAGTTGCGAGAAGTGTCGTGAGTACAGGTAAGAATTAGGTCGCCAATGCCGCAGGCTAGTTCGGCCGTGTATGGCTGAGCACCGTGATCTTTGAGGTATTTTTGCATTTCAGCATGAGCGTGTTGGATAAAAATGGCTGAATCGTTTTCGGAGTCGCCATGATAGCCGGCGCCGATAGCATAGATGTTCTTGAGCGAGCCGCAAAGTAGGATGCCGAGTAAATCTTCTTGCAGCTCGATTTGAATTTGCTCGTTCTTTAGTAACCCCATAGCGAAGGGTGCGGAAGCGGTAAATGTGGCGGGTTTCCCGTCGATTATTTCTTGAGCAAAGCCTGGTCCGGAAATGGCCGAAAACTGTTCAAAATCGTCAAACATGCTGGGATCGCAGATGCCTTTTGTCGCCAAAATGGTCGGGAGCTTTTTTAGGTGCGAAGGGTATGTTTCGAGAAATTCTGGCAGATTGGCAGATGGAATAGCGATGGTGATGGCGTTGGCCTGGTAAGTAGCCTGCTCTAGCGATACGTCTGGATAAACGTAAGGATCGTAATATTTTACTTCGTGATGGTTGTCGGTGAGAATTTTGCCGAGCGCTTTTCCGAATGCGCCAGCTCCAAGAATCGAGATAATCATAGGACTATTCTAGCATAAATAGAGCCATTAAGCTTTTTCGAGAATGGCGAGGTTCTCAATATGCGGGGTACGCGGGAAGAAGTTGTATGGCTGCAATTTCGCTATATGATAATTTTGTAGCGCCGCAAGGTCGCGCGCCTGTGTGATAGGGTTGCAGCTAAGGTAGATAATCTTCTCTGGTTGAACTTCGTTTAGTTTTTCGATGAGTTTTTGATCACATCCGGCACGTGGCGGGTCAAGAATGACAATGCAATCCGGAGTAACATACTCTGTGACATCTTCGGATTTGGCGAGTATGCAATTGGCGGCGGTTCCTTTAGTGTTGTTTTGCATTTCGGCAAAAGCGGCGCCATTAACTTCAACGAGCGTGAGGTTTTTATTGCGGGCAACACTTAAGCCAATACTGCCAACGCCGGCGTAAAGGTCGAGGACTTTGTCGGTGGTGATATGCTTTGATATTTCTTTGAGAACTAATTCATAGACGGGTAGATTTATTTGGAAAAACCCGTTTGGCGAGTAAGAGTACTTGTAATCGCAGAGAGAATCTTCAAGTAGACTCATGACCGGATGCGGTTTGCGATTCTCGAAGAGTGCCGAGGATACTTTGCCTTGTTGATCGCAGCGAATGAGGAGCGACTGATAGGCGCGCGCTTCGGCATGTTTAGCATTAAGGTCGGCGATAATCCTTTGGGCTTCTGCGAAGATTTCTGGGCGTTCGATTGAGCTTTGCGCTATAGGTGATTTGCGATGCGTGCCGCGCGTATGGAAAGCTGGATAGATCAGATTATCTTCGTGACTCCAGTAGAGAGAATACTCCATTTTGTTGCGGTAGTAGAAATCCTTGCCGTCGGTAATAGTAGGCTCAACGGGAGCATCGATGTGTTGTTGGCGAAGACATTCTTTGACGAGGGACTGTTTTTGCGACAATTCTTCTGTGCGGTCGATAATTTGCCAGGGGCTAGTTGAGAGATAACATGCGTCTTTCGGCTCGATGCGAAATGGCGACGACGAGATGACTTTTGTGGCGATACCCTCGCAATAACTATGTTTGTTTTTAGTGATTTCAAATTCGACTTCTTCTCCCGGTAACGCATTCCATAAAAAAGCTTTCTTGCCATCGGCAAGTGTGGTAATCCCCTGCCCGCCTGGAACGAGTTTGTCGATTTTTGCGTTCATCTGTTAATTATAGCAAAAATATGTTTTGACAGCTAGATGCAAAAGTGTCATAATTGAGTCTGAGCTGCTTACGAAAGTTGGTACCTTTAAGGAGGTGATGAGAATGTATTGGTTGCGCACTTATCTCGCTATAGCGGTCGCATTTTTTCTATTTACTACAGTGATCGGTATTACGGCTATGATGATTATTAGTAGCATTATCTATTGTGTTATCGGCGCTATTCTGGGCATTTTTGGACTGAAGTGGCTCACGAAATATGTATTCATACTCGTTATGGTAGCGTATTTTCTGGGTCTTCTGTAAAACCTCTACATCAAAAGCCACCGGCTGGGCCGGTGGTGTTTTCTGTGTGCCATTGTATCTGAGTTGTAACTTTAGAGTACTCAGTTATGCTATTAAAGCATATTCTTATGGTTAGTTAAGAGAGGTTTATTCGTAGCGTAATGCATCAATAGGGTTTTTGCTAGCGGCGCGTCTGGCTGGAAGCGTTCCGGCCAGGAACGATATGAACATGATCAGAACAGTGACAATAATGATGTCTTTGATAGTGTAGGTCGCAAGGTTGAAAGATGGGAAGCTTTCGAGGAAACCACCTTCGGCGTGGAAAATATTATTGGCAATGTTGCCGAGTGTCATCGATACGGTAATGCCAAATACGGAGCCCCAAAAACCGAGCGAGATAGCCTCAATACTAAAGCTGAGGAAGACGCGTGCGGATGACATGCCTAATGCTTTGTCGAGGCCGATTTCGCGAGTACGTTCCTGGACGGACATGAAAAGTGTATTGATGATGCCAATGGCGGCTGCCAGCAAGGCGATAAAGCCAAAGATCTTGAACACGGTTAGTATGATATCAAAGAAGGTCTTGATTGAACCGATAATGTCATCAATAGTCATGGCGGATAGGCCGATATCTTCAAGTTTGTCTTTTATTTCCTTTGCTGAGTGATTTTCGTAGTCGTAATTTACAGCTACTGCAACGGTGCGGTCTTTATATTCTGCTGGATAGTATTTAGTATTTTCAGTATAGATGTCGTCGGCTGTTTTGTTATTTACGTAGGAATAGCCCATTGATACTACGCCAGGCGCAATTACGCCAACAACTTTTACGTTAAAAGTTTTCTGAGTATGCTTGAACTGGTCGACTACGACGAGCTGGATTTTTTCGCCAATTATATTATCTTCTGTATATCCGAGTACGTCGACATATTTTTTCTCGAGCTGAATTTGATATTCATCACCCTGCAAGTCGAGTTGTCCGCCGGTGGTAGTCTCAACTTTGATGTTGCCTGGCGGCAAAGCCTCGGCGCCGATAAGATATTTTTTGTCGGTCTTTTTACTGCTGACGTAGGATATGTTTAAAGTTTTTTGTTCTACAAGGCTATCGCCATCGATGCCGTCGATTTTTTTGATTTTGTCGAGCTGTTCGTTGGTGATTGGGGTCATGCCGTCTTGAATCTTGTCCTCCTTATATTCAATGGGGGCGCTATTGCCGTTTCCCATGGCGCCAGTTAAACCCTCAAGGGCATCGAAGGAATCTTTCGATACGACAGCAAGATAGCCTTCGCCACCGTAGCTGTCAACCTGTTGATCGATGAAATCATTGACGCCCGCCTGAATAGCGGAGGTTGAAATAATCGAGAAAGAGCCGATGAAAATGGCGAGGATAGTTAGGAAACTGCGCAACTTATTGCGGAGTAGATTGGCGTTTGCGTCCCGAATGATGTCTAAGAGTTTCATTATAGGTCCTCCTCGTCTTCTTCAATGTTTATATGGCGGACTGGGTGCTTCTGGTCGAGCATGCCGTCGATATTATTGTCGCCTTCGAACTTATCTGGAGTTGCATCATCGTCGTCATCATCTTCTTCGCTTTCGGCGACGATTTCGCGAATTTCTTCGTCCCCGTCGTCGTCTTGCTCTACGTCGGCAGAGGAATCTGAGACGATACGGCCATCTTTGATGCTGATTTGGCGTTGGCATTTGTTTGCTAAATCTTGGTCGTGAGTAACGATGATGAGAGTAATTCCCTTCTCGTGGTTAAGCTTGAATAGGAGGTTGATTATTTTATCGCCAGTAGCAGAGTCGAGATTTCCAGTTGGCTCATCTGCGAAGATGACCTTAGGGTCATTAACGATAGCGCGCGCAATACAGACGCGTTGTTTTTGGCCACCGGAGAGATCGCTGGCTTTATTGTTGCGCTTATCGTCGAGATCAACGGTCTTGAGGGCGGAGATAGCGCGACGATGGCGTTCTCTATAGCCAACACCGGCGATTTTTAGCGGAAGAATTACGTTGTTTAGTACGGTGTCGTTAGCATTCATGAAGAAGCTTTGAAAAACGAAGCCAAACTTTTTGTTGCGAATGGCATTGAGTTTGCGGGCGTGCAATCTTGCCGTAGGATGCCCGTTTAAGGTGATTTCGCCACGAGTTGGCTTGTCTAGGAGCGCTAGCAGGTGCATTAGCGTAGATTTGCCAGAACCAGACTTGCCAATAATGGCTACCGATTCTCCCTCGTGAATGTTCAACGTAACGCCACGTAGTGCCTCAAATTTGCTATTGCGTTTGCCGTAAGACTTACGGAGACTGCGGGCGCTAATAAGTGTCTTGCTCATAAATATATTTTAGCAAGAAAGAGCTCGAGTCAAAAGACTAGGAGCATATATGTTTGTATTATATCACAGATTGCCGTTTTAGTCAAATGCTAATGCTTGCGGATTTTATAATTTTAGGATTATATATTTGTAGATTTTGCACATTAATAACGGAGGTAAAAAGTATGAATGCTGATAGCCGAAATGACCTTTATAACGCGTTGGTAGCTTCAAAAGTTCATGCGGTAAGACCTGGTTTAATTAAGATCCCGTTAGCCGCATTGCGTGAGTTTCATGATAAAGCCGGTATGGAGCCTGACAATTTGGCATACTTCAATTTTGGACTATCGTCTGCCGAGTCGGGTACGCTGCATCGGTTTACGTATGGGCCAAATTCAAGCGAGACGATACCGCCTATGTTGAGCGAAGTATATTATTGTGATGTTACGACTGGAGACTGCGATTCGATTACCGCTAAAGCGGGAGGGGCTTTATATAAGGCCATCGAGCGTGATTTCTATGCGCGTAAATCTAAAATTTACGGTAGTATGTCGGTAAACCAAAATGGGCGGCTCTATGTTACGGTAGATCATTCAAAGGACATTATTGCTGATTATTATTTTGATTTGTTACCCGATAAAAGTGGGTGCCAGTTTGTTTCGCCTGGGAGTGGGTACGACTATGAAGCATGGATTTGGTTAGAGGATGATGCTGTATATGTTTCGAATACCGTCATCATTGTTATGTCGCTGTAACTTTTTGTTATGCGTAGCTTTGTAGCGCCTTCGTGGTCTCCCCTAGTGGGAGACCTTTTTATGTAACCTTATTCGACAAAGATTTCTTTTTGTGATAGAATTTTGAAAGATTGGACCGTCGCCAAGTGGTAAGGCACTGGGTTTTGGTCCCAGCATTCGCAGGTTCGAATCCTGCCGGTCCAGCCAATCAAGAAAGTCCGTAGGACTTTTTTTTGTTGGCTACAGCGCAGGATGAGAGCCCAAGGTTCGCCCAATGCTTTTTAATAAAAGCAAATAAAGCCGTCTACTTAAGCCTTAAACTCGGTCCATTTTAATAGTTCTTGTGGCATTTCGCTCTCTTTTAGTAATGTAGCGGTGCGGATGTAATCTTCATCGTCGCTGTAGCCTATTCTTACTAAATCTTCGTCGCTTATGCTCTTGACTGCGCCCTTGATCCGTGTGTCGAAAATTTGATTGTAGTCAATGCCGTCCTCGGTTTGCGCAATTGCCTCTATGAAGATATTTGTGTCGTGGTAGGCTGGTTGGAATTTTAAGCCTAACTGTGTGGTTTGCGCACTACTATTGTAGGAGACGTAGGATTTATGTCCTGCTATTGAATATGAATACATATATAGCTTGAAGTGCGCAAGAAATGCAACTACTGCCTTGGAGATTGTAGATTCGTTTAGGTTTGCTCCGTCAATTATAAATTCTGGAGCATTATAAAATACTGCATTGTTGCCATCTTCGGCTGCGTCATATAGGGAAATCTCTCGATTTACGACATAATATTTCTCGTCGTTCCATTTGAACTGAACCATGATGCGTATGGTCGTACGCTCGCTTATGTAGTCGATGTTGTCTATGTCAACTTGATCGTGATCTAGGCGTAATTTCATATGCTCAGTATATCCTATTGTGCGTAATAGCTAAATGTTTCTAATCGGTGTTGTTGGCCGCAGCGCGGAATGAGATATAATATAGATATGGACCAGGATAATAGCGAAGAGGAAAAGGCCATTCAAGAGCTTGAGCAAAGCCGCGACGACGACGACAATGAAGAGCTTTGGGCTTGTAGCGAATGATGCTAGACAATGACCGCGTAAAGCATATTGTGGGCGAGAAGGCTGAGTATCTAGTTTTTCCTGAGCTTGAGAAGTATCCTGAACTTGGTGCGGCTTTTGCAATTCGAGGCGCAAAGAGGTATCACTATGAGCCAATTTCGCCAGAGGTGGATTATTCTGGAATTGCGAGTGAGCTTGGTGTTAGTGTTGACGATTTTATAATGCCGTTTCAGGCGCATACTGATGTGGTGGCAGAATATGACGACGCAGTGCGCGAATTTAAGGATACGGACGGATTAGTGACCGCAAAGCGTGGTGCTGTTTTGTGTACTAAAGTTGCAGATTGCATCTCTTTATTAATGTATGATCCAGTACATCATGCAATTGCGAACATTCATTCAGGTTGGCGTGGCACTTTGCAGAAAATTGCCCAGAATGGGCTTCGTAAAATGATTGCAGAGTATAATACGAGAACCTCGGATTTAGCCTGCGTGATTTGTCCGAGTATTCGTCAGGATCATTTTGAAGTCGACCAGGATGTATATGACGAGTTTGCGAAGGCGTACCCGGAGATAATTGAGGAGATAACCGAGAAAAAAGGTGGCAAATTCCACATCGATACGGTACGTTGTAATACTTGGTTGCTAGAGAGAGCTGGCGTAAAAATGGAAAATATTATCGACTCTGGCCTGTGTACAGTTTGTCATAAGGATTTGATTAATTCCTATAGAGGGAATATTGAAAGCGAAAAGCATTTTCGCAATTTAGCACTAATCTGGCTAAAAGACTAAAACATGCACATATCTGATTCAAGCAGAACTTCGGCGGCACCGTCGATATCTTGTTCGAGGATGCGGTCGTAATATTGCTGGCGATAATTGATATAGTCGAGACTGGCTTGGAGCTCGTACATTTCGGCTTCAAGTTCCTGGGCCTTTTCTTTGAGCATTGCTTTGCGTTCTGGTATAGTCGTACTACCTTTGGCGAAAAGTTGAGCGTATTTGTATATCTCATCGTTGGTCATGCGGCAATGTTTGAGGTTATCGACAATCTTGATCCATTGGATGTCGTATTCGTCGAAGCGTGGCGCTTTCGTGCCGGGCTTAACTCCAGGAATAAGATTATGATCGCAAAAAGAGTGCAGTATTTTTGCACTTAAATTTGTTTTCTGCCCTGCCTCTTCTAGGCTGTAAATTTTCTGTTCGAGCATATCTGTTGTACAATATATAGTATAACAAAGCGAGACGAAAACGCTAATGGAAAGTAGTGATAAAAAGAAAATCATCTTGATCTTGGCAACAATGGTTATTGCGATGGTTGGCATGTCCATTTTCATGAGGACTGGCTTCGAATCAATTAAGAAAGAAAAACGCAAGAAAGCTCAAGACGTGTCAGTCGAAGCCGAATCAGAAGTACAAAAAGAGGAGGAAAATACGGGTATTAAATATATTTCAATTAGAGTAAATGGCGAAAGCTATTTAATGTCTGTCAATCCTGGTAAGGCTGGCCAAGAGTTTGCAACCTCTACCCCGTTTGAGCTAGAGATGCTTGATTTGAATAATAATGAAAAATACTATACGGGCAGCGACACTTTGCCTGTGAAAAACTATAAGCCAGAGCACATTAATGCTGGTGATGTAATGTTATATGGCGACAATACAATAGTGATTTTCTATAAATCTTTTGATACGCAGTATGAATATACGCGTTTGGGTAGAATCGTGAGCCCGGAATCGCTTGAGAGTGTAATGGGCAATGGAAAAGTTACGGTAGAATTTTTTAAATAGGAGGAAAAATGAGTAAGGTATTAGTATGTTTCTTCTCGGCAGGTGGCGAGGATATTGTTGCTGGCGAGAAGAATGAAGTCGGCAATACGGCAATGATGGCAGATGCGATTGTAGCAAAGCTTAAAGAAGATGGGCATGATGTCACTAGCTTTCAGATTATGCCAAAAGAACCATATCCAGATAGCTACGACCAAAAGCTTGTAAAAGCGACAGAAGAACGTGCCATGCAAGAGCGCCCTGAATATGCCGAGGATGTGCCAGATTTTGACGATTATGACACGATTTTTATTGGCTATCCGATTTGGTGTAGCGATTTGCCAATGATTATGTATACATTCTTGGAAAAACATGTCTTCACGGGTAAGATTGTAATTCCGTTTTGTACGCATGGTGGTTCGGGCGAAGTAGATACTTTTCGTGTTGTGGCCGAAAAAGCCGTCGGGTCTGCTCCAGAACAGGGCTTTGCGATGTCGGGCGAACTTGCGCGCCAACCTGGCGGTCGTAAGCAAGTATATTATTGGGTGGATCAATTGGCTATTTAATGCGCAAGAAAAATCTAGATTTTCTATTCTCGTCGTTAATAGCGCATCGCGGCCTTCACGGTGGCAGTGTGCCAGAAAATTCAATGACGGCTTTTGGTGCGGCGGTGCGCGCCGGCTATATTATTGAGTTGGATGTCCACTTGTTAGCCGATGGGCGCGTGGTGGTTTTTCATGACGATAATATCAAACGGATGTGCGGTGCAGATGTCGAGATAAAAACTCTATCTGCAGCAAAGCTTAAAAAATATCGGCTCTGTGGAACAGATGAGCGCATTCCTTTGCTAAAAGATGTTTTGGCGTTAATAAACGGGGCTGTGCCAATTATTATCGAATTAAAATCTGATGCTCCCGTAGGTAAGCTTGAAAAAGCCTTGGTGCAATTGCTCGATGGATATGTTGGGGATTACGCCCTAAAAAGTTTTCACCCACTGATTGTGCGAAAACTGAGACATCTATTTCGCGATCGACCGGTTGGGCAGCTATTTTCGAACAGTATGTTTAAGGACGTTAAAGGCATTAAGAATTGGGTCTTTCGAAGAGCTGTAAACTGGTCGATGTTTTTGAGTGATTTTATTTCCGTAGACAAAAATGATTTAGACATTCCGGTAATTGATACTCTGCGTAGCCTTCGGAAGCCGATTTTAGTCTGGACGATTAAGGGCACCGACGAACGGTTGTCGGCAATGCGAAAAGCAAATAATTGTATTTGCGAAAAGATATTATAGATATAAAAATACCCCCAGACGACTGGGGTATTTTTATATGAGCTCGTGTCGGATTATGGGGTTCCGCCGCTTCCGCTTCGGCCACCGCCGCTTCCGCCGTTGTTTCCGCCGCTTCCGCTTCGGCCACCACCGCTACTGCCTGGCCTTGGCGTAACATGAGGATTCTTATCGCTAGATATGTCTTTGAATGGGTCATCTTTGTTTTGTTGAATATTAGTGAATATCTTATGTTGTTCATCTTTCTTGTTAAGATTCTCATTTTGCATAATACGCTCTGCGCGAGTAGATGTAATGTTGCCTGTATTGTATGTTTGCTTAAGGCTTGTTGTACTTTGTTGCAGTAGGCGCTGGTCGTCATCTAGTTGTTTTGTGGCGACGAACTCTTCATTTGTTATATTCTGATCGCCATCGCCTTTTCTGATTTGCATAGTGGACCATTGGTCGAATGACGTATCCGTAGTGACTTTTTCCTTATCGACCGTTTCTGCACCCGCCTGGACATCTCGTAGGTATTGCGCTACGTAGGCATCTTTATTGCTAATATTGCCAGCAATATCGGTACTGGTGGCGTAATTGGCCATTAGCTGTTTGCCCGCCGAGCTTGCCTTGGTCTCTGTACTAGTATTCCTAACAATGTTTGCCAAGCGCTTATTCCCGTCGCCGCCAGATTGTGATAACTTTTTCATCAAGGCTTTAGCTTCAATCTTCTCTCCTTCGTTTAGACTGTCTTGATGTAAGAGTGCAGTTAATCTCGTCTCCATTGTATCTACGTTGTAGTTATTGGTATCCTTAGCCATATTGACGATTTCGTCGTCGATGATTTGCGAATCGGCTTTATTGGCAATTCCTGCGGCTGTAGCGGCGACGCCAGCGGTTGTTAGCATACGCTTGTTCGTTACGTCGGCGCTTGCGGTGCTGAGGGCGCTCCTGCGTGCCTCGGCTAATCGCGCATTGCCAGCGCGCGTCCTAGGTAATTTGTTTTGGATTCTACCTCTAAGCGTTAGTTGCCCATTTCCGTCAATACCGGATGTCATGCGGCTTTGTAGTCGGCTGTTGCGA